>NZ_CP139145.1:2741791-3046435 GCF_034048115.1 Pseudarthrobacter sp. IC2-21 | reverse complement strand
TGACGCCTTTGTCCCCACGCTGCGCCAGGCGCTCGCCGACGCCGGCGTGACCCTGGAGGATGTGGACGCCATCGCTGTCACGTCAGGCCCCGGGCTCGCCGGTGCGCTGATGGTGGGCGTCTGCGCCGCGAAAGCCCTGGCCCTTGCCACCGGCAAACCGCTCTACGCCATCAATCACCTGGTGGCACATGTGGGCGTCGGGCTGCTGGACGGGGCCAAGGCAACCGGGAATGCCAAGACAACCGGGAGCGCCAACCAAGCAGTGCGCGACGGCGGGATCCCGGCTTCCGGGCCGGACGGCGCCGCAGGTGCCCCGCGCCTCCCCGGGAACCTTGGCGCCCTGCTGGTCTCGGGCGGCCACACCGAGATCCTGAAGATCAACAGCATCACGGACGACGTCCAGCTCCTCGGCTCAACGATCGACGACGCCGCCGGTGAAGCCTACGACAAAGTGGCGCGCATCCTGGGCCTGGGTTACCCGGGCGGCCCTGCGATCGACAAGCTGGCCCGCACCGGCAACGCCAAAGCCATCAGGTTCCCGCGGGGGCTCAGCCAGCCCAAGTACATGGGCACCGCCGAGGAACCCGGCCCGCACCGCTACGACTGGTCCTTCAGCGGACTCAAGACCGCCGTCGCGCGCTGCGTGGAACAGTTCGAAGCCCGCGGCGAGGAGGTCCCGGTGGCCGACATCGCCGCTGCCTTCCAGGAGGCGGTGGTGGATGTGATTACCTCCAAGGCCGTGCTGGCGTGCCGCGAACACGGCATCAAGGATGTCCTGCTGGGCGGGGGAGTGGCGGCCAACTCAAGGCTGCGCGAGCTCACGGGCCAGCGCTGTGCGTCCGCCGGCATCCGGCTTCACGTGCCGCCGCTGGACCTGTGCACGGACAACGGGGCCATGGTGGCGGCCCTGGGTGCGCAGCTGGTGATGGCCGGAATCGGACCGAGCGGCATCGGCTTCGCCCCGGACTCCTCCATGCCGGTCACCGCGGTGTCCCTCCCGGCCTGAGGCAGGTTGGTGTTCGAAGCCAGGGGAACCTTCGCGGGGCACTTTGGGCGTGCGGGCGTCGCACATCACGACGAGGGCCGGCGTGTCTGTGTCGAAGTGCCCCGTTTCGGGAGGGCCGGGTCAGGCCGTGGGGCCGTTCCGCATCTGCTTCACGAGGTCCAGCACCACGGCCCGCAGGTCCCCGCCGTGCTCGGCGGCGACGCGGCGCTGGCGCTGGTAGCCGGCGCCCCGCTGGATGATCTTCTCAACGTCGGCCAGTTCGTCCGGGCAGCCAAGCTTGGCGGCCACCGGCTCGAGCCGGTTCAGGGTTTCCATCAGGTGGTCGGTGACCAGCATTTCATTGCCGGCGGCGTCGAGGATGATGATGGCTTCCATGCCGTAGCGGGCGGCCCGCCACTTGTTTTCCTGGATGTGCCACGGCGGCATGGTGGGGATGGTGCCGCCGTTGTCCAGGGTGGTGGAGAACTCGTCCACGAGGCACTGGGTGAGGGCGGCGATGGCACCCACTTCCTCCAGCGTGGCCAGGCCGTCGCAGATGCGCATCTCAATGGTGCCCAGGTTCGGGACAGGCCGGATGTCCCAGCGGATTTCGGACAGTGTGTCGATCACGCCGGTGGTGAACATGTCCTGGACGTAGGACTCGTATTCTTCCCAGGAGCGGAACTGGAACGGCAGGCCCGCCGTCGGAAGCTGCTGGAACATGAGGGCGCGGTGGGAGGCGTAGCCGGTGTCCTCACCGCCCCAGAACGGGCTCGACGCCGAGAGCGCCTGGAAATGCGGGAAGTAGTTAACCAGGCCATCCAGCACGGGCAGGGCTTTTTCGCGCCGGTCCAGGCCCACATGGACGTGCACGCCGTAAATGACCATCTGCCGGCCCCACCACTGCGTCCGGTCGATCAGCTTGGCGTAGCGGGCCTTGTCCGTGACCGGCTGCAGCTGCGGCGGGCTGAAGGGGTGACTGCCGGCGCAGAAGACCTCAACACCCATGGGATCGGTGATCTCGCGGACGGCTGCCAGGGACTTGCTGAGGTCCTCCTTGGCTTCGGCGGCGGTCTCGCAGATCCCCGTGACCAGTTCCACCGTGTTCAGCAGCAGTTCCTGCTTGATGTGGGGATGCTCGTCATCTTCGTTCAGTTCGGGATGTTTGGCTGCAACGCCGCGGAGCACCTCGTTGGCCACCGATGCCAGTTCGCCGGTCTGGCCGTTGACCAGGGCCAGCTCCCATTCCACACCAAGAGTTGATTGCTTCGATGAAGCGAAATCAATCTTCAAATGCGTTCCTAACTGTTCGGTTGTCCGTGGCCGCGCGCCGCGTTCAAGTCTAGTGCAGGGGTAGCATCGACCTAATGGCTTTGTTCGTACGGACCCGTGACAGTATTCACAAAACTACCCTCTTCTTCATGGCGGCAGCCGCCGCGGCCGCGCTGGCTGCCTGTGCCGCCGGCCCGGCCGCGGCACCGGAAGTTTCAGGATCCGGCCCGGAGTCCGCTGCAGGGTCCCCTTCCGCCTCGGAACCTCCGACGACGGCACCTCCTTCAGCGTCGCCGTCACCTGACCCTCAGCTGGCACCCTTGGGGTGGGGCCCGGAACAGCGGGACCGTGACGTTGCCGCCGCTGCCGTGGCGGCGATGACGGTGGAACAGAAGGCCGGGCAGGTGCTGATGCCCCTTTACATGGGGCCTGATCCTGCAGCCCAGGCCGCCACCATTGAACGCCTCCACCTCGCCGGCTCCATCATCATGGGCGACAACGTTCCCCTCGACGCCAACGGCCTGGCAAACCCGGCTGCCATGAGCACGGTGAACCAACGCCTCTCACAGGCTGCCCGCGCCGACGGCAGGCCGTGGCCCGGGCTCATTGGCGTGGACCAGGAGGGCGGGATCGTGACCCGGCTGGGCGCCCCGCTGACGGAATGGCCCACGCCCATGAGCTACGGCGCCGCCGGCAGCACGCCCCTGGCCAGGGACGCCGGCGCGGCGATGGCTTCCGAGCTCGCGCCGCTGGGGTTCAACCTGGACTTCGCCCCCAGTTCGGACGTCAGCATCGGGCCGGCGGATCCCACCATCGGAGCACGGTCCATGTCCGGCAACCCGGAGCAGGCCGGGCAGCTTGCCGTGGCGTTCTCCCAGGGCATGCAGGCAGCCAACGTCCTGCCCGTCATCAAACACTTCCCGGGCCACGGCTCGGTTACCGTGGACTCGCACCAGGCCCTCC
Source organism: Pseudarthrobacter sp. IC2-21 (assembly GCF_034048115.1). NCBI lineage: Bacteria > Bacillati > Actinomycetota > Actinomycetes > Micrococcales > Micrococcaceae > Pseudarthrobacter > Pseudarthrobacter sp. IC2-21. Next base: position 3,043,215 of record NZ_CP139145.1, on the reverse strand, counting down.
CGGTGCAGCCGGCCTCCATCGCCGAGCTCGAGGCTCGCGACTGGAAGCCGTTCCGCGCCGCCGTCGCCGCCGGTGTGCCGATCGTCATGACGGGGCACATCGCCGTGCCTGCGCTGGAACCCGGCGTCCCGGCGTCGTTATCAGCACCGACGTACGCGACCCTGCGCGGCATGGGCTTCAAGGGTGTCGCGGTGACCGACGCCCTGAACATGGGCGCCATCCAGAAGCAATATCCCGGCGGTTCCGCTGCTCCGATTGCCTTGGCCGCCGGAGCGGACCTGCTGCTGATGCCCGCCGACGTGGGGCAGGCGCACGCCGCCATTGTGGCTGCCGTGGCCGCCGGACGGGTGCCGGCGGCAAGGCTGGACGAGGCGGCAACGCGGGTGGCCACGATGATGACCTGGCGCGGCCGAACCGCTTCCTCTCCGGGGGCGCTGCCGGGAGCCGGTCCCGGCAGCAGCGGCGACATGTCAGCCCGGGTGTCCGCGGGCGCCATCACCATGGTGTCCGGGCCGTGCGGGGGGCCCGTCGCGCCCGCAGGCGTCCGGATTGCCGGGGGTTCGGACCAGGACCGGGCACGGTTCGCCGCTGCCGCCGCGAAGGCCGGGCTCAGCATCGGCCGGGGCCCCCTGGTCACGCTCATCGGCAACGGGGGACGGCCCGCAGGGGGCGATATTGCCGTGACTCTTGATGCGCCGTGGCCGCTGGCGGGCTCCGCCGCGCCGGTGAAGGTGGCCCTTTACGGCCGGAGCCAGGGCGCCTTCGACGCGCTGGCTGCCGTACTTGCGGGCAACGCGGCCGCCCCCGGGAAGCTGCCTGCCGCCGTCGGAAGCTTCCCGGCAGGCACGGGCTGCCCCTAACCCCAACTAAGTAGCGCCAACTGACGTTTTGGGTGCTCAAAACGACAATTGGCGCTACTTACTTGGGGAACGCGTTTATTACTTGGGGAACGCGTTTAATGGTGACGTGCCCATTCTGAATAAAGACATGACCCTCTGCATCTCGCTCTCGGCCCGTCCCAGCAACAACGGGACCCGGTTCCACAACCACCTTTACGAACAGCTGAACCTGAACTGGATCTACAAGGCTTTCGCCCCCACGGACCTGGCCCAGGCGATCGCCGGCGTCCGCGGCCTGGGGATCCGGGGCTGCGCCGTGTCCATGCCCTTCAAGGAGGACGTGATGGCCCTCGTGGACGAGCTGGATCCTTCCGCCAAAGCCATCGACTCGGTCAACACCATCGTGAACACGAACGGCCACCTCAAGGCCTACAACACCGACTACACCGCCATTGAACAGCTGTTGAAAACCAACGCCGTGTCCACGGACTATTCCGTGCTGGTCCAGGGCGCCGGCGGGATGGCCAAGGCCACCGTCGCCGCACTGCGCGACGCCGGGTTCACCGACGTCACCGTCATCGCCCGCAATGAAACCACCGGGCGCGCGCTCGCCGAACAGTACGGCTTCCAGTGGCGGGCAGCGCTCGACGGCGACACGGCGGACGTGATCATTAACGTCACCCCCATCGGTATGGAAGGCGGCCCCGACTCTGGCTCGCTGTCCTTCCCGGAGGAGACCATTGCCGCTGCCAAGGTGGTGTTCGACGTCGTGGCGCTGCCGGCCGAGACGCCGCTGATCAAGGCCGCGCGGTCCGCCGGAAAACGGGTCATCACCGGCGCGGAGGTGGCCACCATCCAGGCGCTTGAGCAGTTTGTGCTCTACACCGGAGTGCGTCCCACCGACGAGCAGGTCCGGGCCGCCGAGGACTTCATGCGCGCCCAGTAGGACAGCCTCAGACGGGCTCCACCGAGATGGCCACCCGGTCCTCCCCGATCCGGGTCAGGACCAGGGTGGCTGTTTTGGCCGCGCCCCTGCCGCCGCCCTTGTGACCGCCTTTGTTGCCGGCAAGCAGCTGCTTCCGCACTTCTTCGGGGGTGACGGACATGCCACGCTTTTTAATGTCCAGCACCGTGATGCCGTTGTCCCTGACCCAGCCCTTGAGCGCCTTGACGTTGTAGGGCATCACCTCCAGAACCCTGTAGGCGCGGGCGAACGGTGTATCCCGCAGCTCCGGGGCGCAGATGTAGGCGATGTGCTCGTCCAGCAGGTGGCCGCCGAGTTCAAGCGCGACGTCGGCCACCAGGCCGGCGCGGATCACCGCACCGTCGGGTTCGTACAGGTAGCCCTCTGCCGGACCGACAGGGGCGGTGGGGCCGCCGTCGAAATCCTCGGCGCTGGTGATCTCGGCTGCGCCCTGCGGCCCGAGCAGCAGGGCGGCGCGGCGAATACCGGGCCGGCTCACGGAATTGAACCAGAGGCTCACCTCGGTGACATCGCCGCCCACGGACACCCACTGCGCCTCGCAGCCGGCGGGGACCGAGTCGTGCGGCATGCCGGGACCCATTTTGACGCCCACCGCACGTCCGGTGGCTGCGAGCGATTCCACGAAGGACAGCGGCGGCGAGAACGCTTCAGGATCCCAGATCCGCTTGGTCCCCGACGTGGACGTGGTCCGGCGGGCGGGATCCAGCCAGACGCCGTCGATCCCGTCCAAAGAAACAGCGGTGGCGTCGGAATGCACCACCGTGGCGTTGGGAAACGGGATGAGGTTGACCGTGGCGCAGGCGGCCGTGGTCTCGTCCATCTCCACTGCCGTGACCGTGAGGTCCATCGACGCCAGGGCCAGGGCGTCCGCTCCCAGGCCGCAGCCGAGGTCCGCCACGTGGCGGATTCCCGCCTGCGCGAATCGTTCCGCGTGCCGGGCGGCCACGTTGAGGCGGGTTGCCTGTTCAAGGCCGGCCTGCGTGAAGAGCATGCTGCGGGCGAACTCGCCGAACTTGGCCTCTGCCTTGGTGCGCAGCCTGGACTGGGTGAGCACGGCCGAGACGAGTTCGGGGGAGTGCCCGGCCTTACGGAGCGTCGAATTAAGCTCGAACGCCTCGTCCTCGCGGTACGGACCCAGGGACGCCAACAGCTCCCAACCCTCGCTGGTCAGGAGTGGGGCAATCTGGTCCTGCGGTGCTTGAGACATGGGTTCAAGCCTAGTGGAGGTGGCCAAGCCGCGGTTCCGGCTAGGGTTGAAGCTATGGAAGACAGTGCAGGCACCCAGCCGTCCGGACCACCCAGAAACAACCGCACGGACCTGGTGAAGATTGCCCGCCCCGCCCTGATCGCCGGAGCCGCAATCGCCGTCGTCTGCATCGCCCTGCTGGTGATCATCTTCTTCCTGGACACCTTTAACGCCACTGTCTATTCCGTGGGCGGCAAGGACATCCAGGACGCCACCGACGAAGCCCGGCAGATCCGGGACCTGTACTCCGGGGCCCGCGTGGGCGGCATCATCCTGCTGGTGATTTCGCTGCTCGCTGCCGCGGGCGGCTCCGTCATCCTCTACCTCAACCGGGGCGCCGCTGATGAAGGGGACGACGGCGACGAAGACGTGGACTTCGAGGACCTCGCCGGCCGGTAACGCCGTCCCGCGCCGGCCTGCTTCCGCGGTCCGGCGCCCCGCGAACAAGCTGCCCGGTCAGTGGCCGGATGTGATGGCCGCCAACAGTGCCGTCCCGTCGGGGCTGCCGAGACCGGTGCACGGATCCCAGCCGGAAGCTGCCTGGTAGGTGCCGTTGTTTCCGGAGGTGACGTCACGGAACCCGGCCTTTCGGCTGTAGAGCAGGGGCTGAATCTGCCCGAAGTGCCGGTTGGTTGACTGGGCAAGCAGCGCAATCAGTGCAGCCCAGAGGGGTGCGACGGCGCTCGTTCCGCCGATGACCATGTCCTTGCCGTCCACTCTGACTTTGTAGCCCGTCTGCGGGTCAGCGACACCGCTGACGTCCGGGACCCCGCGGCCGTGGCTCCCCGGGGCGGGTCTGGGCGCCGGTTTGTGGCGGCGGGTGCGGGCTGCCAGCCCGTTTTGCCAGGCCGGGGCCGGGAAAGTGTCGCTGTAACCACCTCCTGTGGCTGAGTGCGGCCCGTCGTTCCAGACGGTTTCGGAGCTGATCGTTCCCGTGGCCGTGTCCGCGTCGAGGCGGGTTCCGCCGCAGGCCAGCGCGTGCGGGCTGGAGGCCGGGAAGTCGGCGTGGTCTTTGCCGTCCGTCGCGCCGTCGCTACTTCCGTTGTCCCCGGCCGCGGCTGTGACGGTAATACCAAGGGCTGAAGCGTCGGCCAGGGCCTGGTCAAAGGCTGTCCGGGCCTGCGCGGTCCAGGCATCCTCGCTCTGGCCCCAGCTGATGCTGATCGCCGCCGGCGTCGGGGTTGCATGGGAGGCGTTGATGATGGCGTCCAGGAACCCGGCGTCGGTGTTCGGGGCGAAGTAGACCAGGATGTCCGCCTTCGGGGCCAACGCGCCGGCCACTTCGATGTCGAGCAGCACTTCCCCGTCTGCCCCGGTGGGGTCCTGCCCGGGATGGTTGACGGCTCCGTCGACGCCAACGGCGGTGACGCGGGGTCCGGTGATTCCCAGACCTGCGAAATAGGTGTCCAGGTCATCCTGGCCAAAGCCGCCGCCGAGTTCGATGATGGCCACGCCCTGGCCGCTGCCGTCCGCGCCCGCCGGGAAGTTGTAGATCCGTGCCAGCTCGGGCGGGGTGTAGCTGGTGCGGGCGGCGGTCAGCGGGATGGCGTGGAACTGGGCACGCGCCTGGGGCCGGTCATCAAGGCCCAGCACCGCCGTAACGATTCCCTCCAGTTCCGCCGGGATTGTCAGGCTTCCGGTCCGGTGCCGGTGGGTGACGTCGTGACCATGGGGGCCACTGCTGGTCACTTCCTCCAGGCTGGTGCCGAAGATACGGCTCAGCAGCTCGACGGTTCCGGCCAGCCGCAACCGGCGGGCGGCGGGGTCGGCGTCGAGGATTTCGGCTCCGAGCCGGGTGAACGTGTCGGTGGCAAGCCGCAGATCCGCGGTGGCGGCTCCATGGCCGGCTGCGAGCTCCTCGCGGGACATCGGTTCGGCAGGCATCTGCGTCAGCGGTTCCCGACGGCGCAGGATCACGGTCACCTCAATCCTGCGGGAAGGATCGGCGGGACCGTGCGCGGCCTGGATCCGTTCGGCGGGCGGACGTTCCGAACCCGGCAAAGGGACGCTGCCGACGGCGGGCCGGGACGTGGTGTTGCTGTGCTCAGACATGAAATAGCTCCGTTCCCAGGAGAGTCATTGTTCAGGGCTTCGTCGGTTTCGGGAGGACATCGTGCGGCCGGATCTCCCGGTCAGTTACGACACTAACGGCAATCCTGCACGGGCATAAGCTACTTTGAAGACCGGACACTAGCGGCATGGCCTGGACGAAGGAGCCTTGATGGACAGCGATTCCGGTACGTGGTTCCTGAGCCGGGCCGAGCGGGGAAACCCGTACTCAGCCGTGCAGGCCGGCGGACCGGCATCGCCGTCCTGGTCGGAGGGCAACCTCGTGCGGCCCCTCATTCACGGGGCCACCTACTTCGCCCGGTTGCATGAGGAACTGACGGCCCTGCAGGCCGGAGACCGTGTGTGGTTTACCGACTGGCGGGGCGACGCCGACGAGCAACTGCTGGCCGGCGGGCCGTCGATCGGCGACCTGCTGGCGCGGCTGGCCCGTGCAGGGGTGGAGGTGCGGGGCCTCGTCTGGCGATCCCACGGCGAACGCGTGTCAGCCCCGATCAGCGGCCGGTCAAACGAGCTTCTGGGCCGTGAAATCAACGACGCCGGCGGCGAGGTGCTGCTGGACCAACGGGTACGGATGTTCGGATCGCACCACCAAAAACTTGTCGTCATCCGCCACCGCGACAATCCGTCCCGGGACGTCGCGTTCGTGGGCGGCCTGGACCTTTCCCACAGCCGCCGGGATGATGCCCGGCATCAGGGAGATCCGCAAGCGGTCAGCATGGACTCGCGGTACGGGAAGCGGCCTCCGTGGCACGATGCCGCCCTCGAACTGCGCGGGCCGGTGGTGGCTGATGTGCTGGAAGTCTTCGCCGAACGGTGGAACGATCCGCACCCCCTGGACCGGCGCACTCCGTACCGGATGCTGTTGCAACGCCTGGCCCGTATGCCACGGCATCCCGAGCCGCTCCCGGAGGTTGCACCGCCCCCGCCGCCTGCCGGCCCGCACTCGGTGCAGCTGCTGCGGACCTACGGGGTGAAGCGGCCGCCGTTCCCGTTCGCGCCTTTCGGCGAGCGAAGCATTGCGCGCGCCTATGCGAAAGCGTTCGCCCGGGCCCGTTCGCTGATCTACATCGAGGATCAGTACCTGTGGTCGACGGAGGTGGCAGCGGGCATCGCGGATGCCCTTAAGCGGAACCCCGGGCTGAACGTGATCATCGTGGTTCCGAAGTTCCCGGACTCCGACGGGCGTCTCGGAGGCCCGCCCAGGCGGCTCGGGCAACTGCGGGCCATCGGGATGCTGCGCAGGGCGGCGCCGGGCAGGGTGGGGGTGTTCGACCTGGAGAACAGTGCCGGCACGCCCATTTATGTCCATGCCAAGATCTGCATCATCGATGACATCTGGTTCACCTGCGGATCGGATAACTTCAACCGCCGGTCCTGGACCACCGACAGCGAACTGACCTGCGCCGTGCTCGACACAACGGCGGACAGCCGGGACCTTTCCGGGACCGGCGCCGGCCAGCAGACGGACCTGCCCCTGGCCCGGTCGCTCCGGCTCGAGCTCTGGGCGGAACACCTGGGCCGGGACCAGGACGATCCGGAACTCCAGGACCCGGCGTCCGCTCTCAGGCTCTGGGATGCCGCCGCCGACGCCCTTGATCAATGGCACCAGGCCGGCCGCCGCGGGCCCCGTCCGGCCGGGCAGGTGCGCCGTCATACTCCGGAGCCGGTATCTCCCCGTCAGCGCCGCTGGGCGCTCCCGATCAACCGGTTCATCGTTGATCCGGACGGCCGCCCGCGCCGGCTGCGCGGTACCACCGAGTTCTAGTCCTGCTCCTGGCCTGTGGCCCGGTTCCCGGCCAGCGTCCGGTAGATGGTCCAGCCGACGGCGGTGAGCGGCACCGCGAGCAAGGCGCCGATGACGCCGGCCAGGGTTGCCCCTGCCGCCAGGGCAAGAATGATCACCAGCCCGTGGATCCGCAGCACCCTGCCCATGAAGAACGGCTGCAGGATGTGGTGTTCGAACTGGTTGGCCACCACCAGGATGATCAGCACCAGCAGCGCAGGCACGGGGCCGTTTTCCACCAGGGCCACGAGGACCGCCAGGCTGCCGGCTGCGGTGGCCCCGATGATGGGCACAAACCCGCCGAGGAAGACCACCGCCGCCAGGGGCAGTGCCAGGGGAACGCGCAGGATCAGCAATCCCGCCAGGACCATGACGGCGTCGATCGCGGCGATGATCAAGGTTCCACGCACATACCCGCCCAGCACCAGGAGGCTGCGTTCGGCAGCCAGGTGCGCGGTGCCGCGGCGGTCGGCCGGAAGGAACCCGATGAGGAAGTTCCGGATCCTCTCTCCGTCCTTGAGGAAAAAGAACAGGATCACGGCTGTGAGGACGGTGCCGGCGGCTATCTCCCCGGCCGTCCTCAGGCCCGTGAGGGCATCGGCTCCCAGGCTTCCGCCGGAGAGGAACTTCTGGAATTCACTCTGGGCAGCATTGATCTGATCCCTGGAGAAGGGCAGCGGGCCGGTGGTGATGGTCTTCTGGAGCTCCGCGATGCCCGCTTCGGCGCGGACGGCAAGAGCGCTGGACTGCTGCCGGACCAGAGTCACGATTCCCCCGATCACTCCGGCTGCGACGGCGAGGATCACCAGGAACGAGGAGAGGACGGCCAGGGCACGCGGCCAGCCGTGGCCTGCGAGCCAGCGGACCACGGGTGCCATGGCAGACGCCAGGATCAGGGCTATCAGAACAGGAGTGGTGACCAGCGGGACGCGGGTTGCGGCCGCGACCGCAGCCCAGGCCACCGCGCCCACGGCCAGTACCTGGATGGAGCGGACCGCGGCCCTGCCCAGGCTGTCCGTCCAGAGCAGGGCCATCCTGGACGGGAATGATGCTGGCGGCAGCGGTGACGGAGCGCCGTCGGATGGGCTGGGGGTGCTGTTACTGTCCATCAGGCCATTATCCGAACCTGGGCCGCCATCACGTAGGACGGTCGGTGCGAGTCTGCGGGACCGGGTGTGGATTAAAAGCGTCGAACTTGTCCACCGAGGACGTAATTCTGGCACTCGCCTTGACCGAGTGCTAACGAATACATAGAGTCGTCATTAGCACTCTCCCTAGGAGGGTGCTAACACATGAAGAGCGGCCCGCCAGGCTGCTGCCGGCACCGCGACGACGGTTTGCCAGCCACGGCGAAGCAGCTCAACTGTCCATGAATTTTGCTGACGTAGAAGGAGAGGTCCGAGTGTCGGTCTCTATTAAGCCTCTTGAGGATCGTATTGTTGTCCGCCCGCTCGAAGCCGAGCAGACCACGGCTTCCGGCCTGGTTATCCCGGACTCCGCACAGGAGAAGCCGCAGGAGGGTGAAGTTGTTGCAGTAGGCCCCGGCCGCTTCGAAGACGGCCACCGCGTTCCGGTGGACGTTGCTGTTGGCGACGTTGTTATCTACTCCAAGTACGGTGGAACCGAAGTCAAGACCGGCGGCACCGAGTACCTCGTGCTCTCCGCCCGCGACGTTCTGGCGATCGTCGTAAAGTAACTCTTTTGGATCCCCGTGCCGCTGACCATGCATTCCGCTGGTCAGCTGCACGGGGTTCTGTCTTGAAAGGACAAAACCATGGCAAAGCAGCTTGCGTTTAATGACGCTGCCCGCCGGTCGCTTGAAGCCGGCATTGATAAGCTCGCCAACACTGTCAAGGTGACGCTCGGCCCCCGCGGCCGCAACGTTGTCCTCGACAAAAAGTGGGGAGCACCCACCATCACCAACGACGGCGTCACCATCGCCCGCGAAGTTGAGCTTGATGACCCGTACGAGAACCTTGGCGCCCAGCTGGCCAAGGAAGTAGCCACCAAGACCAACGATGTTGCCGGCGACGGTACCACCACGGCCACCGTGCTGGCCCAGGCCCTGGTCAAGGAAGGCCTGCGCAACGTTGCTGCCGGCGCCGCGCCGGGCCAGATCAAGCGCGGCATCGAGGTTTCCGTTGAAGCCGTTGCTGCCCGCCTGCTGGAGAACGCACGCCCGGTTGAGGGTACCCAGGTAGCCAACGTGGCCGCCATCTCGGCCCAGAGTGACGAAATCGGCGAGCTCCTCGCCGAGGCATTCGGCAAGGTCGGCAAGGATGGTGTGATCACCATCGAGGAATCCTCCACCACGCAGACCGAGCTGGTCCTCACCGAAGGCATGCAGTTCGACAAGGGCTACCTGTCCCCGTACTTCGTGACCGACACCGAGCGCCAGGAAGCCGTCCTCGAGGACGCCCTCATCCTGATCAACCAGGGCAAGATCTCCTCGGTCCAGGATTTCCTGCCGCTGCTGGAGAAGGCGCTGCAGAGCTCCAAGCCGCTGTTCATCATCGCCGAAGACATCGAGGGCGAGGCACTGTCCACCCTGATCGTTAACCGCATCCGCGGCACCCTGAACGTGGTTGCCGTCAAGGCTCCGGGCTTCGGCGACCGCCGCAAGGCCATGCTGCAGGACATCGCCACCCTCACCGGTGCACAGGTTGTCTCGCCGGAGCTGGGCCTCAGCCTGGACACCGTTGGCCTCGAGGTGCTGGGTACCGCCCGCCGCATCACGGTCACCAAGGACAACACCACCATCGTTGACGGCGCCGGTTCCGCAGAAGACGTCGCAGCCCGGGTTGCCCAGCTGCGCGCCGAGCTGACCCGCACCGACTCTGACTGGGACAAGGAAAAGCTTCAGGAACGCCTGGCGAAGCTTGCCGGCGGCATCGGCGTGATCAAGGTTGGCGCAGCCACCGAGGTTGAGCTGAAGGAAAAGAAGCACCGCATCGAAGATGCCGTGTCCTCCACCCGCGCCGCCCTTGAAGAGGGCATCGTGGCCGGTGGCGGTTCCGCACTGATCCACGCGCTGAAGGCCCTCGACGAGGACTCCGCAGTGCAGGCCCTCGAAGGCGACGCCGCCGCAGCTGTGGGCATTGTCCGCCGTGCGCTGGTCCAGCCGCTGCGCTGGATCGCCCAGAACGCCGGCTTCGACGGCTACGTTGTCACGGCCAAGGTTGCCGAACTCGAAACCAACAACGGCTTCAACGCCAAGTCGGGCGAGTACGAAGACCTGATCCGTGCCGGCGTCATCGACCCCGTCAAGGTCACCCGTGCGGCCCTCCGCAACGCGGCCTCCATCGCCGCGCTGGTTCTCACCACCGAGACCCTCGTGGTGGAGAAGCCCGCTGAAGAAGACGAGCACGCAGGCCACAGCCACTAGCTGATGGTCACACAAAAACCGGTCCAGCCTCGGCTGGGCCGGTTTTTTGTGTACCCGCGACCGCGGCCCTTAAGTGTCCGCCATGTCCCGCGTCTCGACGCCGCCCGCGCGTTCGTAGACCAGTGACACCGCACCCTTCGGGAAGGATCGGGCCGGCTCCGCGAGGCGGAAGGTGGCGGGGATGGTCCCGGCATCGAAGAGGCGCTTGCCCTGCCCCAGGGTGACCGGATAAAGCCAGAGGTGGAGGCGGTCCAGCACGTCAGCCTCGAGCAGTGAACGGATGAGGGCGCCGCTGCCGAACATGTGCACCTGGCCGTATTCCTCGCGGAGCCGGCCCGCGGCCGCGGCGTCCGGCAGCACGGTGGTGCCCGCCCAGCCCGGCTCCGTCAGAGTGCTGGAAACAACGAACTTTGGCACGCTATTGAGGATGCCGCCGATCTCGTCGGTCTGGTGGGGCCAGTAGGCGGCGAAGATATCGTAGGTCTTACGTCCCAGGAGCAGGGCGTCGATCCGGTTGATTTCCTCGCCGATGGCTGCGCCGGCCTCCTCGTCGGACACCGGGGCCTGCCATCCCCCGTAGGCGAAACCGCCTTCCGGGTCTTCTTCGCGGCCGCCGGGCGCCTGGTAGACGCCGTCGAGGGTGATGAACAGGTTAGCGACGATGATACCCATCCACCAAGTCTGGAACGGTGTTCCCGCGCTGTCCAGACCCGGCGGCCGTGGCAGACTGTTGCCATGCTGCTCGATGAGCTCGTGAGAACAACCCAGGCCGTCACGTCCACGCGCTCCCGGCTCGCGAAGGTCGAAGCACTGGCTGACCTGCTGCGCCGCCTCGAACCGGGGGACATCCCCACCGTGGTCGGATTGCTGACGGCCCGGCCGCGCCAGGGCAGGGTTGGCGTCGGTTGGCGCGGCATGTCGGCGGCCATGGGTGAACCGGCCACCGAACCGGGCCTTACCGTGTCCGATCTTGACGCCGCCCTGGATCGGCTGCTCGCCGCGGGCGGCGCGGGGTCAGCCGCGGAGCGTGCCTCGACCCTCCGGGGGCTCACGGCGGCGGCCACCGAAGGTGAGCAGGCCTTCATCGCCGGGGTGCTGCTGGGGGAGCTGCGCACCGGTGCCCTGGCGGGGGTGCTGACGGACGCGGTAGCCCGCGCCGCCGACAAGCCGGTGGACGCAGTCCGCCGCGCGGCCATGCTGTCGGGGGATCTCGGCGGGACGGCTCTGCTGGCCATCACGGGCACCGCAGCCCAATTGGACGCCGTGGGCCTCGTCGTCGGGCGCCCCGTGTTGCCCATGCTCGCCGCCACCGCGGCCAGCACCAGTGAGGCGCTGGAGGTTACCGGGGAAGCGTCCGTGGAATACAAGCTCGACGGCGCCCGCATCCAAGTCCATCGCCTCGGCGGGAATGTCCGCATCTTCACCCGCACCCTGGCCGAGGTGACCCACCGGCTGCCGGAGGTGGTGGAGGTGGTGCGCGGGCTGCCCGTGCAGGATGTGATTCTCGACGGCGAGACCCTCACCCTCGACGAGGACGGCGGTCCGCGGCCTTTCCAGGAAACCATGTCGCGTTTCGGGGCGGACGCTGCGCGGACGGCGGTGCTCCATCCGTGGTTCTTCGACGTCCTGCACCTCGACGGGCGCGACCTGCTCGATGAGCCGCTGTCCACGCGCCTCGGCCTGCTCGGGCGCATCGCCCCCGACTACCGGATTCCGGGAGAGATCACGGCGGACGCCGCTGTGGCCGAACGAGTGTCCCGCGAGGCGCTCGCGGCGGGTCATGAGGGCGTGGTTGTGAAAGCGGTGGGGTCGGCCTACGCTGCCGGCCGGCGTGGTTCGAACTGGATCAAGGTGAAGCCGGTGCTGACCTACGATCTGGTGGTTCTTGCCTGCGAGTGGGGTTCGGGCCGGCGCGCCGGGTTGCTGTCGAATGTGCATCTCGGTGCCCTGGACCCCGCCGGCGAGTTCGGTGAACCCGGCGGCTATGTGATGGTGGGCAAGACGTTCAAGGGCCTCACCGACGCGCTGCTGCGCTGGCAGACGGAGAGGTTCCAGGAGCTCGAGGTGCGGCGCACGGCGGGCACCGTCTGGGTGGATCCTGTCACCGTGGTGGAGATCGCCATCGACGGTGTGCAGCAGTCCTCGCGCTATCCCGGCGGAATCGCCCTCCGGTTCGCCCGGGTGAAGCGCTACCGGGACGACAAAACGGCGGCGGAGGCCGATACTATCCAGACGTTGCGCGGGCTTCTCGTGCCGGGTGGGGCGCGGGCGTAGCGTGGCCGGAGGGATCCCCGGTCCCGCTAACCGAGGGTCCGGGCACGCTGCCACTTGAGGCGCTTGGCCGTGGCCTCGGGGAGCCGCCGGGAAATGAGCCGGTAGAACACCAGGACGGCGAAGGCCGCCGCCACGATGCCCACGAGGTTGACCAGCAGCTGCAGGGCCGAGCCGGCGGCCTTCTGGTACTCGCCAAGGACCAGAGCCACCGCAACGAACCCTGCGGCCGGGACCGTGGTGACCGAGATAAAGACGCCGATCAGGGCAGCCGAACGGCGGCTGATGACGGACAGCATCCCGGCGGTTCCGGCCAGGACCGCCACAATCAGGGAGTAGGGCCCGGGGTGGTAAATGAACTCGACGGCGGACCCGGTGTCCAGTGCATCGGTGGGGAAGAGGCCCAGGGGGATGGACAGCCATGCGGTCAGGGCTGCCAGCAGCATGGCCACAGGGAAGCCCACGGCCAGCGCCACGGCCGCGCGGCGCCCCAGGGTCCATTGCCGCCTCACCAGTGCCACGGCCAGGGCAGCCAGGGGACCGAACTCGGGGCCCACGGCCATGGCCCCGACAATGGCAATGGTGGAATTCGTCACGATGCCGATGGCTGCGAGCTGGGTGGCCAGCACCAGGAAGGCAAGGTAGCTCCACGTGAGCCGGGAGTCCTCACCCGTCTGATGGCTGACTTCGTCCCAGATCATGGCATCCGCGCCGTCCCCGGGCGCCACGGATTCCGCTTCCTCCGCCCGGCGGGACAACACCAGCTCGGGCGTGGCGATGACAATGGAGCCCACCTCCTGCACCTTGAGGACCTGGAGCTTCTCGATCAGTTCCTCCACCGATTCCCTGGCCACCTGCACCTCGATCAGGTCGCCCTTCGGAGCTACGGACGCCCCGGGGAAGAACGCTGTTTCAGCCGTTCCCACCTGGTCCCGGCAAGCCTGCAATGCTACTGCTGACAGTCCTTCGGGCACACAAATCCGCAGCTCGACAATCACGTCCGCTCCCTTCCCTGAATGTGGCCAGCTTAGTTCGTGCCGATCCGCGGGTCCGGGGTATCTGATTGGCCAGCGGGCGCTCCAGTCAAATAGGCTTGATGTTTTTGCCAGCCGGTTTTGAGGGGGTCACTTGTGAAGGCGGGAACCGAGGCTGCCCCGGACAAGACGGCAGGCGCCACCGGCGGCCCCCGGAAACCCACCTTCCGTCCCGAAGTCCAGGGGCTCCGTGCGCTCGCCGTGCTGATGGTGGTGACCTACCATGTGTGGCTTGGCCGGGTGTCCGGCGGCGTGGATATCTTCCTCCTTATTTCGGCTTTCCTCCTGACCCTCTCTTTCGTCCGGAAAGTCGAGTCCGGCACGCCCCTGAAGCTGGTCCGGCACTGGCTGCACCTGTTCAAGCGGCTGCTGCCCGCCGCCGTCGTGGTGATCCTGGGCGTCCTTGCCGGCACCTGGCTGGTCCTGCCGCAAGGCCGCTGGCCCATGGTGCTCGAGCAGACCTGGGCGTCCCTGCTGTACCGGCAGAACTGGCTGCTGGCAGACGCCGCCGTGGATTACTACGCCCAGGACCACGCCGGTGCCAGCCCGCTGCAGCACTTCTGGTCCCTGTCCATCCAGGGGCAGGTCTTTATCCTGTGGCCGCTCGTTTTCGCCGGGTCCGCCGTGGTGTGGCGGCTCCTCCGCCGGCGGTTCAACACCAGCTACCGCGCCGTCCTGGCCTGTGCGTTCGCAGCCATCCTTGCCGCCTCGCTCACGTTCTCGATTGACCAGACCGCCACAAACCAGGCCTACGCCTACTTCGACACCCGGACCCGGCTGTGGGAATTTGCCCTGGGCTCCCTTCTCGCGCTGGGCCTGCCCCTGCTGAACCCCGGCAGGATGCTCCGCCTGGTCCTCGGCTGGGCAGGGCTTGCAGCCATGGTCTCCTGCGGGCTGGTCCTGACCGTGGACCGGGCCTTTCCCGGGTTCGTGGCACTCTGGCCCACGATCGCCGCGGCAGCGATCATCGTGGCCGGCCAGAGCGGCAGCCGCTTCGGCGTGGACCGCCTCCTGAGCTGGAAGCCGCTGGTTTCGCTGGGCGATAACTCCTATGCCCTCTACCTGTGGCACTGGCCGGTCCTGGTACTGGCCCTGGCGGCCACCGGCGTCGAGTCACCCAACCTCAGCCAGGGCGGGGCGATTATCGGGGCATCCGTGATCCTGGCCGTCCTGACCACCCGCTTTGTCGAAAAGCCGCTCCGCGAGTGGCGCTGGCCGCAGGTGCGCAGCTGGCGCACCGCCGTCGTTATCGCTGCCTGCTGCGCCGTCCTGGCCGGCCCCGTTGCGGTCTGGCAGACAACCCTCACCTCCGAGGAAGCCGCCACCGCAGCGCAGCCCCGGGAGCTGGCACCCGGCGCTGCCCAGCTCGCGCCGGGGAACGGCGGAACGCCTGCGCCGGCGGCACGAATTATTCCTGCCCCCGCGGCCCTGGACAATGACTGGGCCGGGATCCATGAGCCCTGTGCCGGCATGAATGCGACGCCGGACCCGGTGCTGGAAGGCTGCCGGCAGGCGGTGCCGCCCGGTGAAATCTCCAAGCGGATCGTGGTGCTGGGGGACTCGCACGCCCAGCAATACCTCGCTGCCCTGGCTCCCATTGCGGAAGCCCGCGGCTGGGAGCTGGTCACACTGCTCATGCCCGCCTGCCGCTTCGGGGCGGAGTCAGAAACCCGGAACGCCGAATGCAACGCCTACAACCGCGCCAGCACGGCGTACGTGCTCGAACACCGGCCCGATGCCGTCTTTACGGTGGCCACCCTGACCCATGAGGAGGCGCCGTTCGAAACCGAGGTCCCCGCCTATCTCGACGGAATCCAGCCGATCGCCGATGCCGGCATCGAGATCGTCGGAATCCGGGACAACCCCCGGTTCACCTTCAGCATGCCCGAGTGCGTTCAGCGCTACTCGGCGGACGCCCCGGCGTGCAACCCGCCGCTGAGCGAGTCCCTGGTGGATCCCTCGCCGCTGGAGGGCTACCGCGGCAAAGTGGACGGCCTGCACCTGATGGACCTGAGCGATTTCATCTGCGCCGGCGGCAGCTGCCCGGCAGTGGTGGGGAACGTGTACGTCTACAAGGACGACAACCATCTGAGCCGGACGTACGTTGAAAGCATGACTCCCATGTTTGAGGAACGCCTGCTGGCAGCCACAGGCTGGACCTGACACGCCGGCTGGGCCCACGCCCGCCGGGTTCCCTGGCCGAGCTTGCGAGGGCAGCGGGCGGGCCGAGAGTGCCCTTGCTCACAATGCGCTCCCGGAATAGGGGGATCGGCTGCGAGGTTCTAATATTTACTCAAAGCTTTGCGCATGGCTTCCGTGCACGAGGCAGAAACTTATTAGGCCCCTGCACCGACCAGTCCCGTAATGACGGGCTGGTCATTAGCTGCAACCCCTACCCGAGAACCCAAGACCAAGGTAAGAGGCGCACTCATGACCCAGCCCGAGCACAACCCCTTCGGCTTCATCGGCCTGACCTACGACGACGTCCTGCTCCTGCCGGGTCATACGGACGTCATCCCCTCCGAAGCGGACACGTCCTCGCGGATCTCCAAGCGGATCTCCGTCCGCACGCCGCTGCTGTCCGCCGCCATGGACACCGTCACCGAATCGCGGATGGCCATCGCCATGGCCCGCCAGGGCGGCCTGGGCGTCATCCACCGCAACCTTTCCATCCAGGACCAGGCCGACCAGGTGGACCGGGTCAAGCGCAGCGAGTCCGGGATGATCACCAACCCGCTGACCATCGGACCCGAAGCGACCCTCGCCGAGTTGGGCGAGATCTGCTCCCACTACCGGGTGTCCGGCCTTCCCGTGGTGGACGAGGGGATGCGCCTGCTGGGCATTGTCACGAACCGCGACACCCGTTTTGTGCCGGAGGCGGACTTCCCGCTCCGGATGGTGAGCGACGTCATGACCAAGATGCCGCTGGTCACCGGGCACGTCGGCATCAGCCGCGAAGAGGCCTCGCACAAACTGGCCACGAACAAGATCGAGAAACTGCCGCTCGTTGACGAGCAGGGCCGGCTGAAGGGCCTGATCACCACCAAGGACTTCACCAAGGCCGAGCAGTACCCGCTGGCCACCAAGGATGACGAGGGCCGGCTGCGCGTTGGTGCCGCCATCGGGTTCTTCGGTGACGGCTGGGAACGTGCCATGGCGCTGATCGACGCCGGCGTGGACGCCCTGTTCGTGGACACGGCCAACGGCCACTCGCAGGGTGTGCTGGACATGATCCGCCGCCTTAAGTCTGATCCCGTGGCAGCCCATGTGGACATCATCGGCGGCCAGGCGGCCACCCGTGAAGGAGCGCAGGCGCTGATCGACGCCGGTGCCGATGGCATCAAGGTGGGCGTCGGTCCGGGCTCCATCTGCACCACCCGCGTGGTGGCCGGCGTGGGCGTCCCGCAGATCACCGCCATCTACGAATCCGCCAAGGCAGCCATCCCTGCCGGGGTTCCCCTGATCGCCGACGGCGGCCTGCAGTACTCGGGCGACATCGGCAAGGCGCTGGTCGCCGGAGCCGACACCGTGATGCTGGGGTCCCTCCTCGCCGGCTGCGACGAGTCCCCGGGTGACCTGATCTTCGTCAACGGCAAGCAGTTCAAGCTCTACCGCGGCATGGGTTCCCTCGGAGCCATGCAGACCCGGGGCCAGAACACGTCCTACTCCAAGGACCGCTATTTCCAGGCGGACGTCTCCGGTGACGACAAGCTGATCCCCGAAGGAATCGAAGGCCGGGTGGCCTACCGCGGCCCGCTCGCTTCGGTGGCCTACCAGCTGGTGGGCGGCCTCCGCCAGACCATGTTCTACACCGGTGCACCCACCGTCCCGGAACTGAAGGCGCGTGGCAAGTTCGTCCGGATCACGGCGGCCGGCCTGAAGGAATCCCACCCGCACGACATCCAGATGACGGTGGAAGCGCCGAACTACGGCACGCGCTAAGGTTCACCAAAAGAGGCCGCGGGGGCAGAGCCCCCGCGGCCTTTTGCGTCCATGCGCGGGATTAGGCTAAATCCATGGCCGAACTCCTTCCCGCGCGTGAGCCGAAGCGCAAACTCGCCCTGCGGCCGTACGCCCGGGCCGTGGCGCAGGTGCTGCGCGTCAGCTTCCGCGCCTCGCCCGCCGCCGTCGTCATGAAGGTTGTGGGCTCGCTGATCTCCGCGACGCTGCCGCTGGTGACCACCTACTTCGCCGCGCTGACCACCACGGCCCTGGCAGCCGCCTACGCCGGCAACGCCGCGGCGGGCCAGCAGGCCATCGTCTACGTCATCATCACCGCAGCCCTGGGCCTGTTTTGGGGCGCATTCAGCAGCGTGGACCGCTACATCCAGCAGCTGATGAGCTTCAAAGTGGGCGCCATCGTGGGTGACCAGATGTACGAGCGCTTCCTGGCCCTGGAGTTCTGGCGCTACGACGACAAGGAGACCGTGGACCTGTACGACCGCGCCAAGCGGTTCTCCGACTCCTACGCCCGGGTCCTGGACCGGATCGCCGCCATCTTCACCCAGCTCGTTTCGGTGATCCTTGCCGTGGGTGCCCTGCTGCTGGTCAGTTGGTGGATCGCCGTCATTGTCCTGGTGGCCATCGTGCCCAGCGTCTACCTGCAGTTCAGGCTGTCCCGGGAACAGATCGCGCACTGGAACACCCAGGTGGATTCGCGCCGGCAGCGCCGGATGATCGAAACCAACCTGCTCCGGCCGCAGCACATCGCCGAGATGCGGCTGTACGGGATCGTGGGCTACCTCATGGACCTCCGCTCCCGGCTGCGGGACGCTGACGAGCGCCGCCGCCTCGACTTCCAAAGGCGCTACATCCCTAAACAGCTCGCCGCCGACGCGCTGCAGTACGGCGCCGAGGTGGTCTCGCTGATCTGGGTGGTGGGGCAGATCATCGCCCGGGCGCAGCCGGTGGGCCAGTTCCTGTACGTCCAGCAGATTGTCAGCCGGGCCCTGTCCACGGCCAACAACCTGGTGTCGTCGCTGAGTTCCATCGACGAGGACCTGGCGAACCTCAAAGATTATGAACTGTTCATGGCACTTCCGGTCCACTCCGGCCACGCCCCGCCGCTGCTGCAGTCGCCCGGGGTTGTGGAGCTGAGGGACATCCGCTTTACCTACACGGGCAGCGACCTCGAGGTGATCCGGGGGATCAGCATGACCATCCGGGAGGGACAGCACGTTGCCATCGTGGGGGAGAACGGTGCAGGAAAGTCCACGCTGATCCGGATCCTGGCCGGGCTGTACGCCCCGGACTCCGGGCAGGTATTGCTCGACGGCGTGGACCTCGCCGCCGTCGACGTCACCTCCTGGCACCGCCACCTGGCGGTGCTGAGCCAGGAGTTCCTGAAGTATGAGTTTGCAACCGCAGCGGACAACATCCGCTTCGGCGATGTCGACTCGCCGCGGGATGACGTCCGGATCCGCCGGGCCGCGGCCGACGCCGAAGCGCTGGACTTCATCAACAAGCTGCCCAACGGCCTGGACAACCACGTCAGCAACTGGATGGAGGATCCGCGCGGGCGGAAGGGCAGCGGACTTTCCGGCGGCCAGTGGCAGCGGCTCGCGATGGCCCGGAACTTCTACCGGAACGCCGAGTTCATGGTGATGGACGAACCCACCTCAGCCATTGACGCCCTCGCGGAGCACAGGATCTTCACCCGGCTGTTCGCCGAACGGAGCAGCACCATCATCGCCATCAGCCACCGGCTTGCCACCATTGAGAAGGCTGACATCGTCTACATGCTCGAGGACGGGCAGATCGTGGAACAGGGCACCCACAAGGAACTGGTTGCCCTGCGTGGCCGCTACTTCAGGATGTTCGAGTCGCAGCTGAGCCTGGACCCTCAAAGCGGGCCGTAACCCGGGTTGCCGTGAGGTTCGCGCCGCGTGGGCAGATCCCCTCCACGGCGGTACGGGGCTCAGGGTCCGGCTGTGGGCGCGTCCACCACGGTGGTGCGGACCCTCGCCAGGCTGGGCCGGGCGGGAACGCTGCTGAAGCCGAAGGTCACCGGAGGCGTGATCGGGGCCAACTCCCCGGCGTGCACCCCGTTCCAACGCACGACGGCGGACCTGATGTGGTGCAGGTCGCTCACCCCGTAATACTCCAGCCGGCCGCTTCCGGCGGTTCCCGAGGTCCGGGCCCCGGGACTGAGCAACCCGGCAACGGGGCTGATTGCCTGCAGCCAGACGGTGTCCACGGCAAGGCGCCGTGGAACTGCCTGCAGCGCCCTCCCCAGGACGGTCCTGCGGCCCACCCCGGCACTCAGCTGCAGCGGGCCGGCGTCCACCGTGATGCGCTGGTCTGCGAACACCGCGTTCACCTCCACCACCTGCACCGAATCAAAGCTGTACGTGGCGGCGATGAAGCTGGCCACTTCCCGGGTGGGGGCCAGCAGCAGGCGGTGCCCGGACGGATGCTGGACCATAACGTCGGCGAAGGACCCGAACGGTGACTGCTGCCAGAGGCCCACAACGGCCCGCAGCCCTGACCCGGTGCCAAGGCCGGCGATGTGCCCGTCGAAGATCCAGCGCTTACCCATCCCCAGCATCGTAGCCCCGGCCATGGATAACGCCGGGGCTGGGATAACCTAGAGCAGTGACTTACGAGATCGAGATCGGCCGTGGCAAGCGTGGGCGTCGTGCCTACTCCCTGGATGACATTGCGATCGTCCCTAACCGTCGTACCCGCGACCCCAAGGACGTGTCTGTCTCCTGGCAGATCGATGCGTACAAGTTCGAGATGCCCGTCATCGCGGCGCCGATGGATTCGGCGATGTCCCCGGAGACGGCCATCGCCCTGGGCCGCCTGGGCGGTCTGGGTGTCCTGGACCTTGAGGGCCTGTGGACCCGCTACGAGGACCCGCAGTCCATCCTGGATGAGATCGCCGCCCTCGAGGACGAGGTCAACAGCCCCGCCGTGACCGGCCGCATGCAGGAGCTGTACCGCGCCCCCATCCAGCCTGAACTCATCACCTCCCGCCTCGCCGAGATCCGCGCCGCCGGAGTGACCGTGGCCGGATCCCTGACGCCCCAGCGCACCCAGGAACACTACAAAACCGTGGTGGCCGCCGGCGTCGACATCTTTGTGATCCGCGGAACCACGGTGTCAGCCGAACACGTCTCCAAGGACCATGAACCGCTGAACCTCAAGCAGTTCATCTATGAACTCGACGTCCCGGTGATTGTGGGCGGCGCGGCCGGCTACACGCCCGCGCTGCACCTGATGCGCACCGGCGCCGCCGGTGTCCTGGTCGGCTTCGGCGGCGGGGCCACCGCCACCACGCGCCGCGCGCTGGGCATCCACTCACCCATGGCATCCGCCATTTCCGACGTCGCGGCCGCCCGCCGTGACTACATGGACGAATCCGGCGGACGCTACGTCCATGTCATCGCCGACGGCGGCATGGGCACCTCGGGTGACATCGTCAAGGCCATCGCCATGGGCGCCGACGCCGTGATGCTCGGCAGCGCCCTCGCGAGGGCCGAGGAAGCCCCCGGCAAGGGCTGGCACTGGGGCCAGGAGGCCCACCACCTGGAACTGCCGCGCGGGGACCGGGCCAATGTGGGCACTGTCGGGTCGCTCGAAGAGGTGCTTTTCGGCCCGGGCCACCACACCAACGGCACGTCCAACCTGATCGGAGCCCTGCGGCGGTCAATGGCTACCACCGGGTACTCGGACCTCAAGGAATTCCAGCGCGTCGACGTCGTGGTCTCCCCGTACGCCGGTAACTAAGGGCCCTCAAACGCCTGCCCAACTGCGCGGCAACGAAGTAGTGTGGGGTTACTACCGGCAGCAGCGGCAAGGGGAGGCGTTCCATGAACAGTGTTCCAAACGAAGGCGGTGCCCTGGGGCCCGAGGCCCGGGAGGCATCGATTGCCCGGCTGAGGGCCACAACCGAACCGGGCAACGAACTGGACATCCTCATTGTCGGCGGCGGGATCGTCGGCACCGGCTCGGCCCTGGACGCGGTGACCCGTGGACTGAGCGTGGGCATCGTGGAGGCCAACGACTGGGCGGCCGGCACGTCCTCGCGGTCGTCCAAGCTGATCCACGGCGGCCTGCGCTACCTGGAGATGCTGGACTTCGGGCTGGTCAAGGAAGCCCTGCAGGAGCGCGGCCTGCTGCTTTCGGAGCTCGCCCCGCACCTGGCGCGCCCGGTGCCGTTCCTGTACCCGCTGACCAAACCCTTCCTCGAGCGTCCCTATGTGGGGGCAGGCATTGCCCTGTATGACCTGATGTCCGTCTCCAACGGGCACCGCCGGGGTGTGCCCTTCCACAAGCACCTCAGCAGGCGCGGTACCCTCCGGGCGGCGCCAAGCCTCAAAAAGGATGCCTTTGTGGGGTCCATCCGCTACTACGACGGCCAGGTGGACGACGCAAAGTACTGCGCCAACCTGATCCGGACGGCGGCCCACTACGGCGCCCACGCGGTGAACCAGATGGCCGTGGTTGATTTCCTCCGGGAGGGCGAACGCGTGGTGGGGGCCAAGGTGGTCAACCACGAGGACGGTTCGCAGTTCGACATCCGCGCCAAGCAGGTCATCAATGCCACCGGTGTGTGGACTGACGAAACCCAGGCCATGGTCACCGACCGCGGACAGTTGAAGGTCCGGGCTTCCAAGGGCATTCACCTTGTGGTGCCCCGCGACCGCTTCCAGTCCACTGTTGGCCTGATCCTGCGGACCGAAAAATCGGTACTCTTTGTGATCCCGTGGGGCCGGCACTGGATCATCGGCACCACCGATACCGACTGGCACCTGGACAAGGCCCACCCGGCAGCATCCAGCAAGGACATCGACTACATCCTCGAACACGTCAACAAGGTGCTGAAGCGCCCGCTGACCCGGGAAGACGTCGAAGGCGTCTACGCCGGCCTGCGCCCCCTGCTAGCCGGTGAAAACGACTCCACCGCCAAACTCTCCCGTGAACACGTGGTGGCCCACCCCGTGCCCGGCCTGGTGGTGGTGGCCGGCGGCAAATGGACCACCTACCGGGTGATGGCCAAGGACGCAGTGGACGAGGCCACCCGGACCATGGACGAGCGCGTCCCGCCGAGCTGCACCGAAACCATCCCGCTGCTGGGGGCGAGCGGCTTCAAAGCCGCCTGGAACCGCAGGAGCAGGACAGCCGAGGAATACGGCGTCCACGTGGCCAGGGTGGAGCACCTGCTCAACCGCTACGGCTCCATGACCCCCGAAGTGCTCGCCATCATCAAGGAACGGCCCGAACTCGCCGAGCCGCTGCCCGGCGCAGACGACTACCTGCAGGCGGAGGCTGTCTACGCGGCAACCCACGAAGGTGCCCGGCACGTCCATGACGTCCTGACCCGGCGGACCCGCATTTCCATCGAAGCGTGGGACCGCGGCGTGTCCGCGGTGCCCGTAGTCGCTAAACTGATGGGCGAAGTCCTTGGCTGGAGCGATGCGCAGCGCGAAAGCGAAATTAAGCACTACATCGCCCGTGTTGAGGCTGAAAGGCTGAGCCAGCAGCAGCCGGATGACGAATCAGCCGACGCCGCCCGACTCGGTGTGGAGGACATCGTCCCGTTGCGCTGACATGCCGTTAGCCCGCTTCTGACCTGACCGAAGGAACACGCCTTGGCCGAACCACTTGACCGGTATGATGCCGATCTGACCACCTCCGAACTGGTGATTTTGGAGTTGGAGGCAAAGGACAAGGCAGACGCTGCGGCTCAACTCGCGGAACGACTTTACGCGGCCGGCCGGATCACGGACCTGCAGGGCTTTCTGGAGCACGTCAACGCCCGGGAACACCAGCTCGCCACCGGCCTGCCGGGCGGAATCGGGCTCCCGCACGCGCGCAGCGAGTACGTCTCGCGGACGTCCATCGCCGTCGGCATCACCAAGTACGGCCACGCGCTGGACTTCGGCGCCGCCGACGGCCCTGCCACCGTCATCCTGCTGATCGCCACCCCGGCCAGTTCCTTCTCCGATCACCTCGAAGTGCTGGCCACCCTGGCGCGTTCGTTGTCGAAGGAGTCCTTCCGGGAGTCCCTGCGGCGGGCCTACGACGCCGAAGTCATCGCCGAGCTGATCAACTCGAGCCTGGTGTTCTTCGACCATTAGGGCGGGAACCTGCCCGTTTAGCTGTTCTACAGCGGAACGAAGTACGGTTAAGGGGTGTGGAAAACAGCCCTTAAGCCCCGATGGATCGCAGGCCTGGTGTTTGCGATCGTCGTCTCCGGGGTGTTTGTCCTGCTCAGCCAGTGGCAGTTCGGCCGATCCGTGCAACCCGAGGTTCCGGTCAGCCCGGCCACTGAAGAAACCAAGGCGCTCACGGAGACCCTTGAGCCCGGACACTTCTTCCCGGGGTCCGTCTCCGACCAAATGGTTTCAGCAGAGGGCACCTACGACCCCGCGAAACAGGTCCTGGTTCCGGGGCGCCTCAAGGACGGAAAGACCGGCTACTGGGTGGTTTCCGCCTTCGCCGTGAAGGGCGCCCCGGTTCTCACCGGTGTGGCTGCCTCCCCCCAGATGTGGATTCCGGTGGCCCGCGGCTGGGTGTCCGATCCGAAGGATGCCGTGGCGCCGCCGCCGGGGACAGTCGACCTGACCGGACGGCTCATTCCCTCCGAATCGCCGCTGCCGGAGACCGCGCCGGAAGCAGGACACGCCTCCGCCGTTTCGGTCGCCGAACTCATCAACTACTGGGACGTCAGCAGCTACCCGGGATTTGTCGCCGCCACCGCCGAAATGGTGGACGGGACCGACGTGAGCGCGGCGGCGGTCAGCGGAGATCTGAAGCCCCTGAACATCGGCCCGCAGCCGCCAGCCCAAAAGGTCAACTGGCTCAACCTCTTCTACTCCCTGGAGTGGGTGGTGTTCGCCGGGTTCGCGCTGTTTATCTGGTGGCGGCTGGTGAAGGATGACTACCGCCGGGGCCTCGAAGAGGACCTCGACGACGACGCCCACGACGATGCGCCGCCTACGCCGCCCAGCTCCGCAACTTCTGAACAGCTCCAACAAAAGGTAAAGCCATGATTGAACCGAAACCGGCCGTCCAGCAGGGTTCTGCCCAGGGTAAGCCCAAGAAGCGCCGCTTCGGCGGTACCGAAGCCCAGATCCGTTCCGCGCTGAAATTTTACAAGGTCATGGCCTACCTGACCGGCGGGATGCTGCTCCTGCTGTGCGCTGAACTGATCGCACGCTACGCGTTTGGCCAGTACCTCTTCGCGGGCGGAACGAACGCCGTCACCGGGCAGCCCTTCGGATTCGGTTTTGCCGAAGCCGACCCCCAAGGCGTGGTGGGTGGATTCAACCTTTCCGTCGCTGTGCTGATCGTGCATGGCTGGATGTACGTGGTGTACCTGATCTCCAACTTCCGGTTGTGGACGCTGATGCGCTGGCCGTTCCTGAAGCTCATCCTGTTGGCGTTGGGTGGTGTGGTCCCGTTCCTGTCCTTCTTCGTGGAGAAGAAGTTCCACGCCGAGGTCGAAGCGGAGCTCGCCGCGCACCCGCAGGCGGCCCAGCGGTACTGACGCGCCGCGGCGGCAGGTGAGTCCCGCCGTCGTACGTTCCTTCCGTCACACCACCGGCCATGAATGTGCGGCGGGGCAACTGCGCAAAGTAGGCTAGGACGGTGACTACTCCCTCTGCACCCCAGACTTCCCAGAAGCCGGTGCTGGTTGTTGACTACGGTGCCCAGTACGCGCAGCTGATTGCCCGCCGCGTCCGGGAAGCGAACGTGTATTCGGAAGTGGTTCCGCATACCTACAGCACCGAGCAGCTCCTGGCCAAAAACCCCGCTGCCATCATTCTCTCGGGTGGCCCGTCCAGCGTGTACGCGGACGGTGCCCCGTCCGTCGGCGCCGATCTCTTTGAGGCCGGGGTTCCCGTGTTCGGCATCTGCTACGGCTTCCAGGCCATGGCCAACGCCCTGGGCGGCAAGGTGGATAAGACCGGCCTGCGCGAGTACGGCTCCACCCAGACCACCATCCTCGGCGAAGGCCGCTCCGTGCTCGAGGGGATGCCGCAGCACCAGAACACCTGGATGAGCCACGGCGACTCCGTGCACACCGCCCCTGAAGGCTTCGAAGTGCTGGCGACGACGGCGGGCGCCGAAGTTGCCGCGTTCGCCAACGAGGAAAAGGGCCTGTACGGCGTGCAGTGGCACCCGGAGGTGAAGCACTCGGCCTACGGCCAGCAGGTGCTGGAGAACTTCCTGTTCAAGGGCGCCAAGCTCGAGCCCAACTGGACCACGGGGAACATCCTCGAAGAGCAGGTGGACCGGATCCGTCAGCAGATCGGCGACGCCCGGGTCATCTGCGGCCTCTCCGGCGGCGTTGATTCCGCGGTCGCCGCCGCGCTCGTCCAGCGGGCCGTCGGCGACCAGCTCACGTGCGTCTTCGTGGACCACGGACTGCTGCGTGAAGGCGAAGCCGAACAGGTGGAGCGCGACTTCGTGGCCGCCACCGGCGTGAAGCTGTACGTGGCCAATGAGCAGGAGCGTTTTCAGGACGCCCTGACCGGTGTCAGCGACCCCGAAACCAAGCGCAAAATCATCGGCCGCGAGTTCATCCGCGCGTTCGAGGAAGCCGAACTGGCCATCATCGCCGAAGCGGCGGCCCACGGCGAGAAGATCAAGTTCCTGGTCCAGGGCACGCTGTACCCGGACGTCGTCGAATCAGGCGGCGGCGAAGGTGCAGCCAACATCAAGAGCCACCACAACGTGGGCGGCCTTCCCGAGGACCTGCAGTTCGAACTCGTGGAACCGCTGCGCGCACTCTTCAAGGACGAGGTCCGTGCCGTGGGGGCCCAGCTGGGGCTCCCGCAGGAAATCGTGGGACGCCAGCCGTTCCCCGGGCCCGGCCTCGCCATCCGCATTGTCGGCGAGGTCACCAAGGAACGCCTGGACCTGCTGCGCAAGGCGGACGCCATTGCCCGCGCCGAACTCACCGCAGCCGGCCTGGACAACGAGGTATGGCAGATGCCGGTGGTCCTGCTCGCCGATGTCCGCAGCGTTGGGGTCATGGGCGACGGCCGGACCTACGGCCACCCGATTGTCCTCCGCCCGGTGTCCTCCGAGGACGCCATGACGGCCGACTGGTCCCGCCTGCCGTACGATCTCCTGGCCCGGATCTCCAACCGGATCACCAACGAGGTGGAAGGCGTGAACCGGGTGGTGCTGGACGTGACCAGCAAGCCGCCGGGAACCATCGAGTGGGAATAACAGTGTGAGTGGCCGGTCTCCGTCAGCGGAGGCCGGCCATTGCTCTTATCCGTTCAAATCCCCTAATTTGGCCTGACCCCGTGTTGCGGTCTCTCATCCCGGCTCCTTTTGCGGCTACGCTCGAATCTATGCCGGTATGGTCCAGGGCGTCACGTGTAAACGCAGAAAAGAAGGCAGTAGTGTCAGTTGGTCAAGGCCACCCGGAGGGTTCTGAGGAGCTCGGAAAATGGCTGTCCGGGCTTAAACCCGTCACCGGGGCAGACACCATGCTGCGTTTCACCAAGACCCCGGAAGGCTCCATTGACCTGACCCACGCCCACCCCTCGGGGCTGGCGCAGCTGATGGCGGGCCGCCGCACCCGGCTGTCCACCCTGATCCGGGACCAGCAGCAGTACGTGGTGGCGGCCCGGGCCTCGCGGAATATCCGCTCAAAAATCTTTGAACTCGCAAACGACCGCGGGATCGACGCCGGGTATTTCTCCGCCGGCACTGTGGTGTGGACATCCGCCGTCGGAGGCAAGCCGCAGCGGATTTCCGCCCCGGTCATGCTCACAGCGATTTCGCTCACGGTCCGTCCCGGCGAGGACGATTACGAGCTGCAGCTCACGGAGCAGGCCCACATCAACCCGGCCCTGGTCCGGCACCTGAAGAACATTCACGGGATCGTGTTCGACGTCAATGCCGTCACCCGCCTCGCCTACAGCACCGCCCGCTTCGATCCGCAGCCGGTCCTGGACCGGCTGGCCACGCTGATCAGGCCCATCCACGGTGCCGAAGCCCAGCACAACCTGCTCGTCTCCACCTTTGCCGATCTGTCCGGCAACCTCGATGACCCCTGGATCAACGACGGCAACCCGCTGATCACTGCCCTGGCCAAGGCCGGCGGCGGCGAAGTGGTGGATGTCGAGGAACCGGACCCTTCGCGCTTTCCGAGCGTGGACGACCGCCACCCCGGCGACGAACTCCTGCTCCTTGACGCCGACCCGGACCAGCAGTACGTCATCGACGCTGCGCGGGCCGGTGACTCGCTGGTGGTCAGCACCCCGCCGGGCACGGGCCAGACCCAAACCGCGATCAACACCATCGGCGCACTCGTGGACGCGGGACGGTCAGTCCTGGTGGTCGGGGACCGCCGTGCCAGCCTGAACGAAGTATCCGGACAGCTGGAAGCCCTGGGCCTGGAGTCCATCCTCTTCCAGCTTTCCGGCACCGCCACACCCCAGCAGCTCAAGGCCCAGCTGGTGCGCGCCATTGTGCGCAACGAGAAATCTCTCGAGCCGCAGCTGGGAAACCTGCACAAGACCCTCACCGAACACCGCCACGCCCTGATGGACCATGTGGCCTCCCTGCACAACGTCCGCCAGCGCTGGGGCTGCTCGCCGTACCAGGCCATGCAGTCGCTCGCCGAACTGACCTCCATCCATCCGGCCCCGGCAACCACGGTGCGGCTCAAGCGCAGCGTGCTGGACAGCATCCGCGACCGCAACGAACTGGCCGGCCGGCTCCGGCGGGCAGCCGAGCTTGGCAGCTTCAGCCGGGCGTCCACCACCAGTCCATGGCACGGTGCCAGGCTCCTCACCCGCAAAGAGACCGAGGAAGCGCAGGACCTGGCCCGCTCCGTCGCGAAGAACCTTCCGGTCCTCCGCGACCGGATGCACAGCGTGGCCGAGCACGCCGAGATCCGGCTGGGCAGTTCTTTTGCGGAATGGGGCGAGCAGCTCGAACTGCTGGTGGCGGTCCGCGAAAGCCTGGACAAGTTCACGCCCGACATCTTCGACCGGCCCGTCCATGACCTGATCTCGGCCACCGCCACCTCGGCCTGGCGCCGCGAGCGGAACATTGATATGGCGTCCATGCAGCGGTCCCGCCTGCGCCGGGTCGCCAAGGAGTACGTGCGGCCCGGTGTCCACATCGCTGACCTCCACAGTTCACTGGTGCTGGTCCAGGAACAGCGGGCGCTGTGGTCCGGCTACGCCACGACCCAGCGCCACCCGGCCGTTCCCTCAGGCCTCGCCGAAATGAACGTTCTGTACCGGTCACTGGACCGCGAGCTGACTGAACTGGGGGAGGCCCTCCGGCACACCCCGGCCGGCGGCTCGCTGGCCACTGCCCGCTATGAGGAACTCATGGAGCGGCTTGAGCGGCTGGTAGCGGACACCGACACGCTGAAGACCCTGCCCGAGCGCACCCTGCTGGTGGAAAACATGCGTGAGCATGGCCTGGGTGAACTCCTCTCCGACCTGGCGGACCGGGAAGTTCCGGCGGAGTCCGTGGCCGCCGAGCTTGAACTTGCCTGGTGGCAGTCGGCCCTGGAAGCCATGATCAGCGGCGATGATTACCTGGCCATGTCCGACGGCGACGCCCTCCGCCAGCTGGAGGCCGAATACCGGCTCGCGGACAACGCCCACATTGCCAGCGGTGCCGCGCGCCTGCGCTGGGACCTTTCCGAGCGGTGGAGCGCCGCGTTGGCGGAGCACCCGCGCCAGGCCCAGCTGCTCCGCAGCCTGCTCAAGGACGGCCGCGTGACACTGGCCGCCCTGACCGCCCAGGCGCCGGACCTCGTACCGATGCTGGTTCCGGTCTGGTCGGTCAGCCCGTACCTGATGACCGGTCTCCTGCCGGCTGAGCAGCGCTTTGATGCCGTGGTCATCCTGGACGCGGAAGCCACATCGCTGCAGGCCGTCCTGCCATCCATTGCCCGCGCCAAGCAGGTGATTGCCTTCGGCGATGCCAAGATTGCCAGCCCCCGGACCTTTACCGTGGGCGTGGAGCGCCTGGCCGCCGGCGAAGCCGCCCACCAGCGGGTGGAAAGTGCCTACACCGCCCTCTCGGCCGTGCTGCCGGTGTGGCGCCTGAATTTTGTCTACCGTGCCGTCGATGAGGACCTGGTCCTTCAGCTGAGCAAGAATTTCTACGACGACGGTCTCCGCCGGCTGCCCGAGGGCCAGGCTGCCACCGGCCTGGACCGGGCGCTGACGGTTGAGTACCTGCCCGACGGGACGGGACTGCCGAGTGCCGATCACGAGGGCGTGGAGTCCGTGGTGGCCGAGGTCAACCGTGTGGTGCAACTGGTTTTTGAGCACGCACGGCTGCGTTCCCGCACGTCCCTGGCCGTGGTGACCGCAAGCCTCCGGCACGCGGCGCGGATTGGCGAGTCCATCCGGTTGCAGCTTCCCAACCACCCCACACTTGCCGGGTTCTTTGGCGGCGGGGCGGAGTCGTTCCGCGTGGTTGACCTGGAGCGGGCCCAGGGCCTGGTCCGCGACCACATCATCTTCTCGCCCGGCTTCGGCCGGACGCCCCATGGGCGGGCGCTGCATAATTTCGGTCCGCTTTCCGCTGAGGGCGGCCGGGAAAAATTTGCCCTCGCCATGACACGCGCCCGCCGGTCGATCCACGTCCTGACCTGCTTCCAGCCCGAAGACCTGGACCACACGCGGCTTTCGCACGGCGCCGTGGAACTCTACGAGCTGCTGAACCGCGAAATTGCCGGGAAGACAGACCTGGGCACCCCGGCGTCCCGGGCTGCCGCCAGCGAACAGGCCCTCGGCGCTGACCCGCTGGTGGCCGACCTCGGTGACCGGCTGCGGGCCCGCGGCGCACGCGTGTGGCATCAGTACGACGGCGTCATCGATGTGGTGGCGGCGGCTGACCCGCTGAGCACCATGGGTCAGGACGACGCGGATATCCCGTGGCCGGTGGCGATCGAATCCGACGGCACGGAACAGTACCGCACCATGAGTGTGCGCGAGCGGAGCCGTCTCCGTCCGCAGTTGCTCGAACGGATGGGCTGGCGGTACATGCCGCTGTGGACCATCGAGGTCTTCACCGACCCGTCCACCTGCGCTGACCGGATTGCCGGCTACCTGGGACTCGAAAATGTCCTGCCCCCGGGACGGGGCACCGCCTCGGGTGGTTTCTTTGACGAGGACCTGGACTCGCGCCCGGCGGGAACGGCCGGAGATGATAGGAACGATGACCAGGCCCCACGCCTGGAGAGGGAGGCTGTTGTGACCCCGCAGGACCACGGCCAGGACAACACCGAAGACGGCGGCCAGCCGGACAACAACGGCGACGGCCAAGCCGCGCCCGTTGACCCGAAGGCCGGTACCGGGGGAATCCTGCCGAACAAGGCGGCTGAGGACGATCCCCGGAATTGGGGAGACGGCGCCGAAGACGATCATGACTCGTGGCTCAAGGAGAACAAACCGCCGCACTGGGGCTAACCGCGCCAGGTTGCCTGCGGGCCGCGCTGCGCCGCTCACCGCGTCACCCTCCGGCGGCGGGAGGTCCGACGAGGACAAAGAACAGCTTGCCCTGGGTGGACGCGCCGGCCAGGCGGGCGGCCTGTTCCGGGGCGGCCGCCACCACGATCAGCCCGTCCGTTTCAGCGGTCCCGAGCCATTGACCTGTCTTTCCGCCCTGCCCCGATGTCCAGAGGACCGGCACAGAGGAAGCGAGTACTTCGGACGGGGAGTTCTGGTCGTAGCCGTTGGCTCCGGTCAGCACCACGTTGACCAGCTGCCCGGGAGACACCAGCTGGATCGAGGAAGGGTCTGCCATCCTCAGCGGCACGGCGGCGGCACCTGCCGCTGTTCCGGTAAGGAGTCCCGGGCCCAGCAGCTGGGAATCCGTCAGCAGCTGCCCTTTGCGCAGGGGCGCCGCCAGCTGTTTGCCTGTCGCTTCGCCTGGCACGGTGATTGACCCGTCACTCACCAGCTGCGGGGGAATGCGCACAGACGCCAGATCGGCTGCTGCCAGGGCGGTGCCGGCGGGCAGGTCCCGCGCGGCCGCCAGCGTCGTGGCCGTGTCTGCGGGCGGGGGCGTGAGCTGATGGACGGTGATCCCGGCGGCAGCGCACAGCAGGAGGGCGATGGCGAGACGCCGGTTCCGGCTCAGCCACGACAGGAATCTGCGGCGGCCGGGGCGGCGGGTGACTCCGGCCGCCGGCGGGCGGCGTACCGGGCGGACGGCGGATGCGGCTCCGCGTCCCGGACGAAAGAGAGTGGCTGGCATGGCACCCACGCTATGGTCCCGCGACGGCGGGGCACAGGAGCGAAGATGCCTATGTGGATAACTTGGCTGCCGGCGTCGAACGCGGTGCCAAGGTGACTAACGAAGCGCGGTGATGACTACGTTCAGCTGGCTGCGGCTGCGGTTGCGGCGGCCGGGGCCGGTGCAGCTGCCGGGGCAGGCGCTGCCGCAGGAGCTGCAGAAACGGTGCTTCCCTTGGCGTCGCGGGAGTCCGTCCGGTAGAAGCCGGAGCCCTTGAACACCACACCGACGCTATTGAACTTCTTGCGCAAGGCACCCTGGCACTCCGGGCATGACGTCAGGGTGCTGTCGGTAAACGACTGGAAAACGTCGAAGGCGTGGCCGCAATCCTTGCAGGCGTAGGCATAAGTGGGCACTGGTGATCCTCCTCTTGGGCAAACGAGAGGTCCTGCGCTGCCTTGAACGGGCGGGCCGTCCATTAGCAGTCTCAGGGCCTGAGTGCTAATTCTATCACCCCCGGCGGGGAGCTCCTTAGCACGGCGCCGGAGCTATTCAGGAGGGGGCGACAACCGAACCAGTCCGGACGGGGTCAAGGCAACGGGTACTTTGCGGTCGAACGCTTCGGCGGGGATGGTTCCGGCCGGCAGGACTTCAGTATCGAAGACGATGGCCGCCAGCGGGATCTCCAACCCTTCGCTGGCCAGTGAGCCGAGCAGGACGTCGTAGTAGCCGCCGCCCTGGCCGATCCTGTTCCCGCTCAGATCCAGTGCCGTGGCAGGCATCAGGAGGCCGGACACGGAAGCCATGATGGCCAGGCCATGCCGGGGGCCGGCGGGTTCCAGGACAGGGGCAAAGCGGCTGCGGACGAACTCTGTTTCCGGCGTCCACTGCGTCCAACTCAGCTGGCGCCCCGGTTCGCAAACCGGGAGCAGGACCGTGTGTCCGCGGCGGTGGAGTTCGCTGATAAGCGGCAGGGTGGGCGGCTCAGGCACCACGCCCAAATAGGCGCAAAAGGTCGACGGCGCAGCACCTGCCAGCTGCTCGGCCCAGGTTGCGCCGTGGACGGCGATGGCGGCGCCGGCGGCATCCCGCTGGCCCGAGGGCGTGGCCGTGCGCTGCGCCCGGTGGCGTGCCCGGATGCTTTCCTTGACGGCCCTGTCGTGCTCGGACATAGGGTCACCTCTTCCGCGTTGCAGATGTGCCGTCTGCCGGATGCAGGGCACGGGCGGGCAGGAATTATTGAATGGTCTGCCCCTCCGTTAGATTAGTCCAGTGACTACCTCTCAGCAGACTGTACGCAAGGCCGTAATCCCCGCAGCGGGTCTCGGCACCCGGTTCCTGCCGGCCACCAAAGCGATGCCCAAGGAAATGCTTCCGGTGGTGGACAAGCCGGCCATCCAGTACGTGGTTGAAGAGGCTGTCAACGTTGGACTGAACGACATCCTGATGATCACCGGGCGCAACAAACGCGCCCTGGAGGATCACTTCGACAGGGTTCCCTCGTTGGAGGACACGCTGGAAGCCAAAGGCGATATGGCCAAGCTTGAGTCCATTCAGGCCGCCAGCAACCTTGGCGATATCCACTACGTCCGGCAGGGTGACCCCAACGGGCTGGGCCATGCGGTGCTTCGTGCAAGGCAGCACGTCGGCAACGAACCGTTCGCCGTCCTCCTGGGCGATGACCTGATCGATGCCCGGGATGATCTGCTCAGCACCATGATCGAAGTGCAGGCCAAAACCGGCGGATCCGTGGTGGCCCTCATTGAGGTGGAGCCCTCCCAGATCAGTGCCTACGGCTGCGCCGACGTCCAGGCGATTGACGGTGAAGGCTACGTCCGGATCAACAAGCTCGTCGAAAAGCCGGACGTGGACGAGGCTCCATCGAACCTGGCCGTCATTGGCCGCTACGTCCTCCACCCCGAAGTTTTTGACGTGCTGGAACGCACGGGCCCGGGCCGCGGCGGCGAAATCCAGCTGACGGACGCGCTGCAGGAACTGGCCGCCGGCGAAGGCGAAGGCTACGGCGTTTACGGCGTGGTGTTCCGCGGCCGCCGTTACGACACCGGGGACAAGCTCAGCTACCTTAAGGCCTGCGTTCAGCTTGCCATTGACAGCGAAGACCTCGGCCCCGGCCTTCGGGAATGGCTGCCGGGCTTCGCTGCCGGTCTCGCTAAGTAACTGCCGTGCGTCCCGGTCCGATCTGGCCGACCACGCTGGAGTGTGGTGACCTGGTCCTGCGCCCCATCAGGTACCGGGACAAGCGGGAATGGACCGAGGTGAGGTCACGCAACCGGAAGTGGCTGGAGCCCTGGGAGGCTTCCAATCCCGCTCCCGGCGGCCGTCTCCCGGACTACCGGCAGATGGTCAGGTCGCTGAAGATCCAGGCGGCCCAGGGCACCGCCTTGCCGTTCCTGATCACCGAACGCACGCCACGGTCCGCAGCGCCGGCAATCGTTGGCCAGCTGACGGTGTCCTCCATTGTGTGGGGTTCGGCCATGATGGCCACCCTGGGGTACTGGGTTGACCAGGCACGGGCGGGGCATGGCATCGCGCCCACCGCAGTCGCGTTGGCCACCGACCATTGTTTCCAGGTCCTCGGACTGCACCGGATGGAGATCAACATCCGCCCGGAGAACGGCCCCAGCCTGCGGGTGGTGGAAAAGCTTGGCTTCCGCGACGAGGGTTACCGGCCCAGGTTCCTGCACATTAACGGGGCATGGGCTGACCACCGGTCGTTCGCGTTGACGGCGGAAGAAGTACCTGAAGGGCTGCTCAACCGGTGGCTGGCATCCCGGGCCTGACCTGCCAAGGCTCTTCCCGGGTCATAAATCCATTGATTTGCCACGTTGCCCGCGACACACCGAGCCTAATGCGGGAGGCGCTGGCGGAATGCTCATACGGTTTTGATTGTGGACATCCCCCTAAGCAGCTCCGTGATCCTTGTGGTTGCCGTTGTGCTCTGGATCGTATGGGTTGCGCCTTACGTCCTGCGGAACCGGCGGCACCAGGCCCACGCCGCTGCCGAGTTTTTCGCAGATGTTCCAGCTATTGAATCATCCGACCCACGAGCCGGGATGGTCATGAATATCGCCGCCCCGCAGGAGAAAGCCATGGATATCAGGAAGAGCCCCGAAACCGTAGCCGCGCCATCCGGCAGTGCAACGACGGGCGCGTTCCGGATCCGATACGGCCGCACCGCACTTGCCCTCGCCGGTGTGGTTGGGCTGCTGACAGCTTTCATTTCCACCGTGCTGCTCCTCTTCGGGCTGGGAACCGCCCTGCTGCCGGTCGCGGGGATGGCAACCACCGTCGTCGCTGTGGCGCTGCTGCGTTTCCTCGCCGTGCGGGACCGCAAAGCCAAAGTGCAGGCCGCCTTCCGCTCGACCATGAGCGCCCCGGTCCGGGCCCGGGAGGCGGTCTCCGACGCGCCGGACGAGCCACGCCCGGCTGTCCAGCCGGAAAGCCCGCTGTTCGATGCCGAGGCCCACGCGCCTGCGCCGAAACCGCTGACAGCGATGGAGCTCAGGGAAGCCGCCCTCGCCGTGGCTGTCGCCGCGGGAGACGCCAGCGCCGGCGGAGCCGTTAAGCCTGAGCCGGTCGAAACCACCTGGGAACCCGTCGATGTGCCCAAGCCTGTCTATGTGGAGGCCGCAAAGGCTGAGCGTCCTGCTCCCGAACCGCTTGACCTTCCGGAAGCGCCCAAGGCCGTGGGAAAGCCGTCCCTGAAGCAGGGAACCCCCGCTGTTCCGCCCGTGCCGTCAGCCAAGCCGCTCACCAAGGCCCAGAGCGCCCTCAGCAACCTCGACGACGTCCTGCAGCGCCGCCGCGCCTGATCTCAATTGGCAATGCGAAAGGAATATTTGTAGCCTAAGTTCACCGGTACCGTTGCTCCTCCCGGGAGACGGACTGTTCCGGGGCTATAGCTCAGTTGGTAGAGCGCTTCGTTCGCATCGAAGAGGTCAGGAGTTCGAATCTCCTTAGCTCCACATTAGAAGCCCTTTCACCTGCGGAAACGTTGGGTTGGAGGGCTTTTTTCTTGCCCGTTTTCGGGAACAGCCGACGATTACCCGACGTTTTGCGGCTAGAAGCTGTATTGGAGGCGAGGTTGACCGTGGGGGCGCAGCTTCGTTCCTGACCTTCACTGTGCCGCAGCGAGAAGTGCAGGGCTGGCCTGCCGCAACACCCATGACCGCGGACGGAGCCGGCTCCTTGCAATGGAGCTAGCAGAGGGGGCGTTTGTGCCTTCTATTCGGACAAGCCATAGTGGGTACTCGGTACGAGTGCGCATGAGACGGCGCACGAATATTGACTGTTCGGCAAGGAAAGCTCGCTGAGAAAAACCCTTGCGCTAGGTTCAGCGACAGCGCCGGACTGGACATACTTCAATAACACTAAATGAAAACTCTGCTGGAGACCGGAGATGGGTCTTCGGCAGACGTTCACGCGCCTAAAGGCTACTTACTTGGCCGCTTAATCGCGAACAGGAGGACATTGTAGGCCTCGACCACAACGGCCGGACAGGCGTAGCGTGGCATACATGGCTTCAGTTGAATTGCGACGCGCGCTAGAAGAGTGTGTCCAGATCCTCCGTCCTGGAGTTCCGCTGGATGATGTTCGTACGTTTGTAGAGGGTATTGCTAACGGCTTCATCCCGGACGGCACGGCGAGCCTTGACGTGCATACGGGGGAAACAGAGACAGCAATCTCGGACGAAATCGAGACAGCTCATTGGTCAACACGTCGCTAGGTCGGGGCTGAGCTCGGACCGACGCCCCGCGCGGTGAGGGAGGAAATAGACTTGTCGCATCTGCCCTTCAAACACTCGCCCGTGTGGGTTCCAATTTGGATGGCAGGTGGAAGCCTGGGGTTCGCGGCCTGTATATGGGGTCTTGGCGCCGCCTTTTTTGGCCCCGCCGTGGCTTGGGACATACTGGCCGGAATAGCTTCGCCTACCACGGAGGCCGCCAAGGCCGCGACCCCTGTGGCTTGGGCCATTTCAATATCCGGCTACGTTGTCGTTCCTGCCGTCATCGGCTTGATTGTCGCTGGGTTCACGGACATCGCCATGAAAAGCAGGCTGGCTCCGCTCGAGCAGCGCTTGGAAGAGGCGAAGGATATTTTGCAGCCGCCCGCGGGTGTTCTGCCCGCTACCGGGCCGACCCAGGAGGGAACCCGGTGACTGCTTGGAATAGTCTCAGCGTGCAAGAGTATGGGGATGTCAGGGCGCTCATAGAAGAAGTAGCCAACACCAGAGGGACTCATCCAAGGAATGTTTGGCGTGAACTTCACAAGATTCTCTCCAGCGCTCCCGAGTTGGCTCACCTGCCAGAAGAAGATATTTCGGCCAGAGTTATTGTGGTGGCTCGCAGGACCTTGTCCGAATGGCCTGTGGCGAAGCAGGTCGCGTCGGCGGCCATTTCTCGGGTGTGTCATGAGCATGGGTTGGAGCGAAAATCTGTAGTTCTTCGTGGGGTCCACCCTGATGGAAATGGCAGCCACAGGGTTGAGATCGAAAGCACTGATCGCATCTTTACACTCACCTACGAACAACTCGACGGTTTTCTGCGCCTAAAGCAGTTTTCGTATACACCCTTGGCTCCGCGGGATAAGCCTATTCGCGGTCATTAGGTTTGGTCAGGTGAATTCTGTCGCGAAGCGCGCGTTTCTCGGGCTGTTGCACCACACCATCTTAGAACCCGGCGGCAGAGGCGACTTTAGACAAATGGGCAGGGGATGGCTTTCCTTTCGCGAAAGCGCAATGTCTCAAAGCGCCCCAGGCTGAGAGATATACCCGAAGATGGCTAAGCCGTCGCCAACTGAAGTCAGCTTGAGGTTTTGAATGGGATTCCCGAGGGCTAACGAACATTCCGAAAATACAAAGCCAGTGCCTACGCAATGGAGATTCGCAACCTTGTCCCGTATGCGCTGTAAGAATCCCCGGATAGCGGAAGTCACTGATCAAATTCTCAGCCATGTGCTCCCGGGCCAGTTGTCTCGACAACTACCTCGGGGCGGGCTGGAGGCCGTATGGTCCCGATTCGGGGATATGGAGATGAATCAAGCCGACGGTTCCTGGCTCCCGAATCGCTCGAGGGCATCGGTGAGATCGGGGGATTCCGCGGCTTTCGCGATGTAGTGCTTTTCTGTGATGGCTGTACCCGAGTGACCGAGCTGTGCCGCGGCGTGCTTTGAGCTGTACTCCTGGTCAATCAGCGTGGCAACGGATTTCCGGAAGACGTGTGGAGTTACCCAATCAAAGGTGGACCCCGCCCGGGCGTCCCGCCATTGCCTGCGGAAATTGTGTGGGCTGCGCACGGTTCCTGTGGAAGACGGGAACAACATGTCTTCGGGCTTGGGCTGCTCGGCTGCTTGCTTGCGGCGGAGTGTTTGCACAGCAAAAGGTGGCACCTTCATCGTGCGGAAGCCGGCCTTTGTCTTCGGATGGTCTTGCCGGTAGGCGCCGCGGCCTTTCTCCATGACGACAGTTCCCGAGATGGTGATGGTCGGTGGCTCTGCTTGAAGATCAATGTCCTGCCAACGGATGGCGAGCACCTCGCCTATCCGGG
This sequence comes from Pseudarthrobacter sp. IC2-21, assembly GCF_034048115.1. Taxonomy (NCBI): domain Bacteria; kingdom Bacillati; phylum Actinomycetota; class Actinomycetes; order Micrococcales; family Micrococcaceae; genus Pseudarthrobacter; species Pseudarthrobacter sp. IC2-21. The sequence continues at coordinate 3,004,853 of NZ_CP139145.1, read as the reverse complement.
CACCCGTGGCAAGGAAGATGTCGAGAACGTCCAGTAGATCTGAGGCGCGCGGGCGTCCTTGGTGTGTGGGATCCTCCTGCCACCGGCCAATGACAGTTCGGAGCTTCTGAACGTCTTTGACCGATAGAGCTTTGACGTCCTTCTTTGCGAGCTTGATGGGTCCGACATCGCGGACTGGATTGCTGTGCAGTGCATCGTGGCGGACGGCTAATCCAATAATTCCGGTGAGGACTATTTTTGAGTGCCGGGCCGTGGCTGGATGATCGATGGCAACGTTTTTCAAGAACCGGTCGAGCCTGCCGGTCGTAAGTTCGTTGAGCCGCAGGCCCGAGAGGGCAGGTGAGATGACTCGTTTGTACGTGTCCTTGTAGCCATCGATGGTCCGGCGGCCAGCCCGGCCGCTGCTTTCGATTTCGGCGAACCAAAGTGCGCTGAGCTCAGAAAGCCGCATGCTCCGGGAAATCTCGGATTGGACCGGAGTTTGACGGTCCTTCAGCATGGTCACCAGGGCGCGCTCTGCGCCGGCCCCGGTGTCACCCCAAGCTTCCGCGGCACGTGTCATGCCGTCAGTATCCCGGTATCTGGCTGTGGCTCGCCACCGGCCGCTTGGGAGTTTCTGACGGCGGATCTTGCCCCATGTGCCGAGCGGCAACGGAGGTCTTGGTGACATCAAGCCTCCAGGCGCGAGGACAGCCAGGAATCGTAGTCGGCCCGGCTGATTCGCAAATGCCTACCGATTCGGTAGGCGCGGGGGCCGAGGTGCTTGACCCGCCATTGGTAGAACGTCTGCTCTGGAATCTGTAGCTGGGTGCAGATGTCCTTCGGGGTCAGCCATTGCTCGTCGGCAGGGTCAGCGGTGCTGCTGCTTTCGGGGGTGGTGGTCATGAGGTTCTCCGTCCTAGTTGTGGGCCAAAGGGCAAGATCTGTTCATGGTTAATGGAAACAGGGCCTTGGGGCGGCATGACGGACACGTGGAATCCGGCCGCCAGTGCTCCGACATAGCGCTGCACGTGTTCTGGGGAAGCGCTGAACTTAGCCGATGAGTGTTGCACCAGCCCGGCGTCCCGAAGCAAGTGGAGGTGCCGGCGGACGTTCGACGGCGACGTGTGGAGATTGGTGCCGATGGTGCCACAGCTCGAGGGACCGTTCCTCAGCAGGAAACGGACGATTCGGCTTCGCGTTTTGTTCATCAAGATGCTCGACATGGAGACCATAACCTGAGGAAAAGAAGAATTGCTTGTAGACGGGTCTACACATGCAGGGTACTCCCGTTGGGTGTCATGTTGGAAGAGTGCGGCCTTGGAAATGATCCTCACAGGACGCGAGGAGTTTGCCATGCAAGATCACCCACAGATCAAGGCCTTTGCCGAAGCGGCTTTGGCTCTCCGAGCCGAACGGTACTGGCACTACGGCTCGCCAGACGAGCGAGTCGAATTTCTGCGGGCCCTTGGAGATGTGCTGACCGAGGTCTCATACCACCTGGACGCGAATGCCGTGGTGCCGCCGGCGGTCCTGGAGGTGTGGCAGGATGCGGCGGTTCCAGGGATCCGGGACCTACCACTGCCGCCGTCGGCCGCGTCAGTTCTGATGTCTTGTCTTGACCGTCGGATTGAGGAACTGATTGCCGCGCCGGAAGACTCACGGAATACTGGGGCGGAGGGAGGCTGAAGCGCCTGGCGGAGCCGTCGGCCCCGAAACTGCTGATCGAGGGGTAGACGATGCGGACTGACGAGACGGGGCGTGGCGACACGTTGTCTCCCCAGGCCCAGCTAGCTCGTCGCCTGAATTTGCTGCTAGACGTCGTCGTTGCTGAACGCGGAAGGCCCGTGACGTTCCGGGAAGTACAGGCCGAGCTCGAGGCTAAGGGCATCAAGTTGTCCCGCGCGCGGTGGTTCTACATGAAAGAGGGGACTGGACGTCTAGTCAGCGATCCGGTGCTATTGGGTGGGCTGTGCAACATCTTCAACGTGGACCCCTCCTACTTGACCGGTGCCGACGCCGAACTGCCCGAGCGGATCGATTCGCAGCTCGAGTTCGTGAAGTCCCTCCGTGCGGCCCGGGTGAAGTCTTTCGCCGCGCGTGCATTGGGTGACGTATCGCCAGAGACGTTGAAAGCCATTTCTGAATACCTCAACAGAGACATTGGACGCCATCCGGGAGCGGAAGCGGCTGCAGTCAGTCCTCCAGAAGATACTGAAGATGAGCCGCCAACAGCTCCTTGATCCTTGCCGAGTTAGCTGAATACCGCGGCGACCGGCCATGCCGCCGGCCCGGTTCCACATCCACCACGATGGCGCCAGACTCCTCCAGCGCAAGAAGGTGTTTCGCTACGCTTGGCTCGCCGGCACTCACTGCTTCCACGATGTCTCCGCGGGTGGCCGGACCGTGCGCTGAAAGATAACGCAGGATCTCATTGCGGGACCTGTTGCCGAAGGTCGCGACGGCAGCTTCGACGTCGGCCGACCATGCGGCGTCGTGAGGTTGCGTAATCCTGGGCATGCCACCATTCTTGCCGAACGCCGATCGAAAAGTAAGACCCGGAACCTTGACGATACTTTAACTATCCTTGACAATAGTTTGCATAGCCTTCGTGTAGTCGTGGTTGGCGCCCTGTGGGTGGCCACTTTTAGCTGTCAGCAATGCTGACCGCGGACATATTGAAATCGCGAGTTGAAGCGGTGAAGACCATGCGAGTCGAAGCCCGGGCGAATCAAGCCCAACAAGAACAAGTCAACCAAGGAATCATAGATATTTACCTGCGCGTTGCCCCAGAGCCCGCCATGCGTTCCATCCCGGTCGATCAGATCATGGTGGCCGTGGACGGCGTGCAGCGCTACGTCGTCTCGCACCTGTCGCGCATCGGGCGTGCGTGCGATGTGGACGACGTCATGCAGGACATCCGCGTGGCCGTCTGGGATGGAGTGACACGAGGTCATTACCGGCAGCTACCCGGGGTACCGTTCGGTGCGTGGGTCCAGGGCGTGTGCGCGAACGTATGCGCGGCCCACATCCGCCGGGAGATGACCCACCAGACGCTACCGCTGCTCCTGGAGCCAGAGGCTGATGATTGTCTGTCACTCGACGCTGTGACGCTGCTTGGTATGGACCGTGGGGCTGATCGAAGCGCTGAGAAGTTTGCTGACCAGCAGTGGGCGCGAACCATTATCGAACTGACCCGTGAGAGCGTTCCTGGGGGAGTGTGGGAACTCGCCGTTGACAGTCTCACCGGGCCGCGGCAGTACGGTCCGCCGTCGCCGCAGGACCGCCGGCGGTGGCACGCGGCGACGGTGGTCCGTCAGACGGCGAGGACTGTTCAAAACGCTCTGGAGGTTGATCATGCCCGCATCCGGAACATCCGGGATGTCTGCGAGCAAGCAGCAGAGTGCTTGCCTACGCCGGTGCTCCGCCGCACGGCGGCAACGATAGTTCGTCCAGACGTCCGCGGCCCGGAACGAACCAGGGCCGTGGCGGCACTGGCCGCCGAGCTTCGCGTCACGGAGCGCTATGTGGCCGTCCAGATCGGCTTTGCCCGGCGGCTGTATCAAACCTCGTGGAGGATTCTCCGGGCCGGAATGCGTTCAGCTCGCTGAGTCACGTCCTTATCGCCCGTTCATGACATGAACGGGCGTGGAGCGTGGAAAAGTGTTCTCTTTGAAAAATGCACTGGCGAGTCTGGGTCGACGCAGGCGATGGTGGTTTCTGGCAATGGTCATGTTGGAAGTGGCCGTGGCGTTGTGGACTCTTGCACGGCCACCATCCGGGCCCGCAGCCGAGTCGGTTGCGTCGCCGTCGAGCGGACCGGCCGGAGATAGTCCGGTTACGTCGACCCCGAGCCCGGAACGGGAAACCCCGACGGCGGCTCCGGCCATTTCGGGGCCCGTTCCGGATGGTGCCCCGCGCACCACCGACTTCCGGCAGCTCGCTTCCGCGGCAGCAACGGCGATTTATTCGTGGGACACCCGATCGGCGTCGTACTCGGAGGTTTACTCGCGGGTCCGGGCCTGGTGGCACGTGCTGCCGGATGGCTCCAATCCGCTGGCGGTGCTGGTGCAGGAGTTCGAAGCGACAGGCGTCAACGCTGGATCATTTGCGTCCTTGGCCAGCCAGCAGGCATACCGCTCGGCCAGCGTCGAGTCGTTGACGTGCGACGCCGAGCTGGCAAAGGTGCGCGAGCAGCCGGCTCCCTGGGAGGGGCTTCATGTGTGCACCGTCTCCCTTCAGGTTCTGGAACAGTCGACGGCAACCCGAAACTCGTACACAGCCTCTGTCAGCGTGATGGTGAACTGCCCGCCAGCCTCTACGGCACCGAGGGATCGCTGTGCCATGGTCGCCTTCTACGCTTCGCCTAGCAGGATCGTGTACTGATGCCTGCCGCTGTTGTGCTCGCGGGGCTTGCTAGGCGACGGGCTATTTGGCGGGCAATGCTGGCGGCGCTCTCAGCGCTGTTTCTGGCGGGTGCTCTTGCGTTCTGCGCCGCGGTGCCGGTGCTCGAGGCCAGTTCAGCAAAAGCCGCGTCTGTCTGCTCACCGACGTCCTTGGGTGGTCCGCCAGCCGGGAGTGCCCCCGCTACGGTTGTCCGCGCCGGCAGTCAGCCTTCCCTGAATCTGACCGCCCGACAAACGGCTGTGGCGCAGGACTATATATCGATCGGGAAGCAGCTGGGAGTACCTCGGGATGGCCGGATCATCGCGCTCATGATGGCTCTCCAAGAATCCAGTCTGAGGGTCCTGGCCAACGCGAACGTGCCTGCTTCGCTGAGTTACCCGCATGACGGTGTCGGTAGCGACCACGATTCACTTGGCAGCGCCCAACAGCGCCCGGCCGCGGGATGGGGGACCATTGAGCAACTGATGGATTCCACCTACATCGTGCGGGCCTTCTACGGCGGCCCCAATGGCCCCAACCACGGGAGTCCAAGGGGGCTGCTTGATATCCGTGGCTGGCAGTCGATGACCAAAGGCCAAGCTGCCCAAGCGGTCCAAGTGTCCGCTTTCCCGGAGCTGTATGCGCGCTGGGAGACTGAAGCGACGGCCATCGTTGATGCTCTCGATGACGGGTCGGCACCGGTTCTGTGCAGGGGAGCGCCGAACCTCGCGCCGGTGATCCCACACCTCGCAGGTCTGAGTGAGATCCGCAAAGACATCTTGCGGTTTACCCTGGAAGGCGTTGGCGGCACGTACGTATGGGGCGGCACCGCATTCAAAGCATGGGACTGCTCCGGCTACGTTCAGTGGATCTATCGGCAAGCCGGCATCGACCTTCCGCGTGTGGAGCAATGGCGCGTCGGTGTGAGAACTGACAATCCCCAGCCAGGAGACCTGGTCGTCCAGAATGCCCAGGGGCCGAACAATTGGGGACACGTTGGCATCTTTGCCGGGGACGGAATGATGTGGAGTGCGCTCAATCCTTCGGTGGGGACGCTGCTGCATCCCATAGCTTGGAATTCGGACACGGCGTACTTTGATCTCTTGCGCTAAGAACGTAACTTACGAGAGTGGCCACGATGGCGACGGGTCCGACGGTTTTCTGCTTGTCGTGAAGAGAACTTAGGGTTGCCGAGAACGCTGGTTACGAAGGCTCGCCACGGTGCGATCCGTGACGAGCCTTTCCTAGCGAAGACTCAGCTAGGATAGGTCGGTTCGCGCTGGGATCAAACTACGATGTGCTGGTCCATTGCCTAAATTTAGGGAGTAGCTATGCCTCTTGATGCCAGTGGATACCAAATTCTCGGTGCTTCAATTTTCGGGCCTGAACCGTTGTCCGGTATCCATCTTGATGTACGACCTGGGTCAACCTTCCTGTACGGAAAGAACGGCACCGGGAAGACTCGACTCCTTGATCAGCTCACCAAAGCACTTGAAGGGGCGGGCCAGCCCAAAAACGGATCGTGGCCGCGGTCTCTAATCCACACCTCTGTTGAAGTTCGACCGGCGACTGGCGACGACGACTTTGTGTCCGCACTCTACGAGTTGCTCGACGTTCCAAAAGAACTTCAAACGGACGATGTTCATCGCGAGGAGTTCCAAACGGCACTCCTTGAAAGAGTCAATCTCTGGGAAGCACTTGACCTCGACGACGCCTTGGCCTTGATCGAGTATCCCGAGCTCAGAACGAGCCAAGGATTCCACCTTTCTCTCATGCCCTCAGGGACCTCCGGATCGGGCCGATGGACCGTTTATTTGTCGGCGATCTTGGGCGCCGATGACATACAGAAGCTTGCGATGTATGGCGCCGCCCTCAGCGAAGCTAGGCGTGCGATGCTTGAGGGCACCTCGCTCGATGAGCAGTCTTCCGTTCAGCGGTTGCCCTTTAAGTTGGCACAGGCAGATGAGTGGTACACCGAGCCGTTCGAAATTCTCCGGGGGGATGGCCGACCGGTTTACTCGCCCACCGGGGCCTCACCGCTGGAAAATTGGCCGCCTAACGTCCCAGTGCCCTTGGCTGCAATCGGCTCCATTTCAAGAGGTCCTGCCCAAGTATTCGTCAACTCGCTGCCACTGGACGTGATCCAGGAGAAGACGCTGTCACTGGTTTCCAGAAGCCAGTGGAAAGCCCCGATCGTGGAAGCCACAGCGGGATCTGAAATGGTGCTGGCAGAAAGTGTTCAGCAGGCCGTCGCACTGGCTGAGACAGAAACGAACCGGATCCTGGATGTGTTGGCTGACTTTCCATTCTGGCTGAAATTCGACACTCGGAGTCCGTCGGACTGGTTCGCTGGCAAACCGCCACGGTGGGTTGCCGTCGCTCGTCATGACCAGGCAACAAAAATGCTGTTGGACGATCTCTCGTTCAGCCAACAAAAGTGGGTCCGGTTCGCGTTGAGCCTATACCTCAGCAAGTCTGACCGTAACAAGCCCCGATTGGTCGTCGTGGACGAACCGGAGCAAGGGCTGCACAGGCAGCTCGAGTCTCGAATCTCCCTCGGGCTTCACCGACTCGTAGCAGAATTCGATGACGTCGCTGTCGTCGGCGCGACTCACTCGCCTGCGTTTTTGGATCCGCGTCTAGGGTCTCACCTACTTCATCTGACTCTGACTGGACTCGGTGGGACTGAGGTGTCCGACCTGGAAGTCGGTCATCTCAGCCTCGATGAAGAATCCAGGCGCCTTGGTGTCGCGCCCAGTGATCTTCTCGCGATGACGAGGGTCGCCCTCGTTGTGGAGGGCACCCATGACCAAATTGTGTTGGAGCAATGTCTATCGGAGGACTTGCACGCGTCCGGAGCTAGGGTTTTCGTGATGCGCGGGACGGATCACGCCGCTGCACTACCCGATATGCAGTTTCTGTTCGACGCTCTGGAGGCGCCTATTGTGGTGGTCTTCGACAATGTCATCCAGGAGAGGGTACTGCCGATCTGGCAGCGAGCTGTTAATGCTTTTCAAGCTAACGATTCCCGGCTAGCTGAGCGAACCATATCGGAACTCGAATCGAATTCGGCAACGAAGGAAGAACGCGCCTTGGCTGAGCTTGGCAGACGCGCCATTCGAGTTGGCAGGCTCAGCCGAATCACTCCCTTTGGGCTTAGGCAGGCAGACATCCTCGATTACTTGGCGCCAAGTCATTTCGGCTTGGAAGACGGCGATTGGCAGACGTACAAGGCCGCATTCAGGGCTCGAAAACGGCTCGGTGAGTCGTTCAAAGATTTCCTTCGACGTGAATATAGGGCCAAGATCAATATTGACGCCGTTCGGCACGCAGCGAAGACCATGGTTGCATTGCCTGGCGATTTAGCGCAGCTTGGCGACTTGATACGGCAGCTCGGGTATCTTGGGGCAATCGACGACCTGGAAACCGCTGTAAACTGACGCCGTACTCTGATCGCCCACGGCGCAGGCAGCCGCCTGTGTCAGGGCCCCGCTGTATGAGCCTTCTTGGGCGCTTTGGGCGCTTTGGGCGCATCGCAGGGCTTGGCCTACCATCTGGGAATGACGATCAGACTGGACGAAGACGGCAACCTCTACTCGATGAATGATTGCTACAGCTGTGACAATGAGGGACCTCACTACTCTTCCTTCGTCGTCAAAGGCAGACCTGCTTTTCAGTGTGCCCGGTGCATGGGCCCGGTCAGCGACAATTCGCCGGTTCCGTCCTCATGGCTACCCGGAAATGCAGGTTAGGGGCGTACTCCCGAAAAACGACTGGACCTTTAGCCTCTATATGGACTGACCATTGCGCCGCCGATGATCGCCAATTCCTCGGTAGGGGGACCAAAGCGCAACTCGGCGATCTGCCCGTTCGACCCTGTAGACCTCCCCTGATCGTAGATCCGGCAGAGAGCCTCCACTTGTAAAGCATCCCGGCAGGTCATGTCGTCCCGCCCCGCAGCCTCCATGAAGTCGTGAACCCAAACCCCTCACGCCCTTCAAAGACAACAAATGGAGCGCCCAATGCTGATGGCAGCCGTAGACCCCGGAATCACCCCCAACGCGAGCTTTCCCTTTCTTGAATCGCTGAAGCAGGTCGGCGGCGGCATTCTGGTCGGCGCATTCATAGTGATCGCGATCGTCGCCATAGTAGGTGCTGCAATGCTTCTGGCAGGGAAGCTGAGCCAATCGTCGCGGCTGGCGTCCGGGGGCGGCATGATCCTGCTCTGGACCGGCCCAGTTGCAGCAATTCTCGGCGGCATCAACGGCTACATTCTCTGGTCCCAGACAGCGTTCAATCTCGGATTTTAGGCCTCGCCTGTCATGCCAGTCCAATGTGATCTGAATGGATGGTGGCCGCCCGGGTGCGGTCTCGTGTCCCAGGCCAACGACGGTGTTCAAAGTTCCATCACGTCGTTCTTCGCGAACATTCTGCAGAACGTCGCCGCCTGGATCTGGTCGTTCATCACGGGCGCCTTCAGCGTCTCCAATGTAGATGATTCGCAATGGACCGCCATCGAAGGGCTGACGAGCTGGTGGGTCGTCGTCATGCTCACGCCGCTCGTCGTCGTCATGATCCTCCAACTGCTCTCCGCGCTCATCAGCCAGCAGCCCCGCCGCCTGGTGCGTGCGCTGGCGGGCGGCGCCTCCGCTATCCCCATGGTCGCGGGCGCCGTCTACCTGGTACGCCAGCTCACCAAGGTCAGCGATGAGGCGTCGACGGCGCTGCTCGGCTCCCTGGGTACGGACCCCTACGTGCTGTTCATGCGGCTCTTCGGCTTCGAGAAAGCTCCCGCCGGCTCTGGCCGGGAGTGGAACGTCGTGGCACTGGCTCCCGGGTCCACTGGCGGCCCAGCTGGGGCGGTCGTCGTCACCGCCTTGGCCGTCATCGTGGTCTGGGCCCTGGCCTTCATTCTGATGTGCTCTATGATCTTCCGGTCGTTCGCGCTCATCGTGCTGGCCGCCGTCGCCCCGGTGGCGCTGATGCTCATGCCATGGGAGAAGACGAAGTCGCTGACGCGCCGGTGGTTAGAGGTCGTGGTCGCTCTACTCTTGGCCAAGCCGCTGGCCGCGACAGTGCTCGCGGTGGCCATCAAACTCTTTGCCGAGTCGAAGTCGTTTGCCGGTTTGGCCGCGGGGACGGTCGGGATGGCTCTGGCGTGCGCCGCGCCCATGATGGCGCTGCGCCTTGTGAGCTTTGCCGGTGGCGAGCTGGCGGCAGCCGCGCAGACCGCGGGCGGCGGCCACGTGCTGTCCCGGAGTTCTAGCTTCGCTGCCCGGCAGATCAGCCGGCAGACGGGCGGCCGCTTCACGCTGGCTGCGCTGGCCAGCCGCTCAGCCATGAACCGCCCCATCCAGTCCAGCAGGCCGGTATTCCCCACCAGGACGCTGCCGCCCCGTGTACCGCTGCCCGGGATCGGGACAGGCCCGACGCCGTCGCAGACTTCCGGCGGTGGAGGCACCGCTGTGATGCTCGACGCCGGGCCGTCGCCTTCGGGCGCCATGTCGCCGCATGCGCAGAAAGAGCAAGAGACAACGCGACCGAATGCGCGCACGTCGCCAAGCGGACCGGTGACCGGCGCGAATCTCGAGCCCGCACGGCCGCCGTCGCCCCAGTCCGCAACTGATCCCACAGCCGTTCCTGCAGCGGCGCCGCCAGTGCGGCCGCTGAAGCCGCGGCAACCAATCGTTCAACCACCCAAGGATGGTGATTCCCGTGTCTGACAACTCTCGGGCCCTGGAGGCAGTCAAATTCCCCAGGTATGAGCGGCGCGGCATGTTCATGGGTCTGAAGTGGTACCAACTGCTCTTCCTCGCTGGAGGTGTCCTGGTGGCCAGCACGGCATCGGCGGTCAGCGGCCCTGCCGGCCTTTTCGCCTCGGGACCGATGTGGCTGGCACTGCTACTCCTTGGGTTGCTGCAGTACTCACGGATTCCCTACCCGGTGTGGGCCAGCCACGCTGCGCTGTTCTTCGTCAGGATGGCCACGAAACAGACCCGCTTTCTGGTTAGGACTGAGCGGGCTGCCCTGGCCGGGCGACTGGCGCTGCCCGGCGGATTGGGGAACCTGGAGGTGCGCCGGACGTCCCGCGGCGAGGCGTTCATCGTGGACGCCCGCGGCAGGGAGGCCATCGCCGTGTTGCGGTGCAGTACAAGATCATTCGCCCTGTTGGACTCTGACGACAAGGCGTGGGCTGTGCAGTCATGGTCTCGAGTGCAGGCAGGCTTGGCTCAGCGCAGCAGTGTCGCGAGAATCGCCGTGCAGGATTACACGGTTCCGTACCCCTCGTCGGCGCTGCGCGACTTCTATGACCGGACCGTCACGAACGCGGACCGCGATGGGGAACTCAACTGGGGTCAGCGAGCTTACGAGGACCTGATCTCCGCAGCTGGCTCGGCGATGAGCCATGATCTCTTGCTTACCCTTGTTGTGGACACTGCCAAGGCCCGACGGCGGATCCGGGAGAGCGGCGGGGGACTGGTCGGCGTCGAACGTGTCCTGCGGCTGGAGGTCGAGGCCATGACCACCGCGCTGGGCACTCACAATGTCAGGGTGGAGGAGTGGCTGCCCGAGGCGGGCATCCTCGACGTCGTCCGTGGTGCCTTCGATCCCGCCGCTGTTCCGGACGGCGTTTCGGCCCCTGACCACCAGAACGACAGCGACCCGAAGGTTCAATTCCGCCCGGCGGGACCAATGGCTGTCGAGGAGCACTGGGCCTATCTGCGCACGGACACGGGCTTTCATCAAACCTTCTGGATCGCCGAGTGGCCCAGGCAGAAAGTCTTCCCTGGATTCTTGCATCCGCTGATCTATGTCGGCGATTTTCGCCACACGGTGACCGAGGTGATCCGGGCCGTACCCACAATTGAGGCACTGCGGGACATCCGATCCGCCCAGGAAGCCCACGAAACCAGGCGACGCATCAACACCCGCTTCGACAGGCCACTCACCCGGGAGCAACGGGCCGAGGAGGAAGAAGTTGCCCAGCGGGAGGAAGAGATCGTCGCCGGCCACGGGGACGTCCGGCCTGCTGCGTATGTCACGATCACGGCGTCCACCCTGGAAGATTTGGCCCGGCACAGGCAGGAACTGGAATCGGCTGCGGCAGGAGCCTTCGTCGAACTGCGGCTGCTATCCGGGCAGCAATGGGCCGCTTTCGTCGCTGGCGCGCTTCCGTTCGGGAGGGGGCTTCGATGACACGAGCACGTCAATCGGTTCAGTTCGTGCCGACCGGTGGAACCAGACAGGAGCGGAAGGAACGACGCCGGCGCTCGGCCGCCGGAGACAGCCAACCGTGGGAGGACGCGCTCCACACGTTGCAAGAGAGAGCAGAATCTGCGCTCGACAGGAACGAAATCGGCGACTGGGGGAGCCGCGAACCCAACTCCCTTCGCGGTCCGCACCGTCTGCGCCCGGCACCGCACCGGGCGTCCACCATGACCTTCGCCGCTGCTTACCCCTTCATAACCGAATCAGGCCTGGGCCACGAAGGAACTTACATTGGCACGGACGTGTTCGGGTCTGGGGCCTTTACCTACGATCCGTGGATTCTCTACGACAAGGGCGTCCTCAGCGGTCCGTCGATCGTCGTTATCGGCACGGTGGGGACTGGGAAGTCCATGTGTGGAAAATCGCTGGTGGCTCGGTCGATCACGCTGGGTCGGAAGGCCGCCGTCGCATCCGATCCCAAGGGTGAGTGGGTCGCCGTCGCCAATGCCGTGGGCGGCAAGGTCATTTCCGTTGGCCCGGGCCGGTCCGCCCGTGTTAACCCCCTCGACGCGGGACCACGCTCCAGCGCCCTTGGCGAGGCGCAATGGCAGGCCGTGGTCCGTCAACGCCGCCGCTATCTGTTGGTGGGACTGGTCTCCCTGATGCGGCAAGGGATGCCGCTAAGCCCCGTCGAGCACACAGCCCTGGACATGGCTCTTATGGAGACCGTTGCCGAGAACTCGAATCCCACGCTGCCTATGGTGCTGGACCACCTACTGAACCCGTCCAAGGAAACCATCGGGCTGGTCGGTAAGGACGGGGGACAGGCAGTCAGCCATTCCCTGCGCCGCACAGTCTCCGGTGATCTGGAGGGAATGTTTGACGCTCCTTCCACCGTTTCGTTCGATGCCGAAGCGCCCATGATGGTTATGGACACGTCCGCGCTGATCGGTGCGTCGGAGCAGGCCCTATCGCTTGCGGCGGCCTGCGGCGCCACGTGGCTCGAGGCCGCCGTCACGAATCCCGACGGCGGCAAACGGCTGGTGGTCTACGACGAAGGCTGGCGAATGTTGGCAGACCCGTACATGCTCGCCAAGATGAGCGAGCAATGGCGCCTTGCTCGTACTTACGGCATCGCCAACCTGCTGATCATGCACAAAGTCGCCGACCTCAACGAAATCGGCGACAGTACCAGCGGTCACCGCCAAAAGGCCCTTGGCCTGCTGACCGAAGCAGACACCAGAATTATCTACCGTCAAAAGCACGACGCCATGCGCTTGACCAAAGAAGCCCTCGGGCTGACGGAGGCTGAGTGCGAGCACGTAGAGAACCTCCCCAAAGGCGTCGGACTCTGGAAGGTCGGGAACCGCTCTTTCATCGTGGCCAACAGAGTCACCACCGACGAACTGGCAGTCTTCGGCACCGACGACCGGATGATCTGAGCCAGGCATGAACCGGCGAAGCACTGACAGTCCATTGGTCACAGCCGGCCTGATTGCGGTAGCCAGCTATGTCTGTCTCTGCGCATTCGTCCAAGCAGTCGCCCAAACCCTGACGCTCTGGCGCTGCGGCGGCAGTCCGCCGTCGCCCTTCAACCCGGCCGCCGCCGTCGGACTCATCATCGGCAGGATCGACTTGATCGTCCGGCAACCACAGGGATGCGATGTCGGCGCCGGCAGCGTCGGGTGGGTGGTCGGCCCTGCGCTGATTCTGGTCGCGGCGCTCGCCGTCGGCTGCTACCTGCTGTGGATGCGGTGGAAGCAATCCGGTGCGTGGCTGCGCCAGGACATCCTGAAGCGTGAGGGGATCGCCCAGCGCGCGGAAATCCTCCAAGATTTCGGAGCCAGAGCCGTCCGGAAACGCGGAAAATATACGCGCCCAGGCTTGGTCAAGCCCCAGATTCAGGACGTGGCGTGGACCCTGGGCCGTTCGCGCGGGGTCACGATCCATGTCTCCACGGAGGAGTCGATGGTAATTCAGGGCGCCCCGCGCTCGGGTAAGGGCCTCTACGTGGTCATCAATGCCATCCTCGATGCGCCCGGGGCAGTGGTCACTACTTCCACCCGAGCCGACAACCTTGTAGTCACCATGACGGCACGCGCCAGTGGCGGTAGACCCGTCACCGTGTTCGACCCGCAGGGCATGTCGGGGCTCCCGTCAACGCTTCGCTGGTCTCCGGTGCGAGGCTGCCAGGACCCTGACATCGCCACCCGCCGTGCGCTCGTCATCACCGCCGACACGGAGATGAAGGGCGAAAACGCCGCGTGGCAAAAGCGCTCGCTGATCATCCTGCAATGCCTTCTCCATGCTGCGGCGTTGTCCGGGGAAGGCGTCCGCGCGTTTCGCCGCTGGTCCTCCAGCCCCGTCTTGGCACGCGAGGCGCTAGATGTGCTCAGCCGGCCTAGCGCTGCACTGGGATGGCAGGCCGATCTGATGGGAATCCTGGAGGACGACCCCAGGAACACGTCCAACTCATGGATTGGAGTCTCGGCCGCCGTCGCGCCGCTGTCATCCCCGCGGGTGCTTGCCGCGCTCGACCCCGAGGATGAGGCGGTGGAGTTCGACCCAAAAACATTCATCCGAGATCGCGGCACCCTGTATCTGATCGGCACCCGCGCCGGAGCAGCCGCCGCGGGGCCTTACCTCTCGGCGTTGATCGACGACATCGACAATGCCGCTCGCGAGATGGCCTTCATCGCACCCGGAGGGCGGCTGGATCCACCGTTGTCCTTGATCCTGGACGAGATTGCCAACCTGGCCCCATGGCCTGGGCTGCCCATCGCACTCTCTGACGGTGGTGGCATCGGCATTTCAACCCTTGTGGTCCTACAGTCCCTGTCCCAGGCCAGGACGGGTTGGTCCATCGATGAGGCCGCCACCATCTGGGATTCGGCCATCATCAAGGTGATTTTCGGTGGAGGTTCCGACGAACGCGACCTTCGGTCGCTGGCCGGACTCCTGGGAGAGCGGAGCCTGACCCTGAACACCCGTTCCTGGTCCGCGCAAGGCCGGCAGGACGGCGAACAGATCAGGGAGAGCCCAGTCCTGCCGCTGCATGAGATCCGGCGCCTACCGGTCGGCACAGCGCTCATGCTGGGGCGCCGCACGCGTCCCATCCTGTTGGATCTGCGGGAATGGCACAAACGAAAGGACGCGGCCGAACTCGGGCGCTCAAAGCTTGAGCTCGAACGGGCCTTGGCCGATGGCCACCGTTCGCGGCAGCAAGCAATCGAGGAGGTCAGCGATGGTCAGCCATGACGACGTCGAACGCTTTGAGATCCCCTCGGCCGGAACGGACGACGACGATTTGACTGCTGAACTCTTCCGTACCGCATTCCGGCCACCGGCCCGGGTAACTGGTGTGACATATCGCTGGCGGGAAATGACGGACGCCCAGGCTGGGAAAGTTTGGAGCGCCCTGGCTATCTGGGTCAGATGGCTTGTCGCCACGTACCAACTGACGACGTCGGTGGTCCCGGATTGCTGGTGGCGGCACTCCGAGATAGTGGCTGAGCTGTATGCCCTGCAGCGGGCGGAACTGGCTTCCTACGCCAGCGACGATCCGGGATTTGGGCCGCTGGCCTTTCACGAAAGGCTGCCACACGCCGTCGAGCGTTTGCGGATGCATACCCGGACTGTCGGCTGCGTCGGCCTGCAAGCGCACAAGGAACCGTTGGTGAGAATCCTGCGGCACGACGACGCGGACTTCGTTGAGTGGCAGGCTGCTTCGCACCAACTCGGGATCGAGTTCTGAGTCATGGTGTTCTCGCTCGCACGGACATGAACAGGTATCCCCAACGAATTCCTGCTGGAACCGAGAAGTATGGAGGGCGGCTGCCGTGGCCCCTGAAACTGAAGACTTATCGAGCGATGTGGCGGCAGTAACTGCGCCTGCCCTGACTGACCCCGGCAATGTCCGCATGACACCGGAAGAGCGCATCGCCGCACTGACGAATGGTCTCCATACGATCCTCGAGCAGGCCGTTGAATCGCCATCGCACTGGCAGGTGCTGCTGGACGCTTCGGCAACGCTTTGGCGCTACTCAGGTGGCAACGTGGCACTGCTCATGATGCAGATGGCCCAGCGCGGCACCGAGGAGCCCACCCTGGTTGCCGGGTACAAGGAGTGGGAACGCCACGGCCGCACGGTGCTGAAGGGTGAGCACGCGCTCTGGGTGATCGCGCCCCGCACTTCACGAGTCCAACAGGTGACGCTTCCTGACGGCACGCGGCAACAGGTTCCTCTCGGCGAGAAGCTGCCGCGCGGTGCTGTCGACGATGGAAAGAAGACGATCATCGTAGGTTGGCGTGGTCAGGCGGTCTTTGACGTCTCGCAGACACGAGGAACCCCGCTGCTGGTACCCGGCACCACCGACGGACCGGAGGCGGACGCCGCTGAGCTCTGGCGGTCCCTCTCAGAAGTGGCGAGCCGGCACGGCTTCAGGGTCGACGTCACGCATGCCCAGTACGGGCTGACCAGCGGCTTTACCGATTTCACGCAGCGCCGGATCCAGGTCGGTGCCTGGCTGGACTCTGAAGAGCGTTCGGCGGTCCTTGCCCACGAGCTTGGGCATGTGCTCCTTCACGGGCCAAACGACGAGGTCGGGCGGTTGTATGGCAGCAGTGCGGACCATCGCGGGCTTGCCGAAATCGAGGCGGAATCTGTCGCCTATACAGTGCTGAGGGCCCATGGGATCGACCGTGGGGAGCAATCGGCGCTGTACCTGTTGGGATGGGCAGACTCTGTAATCCATACGCAGCGTTCCGCATTCGATCAGGACATGTACAGCTCGCACCCAACGTCTCGGGTGGATGTAGCCAAGTCGGTCCTCGGGCGTGTCACCGGAGCTAGCAAAGGAATCCTCGAAATCACTCACCCGCCGGGATTCGGCGGCAAGATTTCCGCTGTTGACGCCGATCCGGGGATGAGTCCATCGGCGGTGGCATATGCGGACTTCGGGCAGCCCACACCGTCCGCGGGCGGGCCAGTGATGGCCGGTCCATAAGGACGCCGCAACTGTCTGTTCGGTGGGAGAGCCCCGCCTGCTAAGGAAAGGGAAAGAACAATGAGCACTAAGATCCCGGTCAGCATTGCCGGCAACCTCGTAGCCGATCCCGAACTGAGTTTCGGCGAGAGCGGAGTTGCTCACGCCAAGCTGCGCGTCGCAGTGAACCAGCGCATCCAGGGAGCCGACGGCACCTGGCACGACGGCGAAGCGGTCTTCCACAACGTCTCGGCATTCCGTGCGCTGGCCGAGAACACGGCGAGCTCCCTGAAGAAGGGCGACGCGGTCACTATCACGGGGGAGCTGGAGTTCCGTTCGTATGAGAAAGACGGCGAACGACGCGAAGCCCGCCGCATCGTCGCCGACACACTCGGCCCGGACCTGCGTTTCGGCACGGCGGTCTACCAGCGTGCTTCGCACGTCGCGGCTGCGGGGCCGGACGCGGAGGTTTCCGCTGGTCCCGAAGGGCCCGTGGCAGCAGAGGCTGCTGGACCGGCGTACAACATCACCACAAGGAGCCCGGTGGCGGTGCACCCTTTCGGGGCAGGGGCGGGGAATGAAATGAGCTACTGAGCTTCAGGTTCAGGTTCACCGCAAAGTGTCGTCAACCGAGTGCTTCCGAGTCCACCTTCACCACGGTAGTGACACTAGCCGGGGCACTGACACCGGGAGTGTCGGTAATGTTTCCGTGGAAGAGCTAATCCACATGGGGGAACGAAATGACTGCAACGCCGACCTGCAAGCCGTGGTGTACCGACCACCAAACCGTGGGCGAAGACGCCTGCTACACGCGTTACGTGATTTACGACAACGGCGAAGTAGGAAAATCGGAGCCGGCCGAAGGATCCATGGCCGCTCAACTAAGGGCCGTTGGCGGATTTCCCGGAGAAATTTCCTGGATAGCTTTCGTCGCCAGTCAGGATGAAGAAGACGAGCACCCGGTAATGGACCTCCAGTTTTACGAGGCCGGCGCAGACGAGGCAAATTGCACGTTGCCCCTGAATGCGAGCGTGCTGACGGAACTCCGTTCGAGTCTGGGATCCATACTCAGTAAATTTTCATAGGGCGAGTGCGCGGATGAGCACAGCGATGCGTTGACTAAACGGTGACCACGGATCTGGCTGATACTTCTACAGCTCCCACGTGGTCGCTGTTCCGTTCGGCGAGGGTGGATAGTGCCAACGAATTAGGCAGAAGTTCCGCAAACTTCAGCGTTCTGAGTGCGCGGTCGTCCACCTGTGGGAGCAGGCTCGGCGGATCGTCCTTGAGCAAGAGCCCGATCTGCTGTTTGGCCTTCGACAGAGCAGGAGCGGTGGTGTCCCCACGCAGCCCGATCTGCCAGTTGTTGAAGGCCCGCGATTCATCCAGCAATTCGGGCGCAACCTCCATGAGGCCAGCGGCCAGGACTGCATTGGCACGAGCTCCAGCCCATGTCCACCAGCGAAGCCTCCCATTCGGCTCACGGGTCATGACGGTGGAATCGCCGGAAACCCGGTGTGCATATTCGTCGCGCAGCTCGCCCATCTTGGTCACAGCTCTTTTGGATAGCAGCACGCTGGCGGGAGTTGCACCGAGCAGCACCCGCCGAGTTGCATCGCTCAGGGCATAGGACTCGGGCTGCGGCATGCTTGACCATTTGGAATCTGCGGCGTTTGCGGATGGCTCAACGTAGGCGCGGTGGCGCTTCCAATCAACGTAGTTCACCTGCCAGGCTCTGCCTCCGAGCGTAAGCAGCCTGGGACCGTCAACTTTGCGCTGCAGCACCATCGGGTCCACGGAGCCGATTTCCTCGCGGCCGTGCAGAATTGCTACCTGCGGGTCCGCTGTGAACACCGCCATTAGGTCCCGGTAGTGGATGCCCCCGTACTTCCGCTCAGCTTCGGGACCCATGAAGAGCATCCCCTGGTCCGAATCGAGGTGTCCAGTTTCCACCAGCCCTGTTGCGATCGCTTGCCACTCGAGTGCAGAGGCGAGCCCGAGCCCAGAGAACCACTCGTCCCAATTATTGGCCCCGATTCGCCGTTCCTGGAGTGTCAGCCCCAAGAGTTGTTGTGCTGCCACGTGCAAAGGAGTCGGCGGAGGAATGACAGGCTCCACATAGCCCTCAGACCAGAGCAACAGCAGGCCACAGGCGCGAAGGAACTGCGCGTCGTCCGTGGACAGAAACAGCATGTTCCGCTCGGTTCCCGGTCGGCGGCCGGTCCGGCCGAGCCGCTGCAATACTGACGCCACGGTGCGCGGTGCACCGATCTGGACGACCCTATCGAGGTCGCCCACGTCGATGCCGAGTTCCAGGGTCGAGGTGGACACAATCACGCAGTTTCGGGCTTGGGAGAATGCGGATTCGGCTTGCCTGCGGGCATCCACGGACAAGGAGGAATGGGAGACGAAAGTCTCCACCTCGAGGTCGCGCAGCCCGAGCGACACCTTTTCCACCGTTCGTCGCGAATCGGCGAAGACGAGCCGTTTCTCGCCGCGATGCAGCGCCGCTATCACTTTGGCTGCATTTAGGTCGCTGCCTACGAAATCGAGCTGCATCTCCGGCACGGCCGGAGAGCCGCCGTCCGGGACGATTACAGAGGCGGGTATCTCCGAGATTCGATTGCTGCCTTGCAGCCAAGTCAAGAGCTCCGGGGCGTTGCCTACCGTCGCGGACAGTCCGATCCGTTGCAGCGGATGACCAGCCAGCTTGGAGATGCGTTCGACAACCCCCAGCAGGTGCCAACCCCGATCGTCACCGGCAAAGGCATGAATCTCATCGACGACGATGGCACGTACATCTGCAAAGAGTTGTCGCGGATCCGCCAGGGTGGAGACCAGCATGGACTCAAGCGATTCCGGGGTGGTCAGCAGTATGTCCGGACGCTCGAGGACCTGGCGTTTGCGGGTGCCTGCAGTGGTGTCGCCGTGCCTGACCGCCGCGGTGCGCCCCAGCCAACCGGCGTAGGAATTGATCCGAGGCTCCAGGTTGTTCAGCAACGCGCGCAGGGGACACACGTAAAGCACAGAGGTCCCTGTCCACGCCTCCTCAGCCATACGGGTCAGCAGCGGAAACAACGCTGCCTCGGTCTTACCGCCGGCAGTGGGAGCCAGGAGCAGGCAATCGTTGCCGCCCAGTACGGGACCAATGGACTCCGACTGCAACGGCCGCAGGCCGTCCCATCCCAGCGTGTTGGCGATGTGGTGCTGGACCACCGTGTGGAGTGCGTCGAACCCCGCGAGCTGGGTCATAGGTTGAGTTCGACGTCGTCCGCGGTCGTCGCGTACCCGCCGGCCACTCCCACGGTGCCGCCAACGGCGTTGCGCTCCTCGGGGCTTAGGTCCTCGCGGGCGAGGGTCAAGGCGTAGTGCTGACGCGGGTCGAAGTCAGCGAACTGGTCAACACGGTCCAACACGTCACCGATGAGCTTCTTCAGGAAGATCCTAGGCGCGATGCCCACCTTGCCGCCCAGACCACCGGTCACCGCGCCGGCCAGATCAGAGACGTAGGGATCGTCAACGAGCTGGCGGATACGGTCAGGAGAGTCGGCGCCGAGAAGGTAAAGGTCCCGTACCTTGATGCCCAAAGCTTCGAGGGCTTCACGGTCGAAGCCGGCCAAACGGATCTGTACGGCCCGGGGGTTGTCGAAGCGCGAATCGGTGCCGAAATCCGTCGCCAGACGCTGTGCCAGGGGCGCCAAGCGGGGCACCCCCGATGGCCCGGTGAAGAATGCCGGTGTTCCGGTCAGCACCAGATACAAGCCCGGGAACCGACCGGAATCCACTTCATCCATGAGCTGGCGCAGCGCGTTGAGGGCTTTGTCCCGCACATCCGATCGCATCCGTTGCAGGGTCTCGACCTCGTCCAAAACCACCAGCAGGCCGGGATGCCCGGCGTCTCGCAGAATCAGCAGCAGACCCTGCAGGAATCCCAGGGCGCCGAAGTGGTCAAGATCGCCGCGGATTCCGGCCCCGCGCTTGGCCGAAGCGCCCACATGGGGCTGGCCACCGAGCCATGCGGCAAGCCCGTCTGCAACAGCAGCATCTCCAGCAGCTACGGCTGCTCGGTAACCGCGGAGTGCCTGGGCGAAGGCAGGGGTCTTGGCACTCACCTCTGCCAAACGCCGGTCCAGCAACACATCCGCGGCGGCCGCCAAGTCATCCGCAGAAGCGGTGGCCAGCGCGGGGTCTGCGGCGATGGCGTCGTCCTCGAGCGTGAACAGCCAGGCATCCAGGACGGAACGGAACGCGCTGGGCGCCACCGAGGCGGTGCGCAGCGATTCGGTAATCCGCCGGTAGACAGTCTCTAGCTTGTGCAACGGCGTCTCGGTCTCGGAAATCTGCACTTCGGCGGCGGCGAAACCCTTTCTGAGGGCTTTCTCCGCAAGATGGCGGGTGTAGAACGTCTTACCCGTGCCGTACTCACCGCGGACTGCCTTGACCAGGGCACCACTACCCGCGACCGACTCGAGTTCCTCGTCGACGGCGCGCTGGAAACGATCCAGACCGACGGCGAGCAGGTCGAGTCCGTTGGAAGGAACCGTGCCGCGCCGCAGGGCGTCGATCACTTCACGGCGCCTGCGCGGCGAGACTTCAGCCACGATCTGTCACCCCGAACTGTTCACGAAGCAGGCGTGCATCCAGGACCAGCATGGAACCGTCGACACGCAACACCCCGTAGCCTTCGACGTTGAGCAGCTTCTGCAGTTGAGCCACCGCCCCATCCATGCGCGTGGGGGCTACCTGAAGGACGACGGCGGCCGTCTCCTTGACCAGCCGCGTCCCTGGCGCAGCGGCCAAGGCATCCAGCAGCCTAGCCACTTGGCTATCGTCGACGGCAAGTCGGCCGGCGATCGCTTTCTGCGCCTTGAACATTCCAGAAGATACGACGACGGCGCCGATCCCCGGCGCGGTGGGTACCGGGTCGGGGGAGTCCAGGATGTCGAGCATTGATGGGGTGTTGTCCTTGGCTGTCTTCGTCAGTCCGGCACGGGGGCTCGCCGGGCTCGCCACAGCGCCGCTGGCAGCGATCGACCACCACAGCGGTTCCTGGGACGGCGCCAGCTTCCACCCGTCGGGGACGTTATCGCCGGGAACCAAGACAACGACCGGAACCACTACCTCGGCGGGGGAAGCGCCTCCGTGGTATCCGGCCTTGATCGGTCCGTAGCGCAGGGTTTCGTCGACGGCGAGCACTGCGCTGCCGCCTTCGGCTAGGACACGGCGGCCCTGGACCAGCACCTCGTCGTCACCGGCGGGGGTTTCCGGTGTCCGGGACCGTGCGCTGCTCGTTTCACCAAACGCGCGCAGCTCCCCGCGGCGGCGCTCCACGATGTGCCCGTGATCGGACGTCATGACCACGGTGCGTCCGGCCGCCATGGCAGCGGATAGCAATGGTCGCAGGTGCCGGATGGTGTCAGGAGTCCATGTGGTTCCGGCCGGGTCGCTCTTGTCTAGGGCGTCGTCGATGGTGTTCAGAACGCAGGCCACGAGTTGTGTCTGCGGGTCGGCGATGGCCACGGAAATGTCGTCCTGCAGAGCCAATCCTGGACGAGACGAGTCCAGGGGGGCCTTGTGGAAGAGCACGGACCGGGCCATCCCGCCGGCGTTCGCCATCGCGGCGAAGCCCGACAATTCACGGGACTGTCCGCCAGAGGTCAGTTCGCCGCTGAATAGGGATGCGCGGCTGAGGTTCGTGAGTGTCGGCAGTACGGCCACGGCAGACCCGCGACGTTCGGCGGCAGCGGGGATGGCTTCGGACCAGCCCTCGTTGCCGTGCAGCACGGTGGAGGTTAGCTCCGTGGCGGTGGCGGCGCTCATGCCGTCGAGGACTAGCAGCAGGGTGTTTTTCGTCCGCGCCAGCGGCAGCACCACCGAAGGCAGTAACCGCTCCAGGTGCCAGACCTGGTCTCCGGCGCCGTCCAAACAGCCCGTCGTCCGGCCCTCGTCCGAGGCGACTGACGCGGCCAGCAGGCGTGCGAAGGCCCGGTCGTGGCCATGGCGTCGTTGCTCCGTAAGTCGCAAGACTGCGCCGAGACCTTCACCCAAAAGCTGGTCGCTGACGCCGCCCACCGCGTCGTTATACGCGGCATCGACCCATGCATGGTCGCGGGCTTGCAGTTGCACCGCGGCGGCGAAACTGTCCGGCAGCACGTCATCGCGGCTGAGCCAGCGGGCCAGCCGGACGGCGGCACGGAACGGATCCACTCGGGGATCCCGGGCGTTCCCTCGTATCGGATAGGCCAGGCGATGGGCTTCCACCCTCGACCAAGCCTCCTCCACGACGTTGATCCCTGACGATGGGAAGGATCGGAGCGATTCCGCGAGCCGGTGCAGCGACGCGGTGAGCCCGGCGGGCAGCAGCTGAGAATCGCTTGCCAAGCTGGCTGCCTGGATTTTGCCCAGCAACCGGTCAGCGGCCTGCAGCGAGGCATGACCTTCCAGCCAGCGCGCGGGATCGTCCAGCTGAGCTTCTACAACGTTGCTCGCAACCTTGCCCAGCGCCGCCAGCATGGGTGGGGTGACCGTTTCGACGGAACCAGTCCACAGGTGTTCGAGACGGGCCATTGCCAGCTGGGTGAGCTGCTGCTCCTGGGGTGTCCGTCCGGCCGTACCGGTCAGCACATTGAGCGCAATTCCGATCGGGACCGCCTCGGCGGCCCTGCCGGAGAGGAGCAACCGCAGCAGCGGTGTGCCCGCCCGCCCCGCACGGTCGGTCAGCCACTGGAGGACGGCGTCAGCGAGTTCAGCACCGCCGAATTCGCGCAGGTCCGCCATGCGGTCCGCGGCATCGGATCTCGTGGTCCAGTCCAGAACGCTGAGGGCGTCCACCGGACCGCGCGGCAGTGCCAGCTGCCGCTCCGCAACGGAGCCGAAGGCATGATCTATGGTCAATACAGCACCCGGGGCGACGGGCCACCCTTCGTCAGGAGTGATGCGCAATAAGCCCTGCGCCACTGGCAACCGTTGCTTCAGCGTGGATAACGCGCGGTCGATCCGGTCGGCGCCGAAACGCTCCTTAAGGGCCTCCCAGGCCCCGGGCGTCTGGAGCCTTTGATGGGCGAAATGCCCCAGGATACCGGCACCCAGGTCTTCCTCCGGCCGGTCGGTCAGGATCACGAGCCATTCCCCAGCGGGACGGTTGCGCAAAGCATCTCGTATGGCCAACGAAGAGACGCAGGGCAGAACGTGGACGGGTTCCCCGGAATCCGCGAAGCGTCGTTCAGCGCCGGGGTCCGGGACGGCACGGAGGCCGATCACTCGCTGGGTGCCGTGCTTGCGGGCAGCGGAGACTAGAGAACGGACGACGGCGGTGCTTATCGTGCCGGCGGCGGTCGCCTGCGCGCTCACTCGACGATCCTCCACTGCACTTCAATTCGTCTCCCGGGGTTTTCCCGCAGGAACTTTTGGAGCTCGCCCACCGCGGTATTGGCATTGGCGGTGCGCCAGTGGCCGCCGGGGTGGTTATCCACGGGCGGGTCAGTCTTTGGAAGCGTGACATCGTCGGGTTTAGTCGGTTCTGGAACGACTACCGGAGGAGTGTCGATAGGATTCGGCTCAACAACCCGGGGCGGAGCCGGCACAGGTGCGCTGGCGAGCCAATCAAATATCGCATCTTCGGCGGTCTTGAGAGCCTTCGCGCATGCGTAGGCGTGCTCATGTCCGTTCAGAGCAGTGGTGAGATTGTCGAGGATGTCTTGCGCGGCATCCGCGCGTTCACTCTGGCCAGCGGCGGCCTCGCGGACAGGCGTCAGCCGGTTCCATGAGAATGCCGCCAGGGCCGCGACAACGTCCTTGGCGCGAATCACGGATGCCGAAGCTTCCTCCGGCGTAGCGCGGAGGTCCAGTCCGGCGAGGGTCTTGATCAGTGTGACGCCATTTTGGTGCTGCAAGGCACCAAGGGCCTTCGCAATCCCGCGGGCGAGCACTAAACGGTTGCCCCCATCTGTTTTGAGCCGCGTGGCGGCAGACTCCAACGCATTGACCAGCGCGTCCGCGTCGACGACGCGCGTGCGGGCAAACGTGCGCGTTGCCTCAGCAAGGGAGGCAACCGCGGCAGGGGTGCGGTACTTGGGGGACTCGATCGCGAACACGCGACCCGCGGTGGCGCGGGCCACCTCCCACTCCTGTTCCGTCGGCATGGGCTGCGGTCGCAGTTCCATGCTTGGCTGGAGCGATCCCGGCGAAGGAGCGGCTGGCAGTGCACCGCCGTGGTTGAACCAGGCGCGCTGGCGCAGTAGACCCCACGCAATCACTATTAGGTCGGAGACTTCATTGCGCAGCCCATGGGCCGGTTCGACCCCGTCGATGATCTCGCGCAATTTTGAAACCGTGACGGCATCGTCGTTGTCGATGCCCGCACGCGAGAGACCTTGCTCAAGCGCGGTGCCCCAGGGACCGAAACGTCCGTCCCCAAAGAGGAAGTGCGTTTCCCCCGCGAGCCCGACCTCGAGCGGGTTGGCGATCCGGCGGACTGTCCGTGCGTCTCCGGGGTAAGGGGCGCGGCCCTCCGGTTCGGCGGCCGCGGCTTCGAGAGCGGCGGCTACGGCCTTGAGGTCGGCAACTCTGAGCTCGGTGTCCTCAGGCTCGAAGCGCGGGTGGCCCGGGTAGGAGGATTCGAACGCACGGTTCACCAGCTGCTTGAAGCCTGCCCCGAGGGTGGCCCCGACCGGGGGCTGGGGAACGTATTCGGGGTCCAGGGAGTACAGGACCTCCACGTGCGCGGGATCCTCGAGCAGGGCGCCGGGGGCGGGGGTCGCTGCTCCATAAGCCTGCTGGATGATACGTAGCAGTCCCTCGCGCAGGGCGGCTTGCTGAGATTCGAGGATGCCGCGGGCCTGTTGGCGGTCGACCTCACTGAGGTGATTGGCGTGGCTGTTCCACCGGTCTCCGGTGCCCTCCAAAAGCCAGTCCAACACTACGAGTCGACGCAGGTCGCGCATGGATTCCGCGGAGAGGAAACGCGGCAACCAGACGACTGTTCGCGAGGTGAAATTGCGGGCGCGCAAATTCTCGATTCGCTCAATGTCTTCGGTGGCGGTGTGCTGCTGTTCATCGAAGGGGTGGTCGATGACGAAGCGCCAAGCGCCAGCCCCGGCGCGGAAATGCTCATCCGTGAGCCAGCCTGCGTCGCGCACGTTGCCGAAGACCAGTTCGACCTCGCGCTTGGAGCCACGCCACACGACGGGATGCCGGTAGGCGTTCCAGGCGTCGGGGTTGCCGAGTTCCAGGCCGAGCCCTTCGGCGACCAGCTTGCGAATCAGTTCGCGTTGACGCCCGGGGTTGTCCTCGCCCTTGGCTTTTTCGACGATTGATTCGTAGTCCACGTTGGACAGCTGGACCCGGATGATAGGGTTCAGCGGTTCGGAGCCCACATGGATTTCGGGAACTTCGCGGGACCAATTTTTCACCTTGGCCAGCACGATGTTGGCCTCGCCTCCGGGCAGCGGGGACGCGATCGAACCATGGTTGAGTGACGCGAGCCGGGTCGCAGTCAGGGCCTTCAGGGCGGGTACGTTGGGGGCGACAGCGGAGAGCAGCAGTGTTTTGGCGAGCCGGTCATCCGCGCGGAATGCGGAGGTCAGCCGGGACGGATTCTGCAGGTCGGAGGCGGCAAGGTGGTGGGTGGAGAGAATCTTGGGCAGCAGCTTGTCCTGGTACAGCTGGGTGGCGGAGCGGAAGAGCGCCGCGGCCTGGGCGTCCAAGGCGGCCCCGGCCTGACCCTTAACGATGTAATCGAAGCTGTCCCCAACGGGGATGACTTCCTGGATGCTCATAGTGTTCCGGCGGTCAACCAACATCTGCTGCATGACCTTCAGTGCGGTGCGGTCGCGCTGCATGACGCTGGCCAGGGAACGCAAGGTGGACACCAAGGCCGGGGCGAACGGGTAGGTGAGCCGGAAGGCTTTCTCATCCGAACCACGGTGCTGGTCATCAGAGTTGACCCCGTCGAGCAGCACGTCCCAGACTTTCGGATTCCGGTCCAGCCGGGTGAAAGCATCGTCTACGGACTGCCTGGCAGTGTCGTCCTTTGGCCGCAGGAGGCGCTTGCTGGCCACGAACGGGAGGTTGTCATCGCCCAGTTCGATCTTTGCGAAGCGTCCCTCCTGGTGCCGGAATGCGGATTCGAGCGCCTCCTGCTGGACACCGTTGGCACCGGCGTCTGCGAACCACTTACGCAGGTCCATCTGCCTGGCCACAAAGGAGACCAGGGGCGCCTCGAGGCTGCCGTAGGAGCCCTCTACCAGTTTGGTCAGTTTCTGGGACTCGCGTCGGAAGAACTCGGGTTCGTGCATGCCGAAGGCGAGCCAGAGGACCAGCTCGTCGAGGAACAGGACGACGGCGTCGTAGCCGAGCGCTTTGGCGTGCGACGACATGGCGGCGAGGCCAGTGTCCAGGTCCACATACGCGCCGGAGCGAACAAACGCTTTGAAGTACGTCCCCACCAGGTCACTGACCAGCGACTGCCGCTCGACGCTCTGCACGGAGGCCGCGCGGGCAGCTTGGTAGCGGTCGAGGCTCCAGCCGCTGGAGCCGAGCAGGCCGGAGAACTCGTCGAACTCGTCGTCTGCCGGCTCGCCTCCAAGTCCCTGGAAGAAGGCGCTATCGCCGATCTGTAGTCTGAGGTTCTCGGCGTCCTCAAGGAGGGCGTCGGAGGCGAAGAGTGCCGGAAGGGAAGCGTCCGGGTGCGCGGCCTGGATATATCGGACGTACGCGTCAAAGATGACCTGTTCCATGGACTGGCCATCCAGGAAATGGAATGCCAACGGCAGTATGTTCCTGCCGGACAGGACAGCGTCGTGCCGGGCGACGGTCTCCTGGAGTTCAGCGACAGATCGGGCCTTTGGATCGTGGCGCAGCAGGGCGTGGAGCACAGCCATAAAGTGGGACTTACCCGAGCCGAAGGACCCGGTCAGAAATGACCCGCGGTTGATTCCTGTGGTCAGTGCATCGCACACCAGCCCCAGCCCGGAATCGAAAGCGTCGACGAGTGAGGGGGTGACCACGTAGTCGTCGAGGGCGTGCCGGGCACCGTCACCACTGACGGCGTCGGTGAGGCGGAGGACGTAGTCCTCGACGCCCGCGCGTTCGGGGATGTCGAAGACGTCGCGAAGCAGGATGGTCATGCGTTCTCCTTGATGGCGCGGCGGCCGCGCGTAGCCGGGGCGGGACGCCAGGCTTTCAGATCGGTGGTCGAGACATTGAGCTGGGTCATTCGTTCCTCCAGCTGGGCTGAACAGAAATCGGCCATGCTCATGCCGAAGGTCGGGTCGAGGTCGGCATGCCACTGCTTGACCCAGGGCAGCACTTCCGCCATGCCCGCCACGAGCGGAACCAGCTGGCTGTCATTGCCACCTTCGCTGATCCGTTCGTCCATGATGGTCGCGAGTACAAGGAACTGTTGGGCGTGGTCCCAGCCGGCCCAGCCCAAGAGCAGGGTCGGGTCGGTGGAACGTCCGGCGTCCGGGTACAGGATGAAGCGTTCCTTGGGTACGTCAAGCTTCCCGCGAGCCTGCCACCAGGAAGCCTTCCGGAAATCGGCGGTGGCGTACTTGGGCGGCACTGGGATCCTACCCACGTCCTCCCCGCTGTCCTCGCGGCGCTGCAGCTCCCACGTTTCCTCCCACGTTTCGCGCTTCCGCAGGCCGGAGTCCTTGAGCCGCTGTGCAGCGAGGTAGGGGACCGCCTCGTCCGTCAACAGCCTGGTGAGGGCCTTGGCGACGTCGACGTCGACAGTTCCGTCCCATATCGCCAGGACGCTCACCAAGTCTGCGTCGCGGGAAACCACGTCAGCGACCTGTGAGATGCTGCGAGCGACCGGGCGGTCGTGTGCATCAAACCAGTACGAGCGGTCCTCGAGTCTGTCCAGGAGCCAGCCACGCAGGGCCTGTTCCTGCTGCTTGTCCCACGGCTCGGTTGCCCACCGTCGTTTGAATTCGGGCTTCTCGAGCAGACGGATGCTCGGATTGGCCTCGATGGCGTCGAGCCGACGTTGGACGAGTGCCCGATAGTCCTGTGGCCATTCGGCGGGGATTTCGGTTACCGGTGTGGAGCCGTGGCGGGTGAACCACGCGGATGAAGTGGTGCCGCTGGTGATCTGTCGTGCCAGCACGATTTCGAAGGCCCGCTGTCCGAGCTCGATCTCGGGCAGCGATTCACTCTTGTACGTAAAGTCCTCATCGAGCAGTCCATAGAGACGGTACGTCTCCCAGTCCAGTTCCTCCTGCGCCGCCACCATCTGACCAAGCAGGTTCTGGGCGAACTTCCGGGCATCCGACAGCGCAGAAGCTGTCGGTGTGGCGCTGTCCAAAACGGAGGCGGGAGACGCTGCGGCCAAGGATCGCCCGAGTGCGTCGAGGTGGCGACCCCGGTTCAGCGGGAGCGATGAAGGCATTGGGAAGTCCTGCAACGTTGTGCCCGTGAACTCATATCGAGGTTCCCACGACTCGTCACCGATGCCGCCGCCAATACCGCCATTTCCCTTGTTGTGGCTGTTCTGCTTGAGCCAGAAACAAGCGGATGAGGAATTGAGCACGCCCAGCAGGGCGAGGTGTTCGTCTTCGGACGCGCCCTCCGGCAGCTTGATGACCGGGGCGGATTGTTTGAAGACCTTCCCACCCCGGTCGAGTACAAAGTGGTTGTGCGTGGCGACGAATGCGAAAGTGATCGACAGGGGCGTCCGCATTTTCGACGAGTAGCACTCGAGGTGGTCGTACCAAGGCCGTTTTCTGTCGGCCAAGGATTGCCCAAAAATGACGCGTTGAGACAAAACCGAGCGCAATGGCCACAAGCAACTCTTTACGACAGGGTGCGTCTCAGGAATCCAGGATGGTTTGAAAACATCGTCGTACGGCCACCATATGAGGGCTCCGCCTGTGAGACCGTAATCTCTAACGTTTTCCCCAACGACAATGCTGCGTACCTGATCAAGCTGGCCGAGTGACCTAGCACGTGAGTCGGTTGTGAACCAGCCATCGTCCTCGCCGACCACGGTCGTCCGACCAATGCTGACGGACCAGTCGGACAGGCGAGCTCTGTTCTTGTTTAGTTCAGTCAAGAGACTAGAAGCACCTCCACCACTAAGGCTCCACGGATGAGTTGCCAGTCGCTGTCGATCGAGGTCAGTGACAGAGATCCATTGGTCGCCGTAGCCAGGCTGATCGAGGCGATCGGCGATCGCCCGCCAGACTAGGCCGGTGGCGGGGTTCTCCGGCCGCCCTGGCTCGCCCTGCACTCCAAGAACGGCGCGGACGGTTTGGCTGGCGGGTCGCTGGTGCTTGCCGATCAGGATGACGGTCGGCGTGCCGTGGCCGGGGATGTAGGCACCCGAAGTGTCGACGACCAGGCGCAGATCTTGACGGGTGAGGTACTCCTCGATGATCTTGGACCCGAACTCGCGCTTCATGAAGGAATTTGAGGTAATCTGCCCGGTCCATCCCGCGGGCTGTGAATCGGTACCGTGTTTCGCCAGACCAAAGAAGCGCTCCATGAACGGCACGGTCAGGGCATACGTTCCCTTGCACGTCTCGTATAGGTTGCGGTACGCGGCATTTAGGGTCTTGTCTTTGACTGTGATGTAGGGCGGGTTCCCGACCACTACATCGTATTGGCCCGGCTTTAGGATGCGCTTGAGCTGCTCAAGGTCTTCGGTGGCATAGGCGAATCCGGACAGCTCCGCATCGGCGTCGAAGCCTTCGAACCGGAACTCGCGCTGCACTTGGCCGTGCAACAGCGAGTCGCCGGCGGCGACGTGGAAGCTGAAGTCGGGGGCGCGTTCCAGGTCCAGCTCTCCCGTGGCCTGGAGCGCGGCGATAGTGAGCCGGAAGCGTGCGATGGCCACTGCGAACGGGTTCAGGTCCACGCCGTGGATCGCGTTGAGGGCCTTCTGAACCCGATCGCGGGCTTCCAAGTTAGGGGCCTTGCTTCTCCATTCGTCCAGCAGCCGCTGGAATCCGCCCAGCAAGAAGTGCCCGGACCCGCAGGTTGGGTCGATTAGCTTGAACCCTTCCAGCGGGCGCTCGGCGAGCGCCGGGGTGAGCGTCTGGTCGAGGATGAACTCCTCGACAAATACGGGGGTCTGAAGGAGCGCGAACGTTTTCTTCGCGTACTCGGAGAGATCCTGATAGAGGTCGCCGAGGAAGCGGGTGGAGAGCCCGCTGTCCTGGAAGTCGTAGAGCGGGACGCCGGCTTCGTCGGTGGCGCGCCAAAAATCCAGGATTTCCTTCGCCATGGCGCCGGACGGGGAGACCTGCCAGAGGGCAGCGTGTTCGTCCACCAGTGCCACGGTGGACGGGAAGGAGCGCAGGTGGGTGATGCCTTCCAGGATCCATTCGCGCCAGGTGTTTTCCGGGTGGGCGCGGAAGTAGGCGGTTTCGGCGTCGAATGCTTCCTGCCGGCGGGCGCCGGGACCGGCGATCCAGACCTTGGAGAGCAGCGCGTTGTCTTCGCAGAAGCGCAGGAACACCGTGGTCAGGACCCAGCCGACAGCGGCCTGTGTGATGCGGTCGTCGCGCCATGTCACCCACGCGGAAGAGGTGCGTTCGGCGCGCAGCGCGTCGGTGTGCTCGGACTGCCACTTAGCCTTGAGCCCCGGATCTTCCTCGAGCCTGGTGCGCAGGTCGTCTTCGACCCGGAGCACAAGCTTCTGCAGTTTGGGGGTGAGGTCCTTGCCAATGGTCATAGGGTGGCTCCTTCGACGGCTGCCGGGATGAGGTTTGTAGGGGCGTCGATCCAAGCGGTGTCGACACGGAGATATTGGTTGGGGGAGGTCTGGACCGAGACGCCGTCGAGCAGTGGCCCCCGGCTCGCGCCGACCTGCGGCAGGATCACCCATACTGCCTGGCCGCGGCCGGTGGCCAGGTCGCTCCAGTGCCGGAGGATGTCCGTGTGTCCGTAGCGGGCCAGTGGGGAAGCCTCGACGATGACGACCGGCCGGACTTCCTGTCCCGTATCTACGGCGGCCGCACTTATGGCAGCCTCGACCACCGGGACGGCCCGCTTGACGGCTGCCGCCACACCGCGGGTGGCCCGGTCGTTTTCCGGCTGCGCGTCGGCACGAACCAGTGCTTCCCAGGACGGGAACCCTGCCTCCAGGCTCAGGGACTTCAATTCGTCCAGCAGCAGGGCGGTTACATCGATCCGCTGGGCGTGAAATTCCGTTTCCAGCCGCACGGCCAGCGTGTCGCAAAGGTCGGCTCGGGCTCCCAAAGCCAGGAAGGACCGCTGGGTAATGCTGTCGCGAAGCTTTGACTCCGGGGTGGCTTCGTTGGCGAACAGGCCGCCGGTGTGCGTTCCCGTAGCCAGACGGGAGGAACTGCCCGGGGACGGCTCCGCGATGGTGGGGGTGCCGTAGGTCCCGGATGCGGGGTCATGGGTCAGATCCAGGCCGGCCTCACGGAGCAGCTCGGCAAGACGCCCAGACGTCGGAAGAGCCGGTACGGCGGGGAAGCGGACGCGGACGCGGTCAACGATTTCGCGGGGCGAGAGGCGCTGCGGGCCCGCCACACCGCGCAGTGCCAGCCCCAGCGCTTCGATCTGAGACAGGTCCCTATCGTGCAGTTCGCCGCTACCGGACGCTGCCGCTTGGCGGGACAACCCGGCGGCCAGACGCGCCAGCCGAACCCGGTCGCGCAGCAAAGGGTCCTCGATGCCCGCGGCGTCGAGGAGCGCGGACAGCCGCTGGTGGACGCGTTCGGCGGGAACTACGGCGGGCTGCGCCGTCGACTCGGCGAGCAGTGAGTCGGCTTCGCGACCCAGTCGTTCCGCCGCATCCAGCAGTGGTGTCTCACGAGCGATCAGCATTACGTTGCCGTCCCGGCGGCGCAGCTCCAGTGGTTCGTCGTTGGAGTCCGCGCGCTTGAGGGCGCGCTGGCGGTCCACGACAATCCGTAGCAGGCCCCGCGCGATGCGTTCATTCTCGCCGGTGCGCTCGGACTCGACCGTGGTCTGGGACAGCACCTCCATGGCGAGTTCGTCGATGGTGGCGGCCCCACCGAGCGCGTTCAGGCGCTGGTTAACCACAGCGGAAAGGTGGAGGAGGAAGCCCAGGACCGGTTTGTCCTCGGCCCAGGCAGTCTGGAGTTTCCCGACGAGCTGGTTGGCGCCCGCGGCGGTGACCGGGTTCGGCAGATGCGCGCCCAGTTGTGCCTGGGTGGCAAAGGCGTCCACGTCGCCGTACGTTCCGAGGATCAGGCCGGCGGCTGCGCGGGACTGTACGGCTTTCCGTGTGCCGGCGGCCTCGACGAGACGTTCGGCGAGGGCAAGGACTGAGGGGAGCGGGGCAGTGCCCGGTGTTCCGTGCTTGGCCTTTTCGCCGAATTTCTCCCGCCACGCCAGAGCCCGGGTGGAAACCTCGCGTTTGGTGGCATGGGCGACCCCCCGCAGGGCGTTCAGCCGGACCGGATCAACCGCCGTGAGTTCCCCGACGGTGCTGACGCCAAGCGGTTCCAGCGCGGAGAGGGCGCGAGCAGACAGGCCGGACTGCTCCAGTGGGGTGGCCGGTGTTGCTACGGCTGCGAGTTCGTCCGAGTTCTCCGGGGCGGTGGTGGCATCCGTCGGGAACGCAGCCCGCCAGTTCTCCAGCATCTCCGTAGCGGTGTCGTAGCGTCGCTTGGCATCGCGAGCCAGCGCCGTGCGGAAGAAGGAGACGAGGCGTGGGGCAATGGCCCGGTCGAAGTCGTGGGCATCGATGCTGACTTCGTCCGGCACGGACGCGGGGTTGGCCAGCGGATCACCGTAGAACGGCGTGTGGCCGGTTGCCATTTCGAACAGCACGACGGCGGCCGAGTATCGTTCCGCGGCCGAATCGAAACGGCTCCGGAGACCGCCGAGGAACGGATCCAGATATGGAGGGGTCCCGGCAGCAATGTCCGACGCCGCAGCCCGGGACAGGGAGAAGTCGAAGAGCACGAGGTGTTTGCCACTGCGCTCCGCACGAACGCCCAGGTTGCCCGGCTTGATGTCCCGGTGATCAACACCATCTTTGTCCAGCTGGACGAGTGCCTCCAGCAGGTCCCGACCCAGCCGTTCCAACAGGTCCAGCGAAAGGCGTTTACGCTCCCGCAGCAGCTCGCTGAGCGTTTGATCGCCGGCGCTCTCCAACAACAGCGCCGAGCGGTCGCCCAAGGGAAGGGGCCCGTCGAGGATCTTGACCAGGCGTGGGCCGGAGAGTGCACGCAATACCGCGGCCTCTTCGTGGAGCCGCTGTGCCGCCTTTGAGTCCACCGCAACCTTCAGGACCCGATGGGCGCCGGCGTCGTCCGCGTCTGTGACCAGCAGCCCGACGGCAGTCGAACCGCGCCCGAGCCGGCGAAGGACAGTAAATCGTCCGTCAGCCAAAACCATGCCAGGAGCAGCGTCGACGGCGTCGACGTCCGCACTGGCCACGGCGGAGGGCGCTGAAGAGTCGAACAATGCGTCCAGGAACTTACCGACGCCGTCGAACCGCTCGCCGGGGGCAGGCCTCGTGGCACCCAGCACGGCTTCGCGAATGCTCGGCGAGATCGAGGGCAGCTCGAGGGACAGGTCCAGGCCACGCTGGTTCCTCAGCCGCTCCGCAAGGACGAGCGACGAATCAGCGGGACGCTGCGCCGCGAGGATGAAGTAAGCCAGGGCGCCAAGAGAAAAGACGTCCACCCGGATACGATCTGCTGATTCCGGCTGCCAGCGCCCCTCTGGGGCTTCAAAGGCTTCGGTCAGCCATGCGTCTGCCTGATTGGGGTCCGGCCTGCGGTCCAGCAGTGAAGTGACGCCGTCGGCGGCGTGGCCGGTGAGGACCTGTCCCGATGCCAAGCCAGCACTTTGCCAGTCGCCGATAAGGACCTTGGGCTGTCCGTGAACCGTCTTGACCCAGACGGCCTTCGGACTCAGACCACGGTGGACCACCTGGTTGCGGTGCGCGTAGTCGAGGGCTTCTGCCAGCTGACGGATGATTGACAAGCGCTGATCGAGGGGCAGCCCGTTAGGCTGCCCGGCGAGCCAGAGGTCGAGACGTTGCATGCCATCGGAATGGTCGTAAACCAATCCGACACCGAGTTCAGAGTCGACCAGGTCTCGGGGTCGCAAGAGGCCGTCGTGGGAGAGCCGGCTCATGAGACGGAACTCGTGTTCGGCGATCTTGTAGTTTCGGCTCGCTACGGACTGCGAAGTTCCCGGGGGCGTGATCTGGAAACGGATGCGGACCGTTTCCTGCTTGGAGACCTTGTGATAGCCGCTCCAGTCTTGCCAGCCCGGGCCCTCGTCAAGGGCCCCATCCGCGATGATCCACGAACCGGCCTCACGTTCACGGCGCTGGACCAAGCCGATGCGAGCCATGAGGTCTACGAGGATAGCTTCTTGGTTCTGGCCGATGGCAGCATTGGCACGTGGTTCCTGGCTGATGAGGTCGCTGATGCCGGGAACATGGCTGACAGCTTCCGCTTCATCGAGTCCATAGAGACCGAGGGACGAGGACGGCGGGAGTTCGCTGACAAACCTTGGGTGGTGAAGGAAGACTGCCTGACTGACGAAGGGGACAAGGCCGCGCACCTCGTCGAATCCAATGCCCTTTTCGCGTGCCCAATCAGCGAGGGCGTCTTTGAGCTTTGAAGCTAGGTACTGGGCCTTGCGCCGGGCTAGCAGAAGCGGAGATGGTTCCGCGCGGCGGCCATCACGGAGCCACTGCGTATCGTTGCCGGTCAGCCGGCCGGAATAGTACTTGAGCTCGAGAAGGTGCAGGCCTCCACGACCGAGCAACAGAGCGTCGACTTCGTGCCAGCCACCGCGGCCGTCCCTGAACTCGAAGTTGCTCCACACCCGGTAGGGGCTCTGCGCCGGGATCTTGCTCTTGAGGTAGGCCAGGCCCTCGATCTCATGCGAGAACTGCGAATCGCTTACTTCGATCCAGCGGTCTTGCTCCACACCAGTTCCCCCATGAGACATGCTTCCCTACATATAGACACCACTGGCTTACATTACCAACGTTTCGGAGGCGTGTTTCGGGTCTGCCGCGCCCTGTGCCGGCGAGTTTTGGGCTTCGGGTCGGGCGGAGCCTACAGCTTGTCGATCCAGGTGTCCTCTTCACGGTTGTCCCACGCTGAGCCCGACGTGGCTGCCTGGGTTCGGCCCCATCCTTCAATGCGTGCCAACACCTGGCGCACGTCGCGTGAATACAGTTCCCTGATGTTGGAGATCTTCCGGACCACGCAGCTCTGAATGACCTCTTGGCGTTCGGCCATGTCGGCGATTCCCGCGGCGTTGAAGGCGTTGCGAATGATCGCGATCTGCTCCGGAGTGATCGTAGGATCTTGGATCACCATTGGCGCTGACTCCTGCGACGGCAAGTCGAAGAGTCCCGGTTCGTCATGTGTCATTTGGGTGCGTGGTCCTTGGTGTGATTCGGAGGGAAGAACCATTTTATCGGGGAACGGCCAGCCGTTTTTATATGCCGCTGCCGTTTGCAATTATTCGGCGGGCACAAAGAGCCAGGGGCTGACAGAGGCTCAGATAGCCACTCCAGGAACACAATTCCTCGGACGCCCAGCGGCAGTGGACAAACCGCAATAAATCCATTCAGTTACGCATGACAGCTCTGTCATGGACGGAATGCGCAGCCAGACGTCAGTGATTCTTGAAGGTTTGCTGGGTTAGTTGCCAGGCCTCGTGCACCAGTCGCGTCAGGATGTGTCCAAAACTTGGAGTTCTTCGGTCCATGCATTTGCGAGAATGCTCATTTGCACGAGTGCCGCCAATCTACTGGGGCGCCCGGAAGTGCGACACTGTGCGCATGAGCAAACCGAACAGCCCACGAGGGGCAGACAGCCACAAGACGCCACCCCAACTCGTAGTCGCCATCGGCACCTGTCTCATTGCAGCCCAAGTTGTCATCCTTGCGGGGTTTATTATGTTGCCCTCGCTCGGCGCGGTACATCAGTCGTTCTGGTCAGGCTTGATCGGCAGCTTCGTCGGCAGTGTCGTCGCGTTCGTCCTCGCGGCGCTCCTGTGGCGAATCGAACGTCATGTCTTGGTTGAGGAGCGGATCCAGGACAGGCGGGACTTGCGACGCGAAGAGCAGTACCGCGGCGACAAACGCGCGCTCCGGGACTGTCTTGCCGCGCTGGGCAACCTTCGGGCCTTGAATTACCACATGGTCAATGAAGGCGAGTTCGACACTGCCCGTGACGAGTACTTGATGGATCTGAAAATCAAGGAAGCCGCGGCTTTGATCGGTGACGACGAGCTGCGAGAGGAAGCACACTTCATCACGCGGCTCGTGGAGGACGACGGGCACTTGGACTACATGATTAGCCCGAAGTTCCAACGGTTCTACCTAGCCAATGACTGGCTCGTCCGCCTGATATCGCTCGACTTGGATGCCAGTCCCACTAGTGCACGGCCGAAAAGCTACGACTCACTGATTGCGGGCCTCGAAGAGTACGACAAGGAGCGAAGGCGGCAGTGGGAAGAAATCGATCTAAGGGAGGAGGAGGAACGAAAACGCCTCCAGCGCGAGAAGCATGAGAAAGAACCCGCGGAGACTGGGACGTCGGAGACCGTTACCGCTACGTGAGCCTGCGAAGGGAACCCACGAAGCTGCTCTTCATTGAACGCACAGAAATGTCGACATGTAGAGGTCATTCGCGGCTTCGCGGTATGAGTTAGCCTCGACCGTTCGACTGGCCTAGCCAGGGGCCCAGGCGAGGCAATCTGAAGCCCGTATGTAGTACGTGGCTGGCCACGGCGCCCCGGGGAATACTTGGATCGGGTCTGGTGAGATCAGCAGAACGGAGCCGGGCCAGATTGGTTCGTTCAACGCTTCGAGCCAGGCGCGTTGGATGTGATCGAAGCGGTTCCAATTGATGGTGATCCAGGAGCCCGTGGGCTCGAGAGCATCAACGCTCAGGACGGTGACCTCTGTCGTGGTCCCGCGCGTTCGCTTCAGGTCACTGAGACGCTTCCGCTTTTCATTTGCGGCTGCCGTCCAAGAGCGAAGTCGACGGGCACGGGCGAACCAGATCGCGCCGAGTGCAGCAGCAAGAATGACGGTCGCCAAAATTGCCAGAACCCGGAACATTGCGGACTGCCCGTAGACGGTCACAGAGCCAACAAGGTAGATGACGCAGGTGAGCGTGGCCACGCTGCTCAGTATCAGCGCAGGTGTCGCAAGCTTCGGCTCCAGAACCGGGTTTTTGTCCATGAATTGCCCCTCTACGCAGTTTAGAGTTGCCAGCCGACATTGATAAGACGTTCTTCCGAGGTGTGCACATCGCCGCGCCATTCCGGGGTCGCCAGCTTGGTGTAGGAGGCCAGAGCAGCCCGATCAACGAGGCGTTCGACATTCGCCCGCTGCTCCTGTTGTCCCCATTCACGGGCGGCGGGAACTGGTCCCAAGGGAAGGGACGAATCGTCGATGCCCCATCTGTCCCTGTAGAGGGCGGCTTGGCAGATGACCCTTGTTGCGTCCTCGGGCAGGGCATTGGGACCCAAGGTCTCCAAAAGGTTCCGCTTCCATTCGGTGTCCTGCATAATCGCCGCTCTCGTGACGTGGTCCATCCTGCTCTGGATGCGGCTCTGTACCTGATTGATCAGGGCAGCGAGATCGGTGCGCGTGGTTTGAATTGGCTCCATCAAGGCATCAAATCCGTCTGTGGGCATGCCGGACAAGAACTGCCGGAGCTGTGTAGGGACGACTGCAGCTAGGTCTAGGTCTCTTGCGCCAGCGTTCCTTACCAAAGCGCCTAGCACGAGCCGTTGTGTGCTCGGGCGGCTGACTCCAACGGAGCGCCGCCAGACTGCGATGGCTGCACCCCAAGACGGTGATTGCCGAAGCTCTGAGGCCCTTCCGGGTGCGTGAGCATCGAGGAACCGTGCCAAGTCCTCCGCCGCTGCGATTTGCGCGAGGTAGTCGTACTCCGCAGAGAGCCGCTCCATGTTGTCTGCTTTGCGCCGCTCCTCGTCGCGGACTTCGTGGGCAGTCCGTTCGGCGCCTTCGGCGGCAAGGACTTCGCCCAGGATCTGGCGCCAGGAAGCCCGCAACGCGGGATCCAATGGCTCGTCGTCGAGCGGGTCGTTTTCGCTAACGTAAGCGCGGTTTCCCGCACGACCCCGGGTCATGCTCACATACAGCAGTTCGCGCGTGAGCCGGCCCTGCGTCACCACGGTGTGTCCGGTGTCCACGGTGATGCCCTGCGAACGGTGCGCCGTCGTCGCATAACCCAGCTCAACCGAGGACTCAACATAGTCGCGATGCAGCGTGACTATCGCGCCGGTATCCCGTCGAACAGCGGTCAGCGAGCCGTTGAGACCGCCTGTACGGACGACGTCGAGCATCGTCCCGTTCCGGATGAAATCGCCGCCGCTATCCGTAATGTGGCGGTTATTCCGGCGGGCAATGACCGTGTCCCCGGTCCCGGCCCGCAATCCGTCGCTAAGAGGAATGGTGTGTTCCGCGTCCACGGCACCTTGGATAGCGCGGTCGGCCTGGGCACGCTCGTTGAGCATGCTGACTGTCTCGTTGTCGGCCGCGATGAGGATGGACGAGCGGCCGGCACTGATGTCTGTCTGCCAGTTCGAGTAGGCATGGTCCACCATGTCGAGGTAGCTGCCGTGGTGGATCCGTCGGTGAGCTTCATACTCAGCGATTGCTCCGACGTCTCCCTCCCGAAGCTTCAGTGATGCGTCCTGTTCCCACGCCTGTTCGAAGCGCCAGATGGTGCGCAACCGCACGGATTTGTTCTCCCGGTCCAGCCATCCGAGGATGCCACCGGCGTCGATGGCGTCCAGCTGCGCAGGGTCTCCCACCAGGAGGACCTTGGCCCCGGCATCCCTGGCTTGCTGCACCAACGCAGACAACTGGAGCGTGGACACCATGGATGCTTCGTCGACGACGACGAGCTGGTTCGGTTGGAAGCGCCACCTGTTCTGCTCGGCCGCCAGGCGTGTGGCTTCCTGGGAGAAGCGGGTGGAGTGTGGACTTCTGCCAGCGGCCTGCCCGCTGAGATGCTGCCCAGTGGCGAAGAACCGCGCAGCCCTGTTGCCAGCGCCCTGGCCGACCGACTCGTACAACCACTTGGCCACGTTCTCTGTGGACATTGCCAACTCCCGGCCCAGCACTTCCGCGCTCGCCGCCGCTGGCGCCAACCCGATGACGGTCCCGACGCCGAACTCCGTTTCCCAAGCGTCTTTGACCGCGCCCAGGGTGGTGGTCTTGCCGGTTCCTGCGGGGCCGACAACGGCGTCAAGTCGGTTGCCGCTAAGGAGGACTTCGGCAGCTGCGGCGCGCTGGTCACCGTGCAGCTCGAAGCGACTCAGGTGTTTGTAGCGGGCGAGTGAGTTCATGGCGACGGTCGCGCTCACGGCCGGTCCGCCGTCGTCGTTCCTTGCCTCCATCACGATGTCCTCATTGGCGAGGGTCGCCGCGTCCGTGTAGAGGCGGGCGCCGTGGAAGTCGAAGACGCTATGATCCGCGAACGTGAAGTCGGGCTGTGCGTCAGCCGGGACTGTGTAGCGGTAGTCGTTGAGGGGGACGGACTGGCTTTCTGCGGCGGTGGCGACGGCGTCGATCATGGCTTTGCGGTCCTGCGGTGC
Organism: Pseudarthrobacter sp. IC2-21; assembly: GCF_034048115.1. Lineage (NCBI taxonomy): Bacteria > Bacillati > Actinomycetota > Actinomycetes > Micrococcales > Micrococcaceae > Pseudarthrobacter > Pseudarthrobacter sp. IC2-21. The sequence goes on along the minus strand of NZ_CP139145.1, from coordinate 2,964,732 downwards.
ATGGCAGCGGATGTCGGCGCAGACGCGCTCGGCTTCGGCGAGGAGGTTCCACCGGTTCCAGGTGGCGCGTTTGGCGGCGACGCGCTCGCGGGTCAGCGAGCCGACGGCGTCGATCCAGTTGGCGGTGAAGTCACCGGTGCGGAAGGGGGCTGTGCGGGAGCGGCGGATGGTGTTGGCGAGTACGTCGCGGGGTTCGAAGCCTTTGGCGGCCGCGCGTGCTTTCCAATGGGCGGAGAGTTGGTGCAGCGGGACGGCTGTTTCCGTTTTCGCTGTCCGGGTGGAAAGGGTTGCTTGCTGGCGGAGCTTGATGGTGGTCGTGGCGGTTGGGGGAGTGCCGTGGCTTGCCGTCCATTCGGCGACGAGACGGTCGGCTTCCAGATCGATGAGGCGGGACCGGTTGGAGAATTCGCGGATCAGTGCGTCGTCGACGCCGGTGAGTTGCTGGGTGGGGTTGTGAGTGTTGGTGGCGGGTTCGCGGATGTCCGTGTCCGTGCCGAGATTCCGGCGGAGGGCATCGAAGAGGAGGCCGTTGTAGTGCTCGCTGGCAGCGACCGCGGCCTTGTATAGCGTGCGCGAGTCCAGGGTGACCCAGGCGCCGTCGGTGCGCTGGACCCGGTTGGCGATGACCGTATGCGTGTGGAGCTGCGGATCTCCGGCGCGGGACTCCCAATGGTCGAACGCAGCGGCGATGGCCCCCTGGGTGCCGAGGTGGGCGACGCCGTTTCGCCCAGCCCTTGTGTGGATGACGTTCTCTTCGAGCCATTCCAGGGTGGCCTTGATTGCCTGGTGGTGGGTCTCCAGGATCTGGTCCTGGATGCTCCGGGGGCAGAGGGCCCAGAGGACTGACACGGATTTTGGGACACTGAAGGTGAGATCGAAGCCGACGACGGCGTGGCGCGTGTTTGCTTGTCCGTGGCTGTTTTGGACGACAGTGGGTTGGCCGTGGGGGCGGCCCAGGGGAGCACCGGTGTCCGGGTGGGTGGCGTGGTCGAAGACGGCCTTGGCATCGGTTTCGGTGACTTTGTCTTCGGTGCTGCGGTTGATGCCTGGCAGGCCTTGGCCGAGCCAGCGGCCCTGCGGCGTTCCCGCCTTCATGTAGTAAGTGGTGGCGTCCGCGGGCGTGACCGTCAGATCGTCCATCATGGTGGTTTTGAACAGGTACTTCAGGCCGGACTGGGCCGATAGCCTGGCGATGGACATTGTCATGGCTGCGCGGCTTGGGGGTTGCGGCTGGCGGACGACCAGCCGCGACGGCGGAAGAGCGCTTTGGTGGCGTTGTCGAGGTCGACGCCGGTGGCCTGGGAGTGCGCCAGGAGCCAGCCGGCGAGATGGAGCAGGTCCTTCGCGTCTGCTTGCTGGACTGTGTGGAGGCGAACGAAGTCGGCGCGGAGGCTCCTGATGGTTGTCCTCTGGTCAGCGTTCTCGGCTTCGAGGCGGTCGATGTCGGTTGCTTGGGAACGGAGCTGGCCGCGAACGGAGTCCAGTGCCTGGTTACCAGCGGGGCCCGGGGCTGTCGGGGCATTCGTTGAGTTTGCGTCTTGGGGCGGGACCTGGCCGGGGAGGGGTTGACGTCGTCGGGACGTTTGGCGCCGCCGTCGGCGGTCACGCTGTCTGTTGGCGCAGCGCGTGGAACAGAACCGTTGCGACGTGCGCGACGGTACGAAACGTGCTCGACATTCTTCGCAAGTTTTCCCGCTCACGACCGTTCATCAGCGCAGAGCCATCCCGCGACATGACTGGACGTGAGCCGGCGCTCACGGTGACGGCCTTGGATGCCAGAGGTGTGAAGCGACTGGTGGTGCAGGATTGGGCATAGCAAGAGCTGGCCCTAATGGAACGGTTTGAAGCGGGCTGAAGGATGGGGGAGCCCTATTCGCGAGCCTTAGAGCAGCCGTGTCCAAATTCGGGTCAGCGCAAAGTAATTGAACTGACTACGCCAGAGTTTCCGCCGGTTCGTCCATTGCAAGCTCGGGCGTTTGCGTGGGAGATGCTCCGGAGGTAGTGGTAGCCGAAACCGGCCAAATGCGCTGGACGATCTCGCCCAGCAATTCGTGACGTTCGATCAGTTCTTGGGGACCGAAGGATTCCAAAGGCCGGAGATTGAGGCTCTCTTCCCTGATGAAGTCGGCGAAGTCCTTCTTGCTCTTGTACGTGTCAGCCCGCAACGTTTCATTCCAGTACAGGCTGTTGGCATAGGTACTAAGCTTGGCCGCGTACGGCTCGTTATTGCTGGAGATGTTGTCGCGACCGCGTAGGAGGAGGATTCCCCCCAAACGGCCTCGTTCCGCGTCGAATCGTTCCTCATCATCACCATAGAGGGAGCGGTTGCCGTCGTTATAGGACAAAATGTGTTCGATGTGGAAACCTGTCTTGTAGCCGGTCTTGGTAACCAGGTCCTCGAATGGATGCTTCATTTCCTTTTTCATGCCACCGGCGATGTACTTCTCGACCCGTGCAAAGAAGTACCTTGTGAACCGGCTGCCCAGTCGATCCACCGTCATCGTATTGAAAAGCTGGCGATTGAAGGCTCCAGGGTGCTCAATCCCGCGGCGCAGGGCGATTTCCGCCTGGAGGTGTTGTTCGAAGATACCGGGAATGTCGGCTGCGTTTTGACCATGGAGATCGGCAGCAATAAGGAACAACCGGTCTAGAAACTCGTTGGAACTGTATGCGCCTTGGAGCCGAAGAAGAGTTGACAACTTGTCAGTGCCGTCACCGACGGCTGCAATCTTTGCGTCTTCTTCGGGGTCATCGATCGAGCACGCGGCCAACACCAAAGAGACCTGCGAATCAAGCTTATTGATCACTGCGCCGTTGAAGTAAATGCCTTCGTACCCCGCAGTCTCCACCCTCGTGAGGAATTGGACCCTGAGAAACAGTTGGGAATAGTAGGCGAAGTCTTCGAGCAAGAATCTCTTGACGGCAATCGGGTCGTGCTCGAGTTTCAGCACCTGATTCATTTCGTGAGTGAACATTTCACGGTGGTAGTCACCGTCGAACCGCCGCCCAGCGCTACGTGTCGCCGCGAAGCGGCCCTTCAGCCACGTACGAAAGAAGTCGTCGGGGACATCATCGCCGTAGGACGAGAGTTCCTCTATGCGGGAGTCCCACAATTCGTTCAATGCCAGTTGCGAAATCTCCAGTTTGTCGACCTGTCCCAGCAGCTTGCCTTTGAGGATCTCATGAGGCTTGAGCCGGACTCCGCGGTCGTTGATGACTTCGAATACCATTGGGACGTCCGTCGAGCCTACTTCGAGGTTCACAAGGACAAGGCGCTTCAGGAAATAGACCGAGAAGGTCTCGAACCGACGCGATTCGGACAGAGTGTCCTCGAGATAGGCGTCGATTAGACGGTAGTTGTCCACCATGTTAACGGCTGTCACACCAGAATCGGTGTCGATCTCGTCTGCCGGCGTACCCGAATAGAGGGCCCGCAACACACCGAGATGATCTTCATGATTCATCCAGAAGTTCAGCCCGTCACCAGAGTGCCCGACAATTTTGCTTTCGATCCAGCTTCGCCGTTCGGAATCAAATTTGCTGGCAAGGTGATAGAGCTTTATCAGAATGAGTGTCAGGGTGGTAAGTCGCTGCTGCCCATCAACCACGAAGACGCGCCCGTCAATTGTGTTCGTGACATAAGTATTGAGGTAGTACCACGGATAGCGTTCAGTGACGTTTGAGACAGAGGGCTCGAGGGCTGCGTACTTCTTCCACAACTCGTTAAACGGAAAGAACACGTCATCCAGGAGGCGTTGGACGGGTATCTCGCTCCATTTGTAGCTGCGCTGGTAGAAGTCGATATGGAAGACCGTCTGAGAGAATGTACGGTCCAGATTTTCTTTCTCAGGCTGCAATTCCACAGCTACCGCCCCCACTGATCCGAACGACAGGTTGCTGTCGTCGTTGACTGTTATTGTGCCTAACAATACTGGCCGCCTCCGCTAATCCATGATGTGTGTGGCCCCGCTACCGTTGCGTGTTACGCGCGTAGCCCTCAGATCTTAGGCGGTGACTCCCGCGAGCCGGGCTTGGACCGCCCACCGATCGACATTTGCGCGGGGGTATAGCGGCCGGATATCACGTCCCTTTCACGCGCGGCCAGTCTGGATGAGACCCGAATGGTCGGTATCCCGTGCTCTTGTCCATGCTCAAACCGGCAACCATTCCGGCACCGATCATTGGGTGACTGCCTGGAGAGGAGGCAGGCGGGGTCGGCTTCGAGGGCGAGTTCCACGGATTGAATCCATGTGCTCTGGACATGTCCAGAGTGCAAGCGTTCAATAAGAAAGTAAGCAATCATCGCCTGTCCAGGGGGCCGGGCTTATTGATGGGGATTCCGATGGACGGCTCAGCTTCCGCCAAATATTCGCCGGCGCGATCCGCTGCAGAAGGCTTCCTGGCACTCAATCTGCCGAGCCGTCTTTCGTTGGAGCGGCTGATATCGATTGTTGAGAACCTCCGGCATCGGCGGATTGAGATCGACGTTTCCGAGTCCTTGAGCGGGGGATCGGTCTGCGGGTTGTGGTTGTCCACGGACAGCACGGAGGTCATTCTGCACGCGCCGACGCCGTCGGCACTCCACCGGCAGCAGTTCATCCTTCACGAACTGGGCCATATGGTGCTCCGACATGATGAGCTGGTGGTGTCCTCAAACTATGCGGAGACGTTATTTCCCAACTTGTCCGGCGAGCAGGTGTCGCGGATCCTGGGGCGGAGTGACTTTCTGGACCATATCGAGGCCGCTGCCGAAACCTTGGCGGATCTCTTTGCTGCCGCCATCCGGGACAGCAGCCTCGAGCCACGGTCGTTTGAACGGATCTTCGGATGATTCAGGAAATTGCCGCAGCCGTGATCTGGTGTCTGGCGCTGTGCCTCGTGCCGGATCTGAGGCGGCGTAAAGACAAGAGCATCCTCGTGGCAGCCGTAACCATCGCCACGGCACTCACGCTCAACGTCGACCGGATCTACGTCGCGGGGGACCGAGTACTCGGGAGCCGCAATCTCCTGGACCTCATAGCCAATATCTTCATGGTTATCGGTATCTACTTCCTCTCCCGTGCGATCCTCCGCGCCGCCGATGTCAGCGAAACGGGGGACGCGCACAATAGGGCAGGGCTTTGGGTGCTCGCAGCTGTGGTTGGGGCCCTCATCGTCAGCTTCAGCCTGGTTGATGCTTCGCGGACTTCGACCGCCTTCATGAGGGATTTTGGAGGCCAGTGGCCGGCGGCGGCATACTCGGGTGTCCAGTTCCTCTACATCGGCGTGGTGGTGGCCATCACCGGCATTACCTGTTTCAGGTTCCGCGGCGAGATGGCGAGGCCGTACTTCCGCGTTGCTTTTATGTTGATCGGTCTGGGCTGCGCTTTGGCTGTAGTGATGGTCCTTGCCGTGTTGGGGATGGACGTACTACATCTCATGGGGGACCTTGAGGCCATGACGCGTCTCTCCTACATCTACGACTCCGCGCTTGTGGGCGCCATGGTTTTCCTCTGCGCGGGCTTGGCCTTGCCGCCCGTCGCACGTCGGCTGGAGCGCAGGTCTGATGCCCGTGCCGCGGCTGTCCTCGTCGAACGACTGGCTGGGCTTTGGGAACGAAGCACGTCGAGTCGATCCGAGATCCGCCTGGATTCGGCTCAAACTGCGATCGACCGCCACGATGCCCCGAGGCGCCGGCTGCACAGGATGTTGGTCGAGATCCAGGACGCGCTGTTCGTGGACCCTCACCTTGCCCGCTCGCTGAGTCTGAATGATCTGGATGTTCTCCGAGAAGCGGAGCAGCATCTCGGTGCGCGGTTGGCAGTGCCCGGACATCGAGGACCGTGGTTGTCGCGGAAAGGGGACACGACTCCGTGACCGACAGCGAAGCTGGGTTCCCCGAACAGCCGCAGGCGAAACTCGCGCGGAAGCTAAATCTCCTTCTGGATCTTTTTGAGGCCCAGGGTTCAGAGCCCCTGACTTATCCTCAGATCAGCAAGCACATGTCTGACCGCGGAACGCCGTTGTCCCGCTCCCGCTGGGCCTACATGCGTGCCGGCGACAGTTCCATGGCGACGGACCCGCAGCTCCTGCAGAACCTCGCCGAATTCTTCGGCGTTGACCCCAAATACCTATTGGACGACGACGGCGACGTGCCCGACTTGGTGGACGCGCAGCTGCAGCTACTGCGGACACTTCGGGAAAACCGCGTGAGAAACTTTGCTGCAAGGCAACTACAGGGGATTTCTCCGGAGACACTACAGCGCCTGCGCAAAGCCATCGACGAACGCCTGAATTCTCCCGAGGACGACGCCGATGCGTAGTGCCGCTGCAGCTGCCGCCACAGGCTGTGGCATTGTGGGCGCTGCGTCCCTTCTCGCCGCGGCCTACTTTGCCCGGCAAGTGGTGGTGCCCAAAACGGAGCGGAAGGAGGACCTGCAAATCCGTCGTGTGTTCCACGACGACGACGCAACGCTGATGGTGGAGTTGCCGGTATCGGCACGGACGACGGCCCCAGGCCGCTACAGCATCTGGTTTTCCAACGGCACAGGGCATGCCTGCATTGGGGAGGTCGTGTCCTCTGACGATGTTGCGGGGACGGTAACGCGACTCGTTGAGCGGGTCGACTCCGGGGATCTCAGGACTGCCAGGGCCGGCATTTGGAGCGGATACGTCTATCCGACGCCGGAACCATTAGGGCTGCCCTACTCCGAGGTTCAGATTCCCGTAGATAACGGCATGGCGCCCGCCTGGAAGTTCACACCGACGCAACCGTCCGGAGACTCTTCTACATGGGCCATCCATATCCATGGCTTGGGCGGATCGAAAGCCGGCGCTCTCCGCGGCGTGCCCGTTGCGAACCGGCTGGGATACACATCCTTGGTTGTGTCACTCCGCAACGACCGCGATTCCCCTGCATCGTCGGACGGCCGGTATCACCTGGGGCAGACCGAATGGCATGACGTTGAAGCTGCCGTATCGTATGCCGCGGGGCAAGGTGCACGCCGCATTGTTCTTTTCGGCTGGTCCCTCGGTGCCTCAATTGCCCTTCAATTGGCGGCCTCGTCAGAGTTTCGGGACCTCATTTCCCGGCTCGTGCTCAATGCCCCCGTTATCGACTGGAATAGCACGCTGGTGGCCAATGCCCGGTCCAGCATGCTCCCCGGTTGGGTTGCCCGGCTTGGACTACAGATGCTTGAGTCATCCGGAACGCGCTGGATCACAGGCCTGGACGCTCCCTTGAACTTTCCGTCCCTGGACTTCTTAGCCCGGGCGAACGAACTCAGTGTCCCCCTTCTTGTCATCCACAACGAAGGGGACCGTTCGACACCGTTTGCGATTTCGCGGGAGTTCGTCAGCCGGCGCCCGCAGCTGGCAACGCTGCTGACTTTCCCGTCCGCGGAGCACACGCAGGAGTGGAATGCAGACCCGGAGGGGTGGGACGCGGCTGTGGAGAACTGGCTCCGGAACGCCCCGCCGTCGTCGTCCGTATCCCTGTGACTGCGGGGCTTATGACGCTTCGAGTCCCCGATCCCGGTAGGCAGTGCCTTTGTCCATGCTCCAGCCGGCGACCATTCCGGTTCCGATCATTTGGTCGCTGAGCCTGGCGAGGCGATAGTTGGGGTCGGCTTCGAGGGCGAGTTCCAGGAACTGGTGGGCCTTGCTGCCTCTGCCTTCCCACCAGTTGATGAAAGCGATCGCAGTCAGGGACGGAGCAGAGTGAACTGTGGCACTGTGCGTGTAAGCGTGGACCAGTAATTGCTCAGCCCACTCGACCCGGGACCACTGCGGCTTGCCGTGTGTTTGGGCCAGGAGAATTCGGTCCATGGGTTCGTCGATTCCGGGGATGTCGGCCATGAGTTGGTCGCGGATCGCGGGGAACTGGAGGTTCGCGATCAGTCTGATGGTCTGCTCGTCGTCCGGGTATGTCTTCGCTTCGAGCATTTCTGTCCAGAGCGTCCTGGCCTGCGCCATCGCGTCCCAGTGGCTCATGCCTTGAATTGCTGCGACACGGTTCTCAACGGCATCAAGGGTCTGGGATTCTTTGGTCGATGCTGGCAGCAGGATGCGGTTAGTGGGTTCGATGGTGCTGCCGCGGTAGACGAATTCGGCGTTGATCTGGCTGGATTGGGTGGCACTCAAGGGGAGCCGGACGCCATTCTCAGGATCGCCGTCGTACTGTGACACCGTCTGGTCTCCGACGAGGAGTCCTTCCCTGATGGTGAGTCCTCGCTCGGCTAGGGCGCCCGTGAGCGCAGCGATCGTTGCCGCGTGTGGCTTGTGGTCGCCATTCATGGGCTCCGAGGTGTAGACGGCGAAGAGCACACCTTCGGCGCTGGTGTCGTGGCTGAGGTATCCGGCCACCATCTTTGCGTAGCTGATTTCAGTGTCTGGCTTCGGCAAGTCTACGCGGAGAGTTGCTCCTACCTGGTTGTCGGCGAGAGTGATGCAGACAAGGCTTTCTTGGGGCCAAAACCCCAAGGTGTGACCAATGAAACTGAGAACGTCGGCCGGGGTTTTGATGGTGAGCGGTTGCATCGTCCTTCTCCTTCATCGACTGGCGGGCACCGGATGTGTCTGTCAGATTGGTGCGTCTTTCTGATAGCGGAGTCACCGCTGGGTACGAGGGGCCGGAGTGCAACTTGGAGAACCGGGAGTGGGCCAAGATTCCGTGAGGAAATAAGGGACGGAGCGCCCACCGAAATCTTGGCCCGCTCCCGGCGCACCGCGCCCTGGTTGCGGGGAGGACCCGCCCAGCGATGATGGGGATCAGAATGACCAACAGCGAAGTTGCTTTCTGGTTGTTCATTGGGTCGGGGGAGTGGGGCGGCATGACACCGTCGAATCTAGGGGGATTCGTCTGGAATTTGTTAAGCGAGGCTTAGCCGGATTGGCTCGCGAGGGCGACTTTCGCATGTTCGCGCGACGAACTTGGCTCTGAATACAGGAGCGCGGCGCAGCACCCTCATGTCCTGCATTGATCCTGGGCGGAATAGGGATGCCCTGCGATCAGCCTGCGCGGACTGGGCCTGCCGAACTGTGACATCGAGAAGCTGAACGGCTCTGTCGAACACCCGACCATGCGCCTAAAGGAGACGCCCATATCCTGCCAGGTGTCGCGCAGCCGCCAGGGACGAGCCAGGGGTCAGGCCGCGGTCTAAGAGTTGGTCTACCCCTCGTCAGAAAACAAGAATCTAACCCTAATCGGATGACCCCTGGCCATCTGCCTGAGGTCTGGCTGGGGTGTAGATCAATCTGACCGGGTAGGGCTTCGAAGAGCTCCCGTCCGTGCCCGCCAGTAGCCATCTATGATCGGGAGACCGCAAGTTTCTGCGGAAAGCGGCCAAGGAGCACCGAGCGAAAGCCATCACCCAGGTAAAGGGCCAGCCAAAGCCAAAAACGCTAGGTAGCATGTGCCGTTTTGTTGGGTGACCTGAGGGAAACGCTGCGCCTCTGTAGCGGACCGGGTATTCACCATGCCCCAGCAGACGGAGGTCTCGCTCCGTCAGCCGTCGTCCCTGCGTGCGAGAACCCTCTGGTTGTCCAGCTTGGTGATCCAGAGATCGTAGCCGTCGGCTCTGGTCAGAAGCCTGCGCTCCTGCACGCCCTGACGCGAAATCCAAACGATGCCCCCGTCGACCGTGGCCGCGTCTATGACGCCGGTGCGCAGCAGCTGCCGCCCCATGCACACGTCAACCTCACAGCCCACCAGAAACTGCCAATCCTCAACGAGTTGCGTTTTAGCCTCGAATGCTTCCCGAAGAGCAGTCTCAATGATTCCCTCGTTCAAGTCGGACTCCTTGCCCCTGCCTCGTTGCAACAACGGTCGGTACCAGATCGCGAACAGTCTACCAAGCGTTTGTATGACATGCTACTATCGGCTCACGTATAAATTCTTCCCGTATCACATGCAGGTGACCATTCCCGGTGGTGCTGCTGGTCCTATAAAGCAAGGATTGCCGCCGAGGAGCGCTGTCATTTCCTAGTCATTACGTTCAACGACCTAACCCTAAGGATGCCCTGATGATTATCTCTTTGGATACCTCGCTTCCAGATACTGAACCGATCCTCGTCGAGCCAGATAACTTCCGAGCGTTGAAAGCAGTCGTCATGGGTGATTCGGCTTCCACATTTGCGACCTCTGATCGTGCCGGAGAGCTCGGCCGCTGGGAGGGGGACCACCTGTGGGTCAGTCCTGAAAAGATACTTCGCTGGGCTTCGGTGGTTAGGGAACCGGATGAAGCTTGGCGCGGGGACTTCAAGCAGATGCTTTCCTACGCTTACAAGTCAGGCTGGGTCGATGAGGGGGGCAATATCCGTGTGCATGTCGAATATGTCTAGCATTTCCCCCAGCAGCGCCAGCAGCCCCAGCAGGCACAGCGGACATGGCGTAAAGCAGGGCATCTCAGCGGAATTAGAAGTACCCGGCACAATCTGCCAGTCCCAATCCTCGTTAGATGAGGTAAGCGAACGACGACGCCATATGCCCGTTCATCTGCAATCGAGCGATGTGGGCCGCCATGGCGAAGCTTAAGGACTTTTCCGTGTTGATCACTGGAGGTGCAGGTGAAATCGGCGCTGCCACAGCAGCCGCATATCTTTATGCCGGAGCTCGCGTGACTCTTGTCGACATCGACGAAGGAGCGCTCCAGGATACACGTGCCACACTTTCCTCGGCCGGAGACCTGGAAACGATTTGCGCTGATGTTAGCGTCGAGAAGGATGTAGCCGAATACGTACAGCGCACGCTCAATCGAATGGGAAGGATAGATGTTTTTTTCAATAACGCAGGGCTCGAAGGGACCGTCGCCCCTTTGATTGAAACAGAGGTCACCGCGTTTGACCGCATCATGGCAGTCAACGTCCGGGGTGCCTTTCTTGGCTTGAAATATGTCTTACCGCCCATGATTGATGCGGGCCGCGGCAGTATCATCAACACTTCCTCCACTGCCGGCCTAAGCGGAAGCCCAGGCGTGGTCTCGTACGTCGCCTCGAAGCACGCGCTAGTGGGATTGACAAAAGTGGCTGCTTTAGAAGCTGCGCCGTTTGGTGTACGGGTTAATTCCATTCATCCCTCTCCCGTGGACACTCGCATGATGAGGGCTTTGGAAGTAGGGTTCAACCCGGGCAACGCGGACGCCGCCCATTCGTCAATATCTGCGACCATCCCTCTCGGTCACTACGCCACCCCCCGTGACGTTGCCAATCTAGTTCTTTTCCTAGGCTCCGATGACAGCTCCTTCATTACAGGGGCGCAATACCGCATCGACGGAGGCCGGGGCGCCTCCTAGCGACTAACACCGGAAAATCCACAGCCACTCATATCCGGCCCATGCCTGCCACGTTTCCCCAGGACGCGTCCCCGAACTGGTCACCGCGCCAAGTTCCTGGCGCTGAATGGGTGGTCCGTTCAAAGTGGCGCAGGTTTTTCTTCAACTGAAGCGGCTGCCCAAGGGAGGCTCTCACCGGGTTCGATCCGGGCATCATCGCCGAGAGCCTGAACAGGCCGTGCTGCGCTATGCGTTTCTCGACGACGGCAAGCAGGGACGTTCCGATGCCGGGCCGCCCTAGTCAGGCAGGGTTGGATTGCCAAGAATTCAGTTCTGGTCCTGCGCGGAGCGGCCACGGCCGCGCCGGGCCCTGCTCTTCCTGCACTGTCACCACCGCATGTCCTTTTCGCACGAAGCGAGGACTTCAGTTGCCAGCGGTCGGAAGAGTGTCTTGACACATACGGCCCAGGCCACCACAATAAAGCAGACGATTGTTAGATTTGGCCCGGGTTGCTCATCGTTCAAAGCAGCACAATTGCAGGTCGACATGTTTCAGGCACCCTTCCTTCCACCGACCAGGACTCTAAAGGATGTGTTCAAATGGGCCGTGGACTAGGCAATGACCGCCGATCAGGCTGGCTTCACCGAGTACTGGATCGGGGAGCATGCCATGCAGGCGTGGGAGTCGATTCCCAACCCTGAACGGCACTGCAGCCGAACACGGCATCAACAAACTTTGTTGCATGCGCACACTCGACGGCCGTATCGGGTCCATGCCTGTATCAACTCTTACCCCTCTGGCTGCTGCAGCGTTCGCCGATCCGGAGGTCAAGGCCAAGGCCGAGTCTGCACAACCCATAGGACGACTGGGGGAGCCGCATGAAATCGCAGAGATGACGGCGTGGTTGCTTTCGGACGCTTCATCATTCGCCATTGGGTCAGCGTTTTACGTTGACGGCGGCGTAACACGCGGCCTGATTGTTAGGCCCGGGCAGCGCCTGATTGCAATCAACTAGTGCTGAGGTCGCGGTTCCTTCCGGCTTGCACCGAACTAGGGCGTGTCTCCCAAATAGGCTGACCGCCGGCTGGAAAACTTGGGTGCGTGTCTCGTTTCCAAGTCTTTACCGATGATCAGTGGGCCCGCGTTGAGCCGTTGCTGCCCAGTTCCGACGGCCAGCGCGGTCGCCCGTTCCGGAACCACCGCCAAGTCGTGGAGGGCATCGCTTACCGGTACCGGTGCGGGATTGCCTGGCGGGACCTTCCCGCAGAGTTCGGTCCGTGGCAGACGGTGTGGAAGCGGCACCGCCGATACGCGTCTGACGGGACGTGGGACCGGATCCACTCCGTGCTGCTGACCGAAGCCGACGCCGATGGGGAGATCGACTGGACTGTATCGGTGGACTCAACGATCAACCGCGCCCATCAGCACGGAACCAACCTTCCCCGCAACACAGGGGGATCCGCCGAATTACAAGAAACTCTGGGCCGAGCCTGAGGATCACGCAGTTGGGCGTTCCCGGGGCGGCTTGAGCACGAAGATCCACCACGCCTGCGACGGGAAAGGCAGGCCTCTGGCGTTCATCATTGGACCAGGCCAAGGTTCGGACTCACGCTTGTTCCCGCACGTCATCGACGCCATCAACGTCCCGCGCGCCGGGACGGGACGGGCCCGGACCCGCCCCGACGCGGTGATGGGCGACAAAGCCTACTCTTCCAGGGCCAACCGCTCACTCCTGCGGGCCCGGAAGATCAAGGCAGTCATTCCCGAACCCAGAGACCAGATCGCCAACCGCAAACGCAAAGGCGCACGCGGTGGCCGACCCGTGGACTTCGACAGCGAGGCCTACAAAGGCAGGTCCGTCGTCGAGCAGTCCTTCAACATTTTCAAGCAATGGCGCAGCATCGCCACCCGATACGACAAGCTCGCCATCACCTACCGCTCCGGGGTCGCCCTCTACTCCGTCCTCATCTGGCTACGCCAATAAGGAGACACGCCCTAACCGCGACCCTCAGTATCGCACTCGCCGCCAAGTTTCGAACGGCGTCAGCGAGTCCGGTGCCCCCCTTGCCGGCATAAAAGATTGCAGACCTTTTTAGAACGCAGGCGGTGGATAGCTATGAGGCGAAGATGGAACGAGAGCCGAGCAAAACCTCGCCGCTCGGGTCTTCTTGGTCCCATAGGGCTGCAGATGATACTCATGCACCAATTCCCGGATGTCATCATGGGTAAAACCGTGCCTAACGAATGTCACGGTCGGCTCCTTCAATCAAAACGTGAATGACTCACAACCAGCCTGACGTAGAGGGCCAAGCCCGCGAAATGGTTCACTTTTCGACCAGCGCTGACAGCCTGGACACGGAAACCAAACGCAAGCTCCGGGAGATGAACGCGGGCGAGCTGCTGGAGGCCATAGATACCCAAGACGAGACGCTGAGCATCAGCCTGCCGTTCGAAGATCGTCTCCGGCTGGTCGTTGATGACGCCTACGCGTCGTTCACCCATGCCAAAGTCACCGGCCTGATCCGGCGGGCGGGGCTGCGCTACCCGAATGCTGACCTGCGCCGCATCGACCTCCTTGACGAGCGGGGTCTTGACCGGCCGCTGCTGAGCCAGCTCGGCACCTGCTCGTTCGTGGCCCGGCAGGAGAACGTTGTCTTCCAAGGGTTCACCGGGTCGGGGAAGTGTTACCTGGGATGCGCGATTGCTAAACGCGCCTGCGAACACCGCGTCCGCGCGCATTATGTCCGCATGCCCGACCTCGAGGAAGCCTGGGTCGCCGCCCAAGACACCCTTGGCGGATCCGGCAAGTTCCTGCGCAAGTATGCGGCATTCACCCTGCTGGTCATTGATGAGTGGCTGCTGGATCGGCCCACGGAATCGATGCGGACCATGCTGCTGGAACTGATGGAACGCCGCTACGGGAGACGTCAACAGTGTTCTGCACCCAGTATTCGCAGAAGGACTGGCATCAGCGGCTCGGCTCCGGCGTTCACGCCGACGCGATCATGGACCGGATCATCTACAACACGATCTGGGTAGAGACAGGCAGCTACAACATGCGCGAGCACGCAGCGCCCGCAACCGCCTAGCAACCGTCACGGAGGGCGTCAGCGTCGTTAGGCCATGCGACCGCTGGCGATCTCTCGCACGAACCCCGGCGCTGAACCGCACGAACAAGTGGCGCTCAAAGCTTCAAATACTCACTTGCCAACTACATCGCCCGATCACTGCTCGAAGCCGGCGGAATCAGGCCCCGGTTACACCCTCAAATTTCGTCACCATCAAGAATACGAAGCGACACGAGATCACCGGGTACACAGACCCATAGTGTCGGAGGCAATCTGCCAAATTTCTTCGGACGCATGAAGGAAGAAATCTTCCATCACGCCCGGTTAATCAGCAAAGACGCGCTGGAAACAGCACTGCAAGAGTACATCCGCTGGTATAACAACGAAAGGTCTCTACAAAGCTAGAGGGCCTGAGCCCGGTGCAATAGGGGTCAGGCCCTCGCTAGCTATAGGCGCTTACTTAACAAATCCACTTAAGGGACCAGTTCAAACCGGCACAAGAGCCGTTTACCTATGACACTTCTCAACCGAACCTATGTCAGCGTACAGCCGAGTGCTTACTTAGCCGTGTAACCGCCATCTACGGGCAGGTATGCGCCAGTAATAAAGGAGGCTGCTGGGGAAACCATATACGCGACAGCGTCCGCGATCTCGTCCGACTTCGCGATTCGACCGATCGGGTGCCGGCCCTCGACCTCATGGCGCACCTCGGCTGGCTGGTCAGCAAGACGACCGACGAGCATTGGCGTCTCAACATATCCTGGGCCGATAGCGTTAACCCGGATCTTGGCGGGCGCATAATCGAGCGCCGCAGCCTTCGTAAGGCCAACTACTCCGTGCTTACTCGCCACATATGCACCGGCTCCACGAGTTGCGACTACACCCATGACAGATGAAATGTTAACAATTGATCCGCCCCCGGATTTCTTCATCTGCTTCGCCTCCGCAGACACTGACAAGAACACCCCATCAAGGTTGACGGCCATGATACGGCGCCATTCTTCGAGCCCAATATCTCCGATTAGGCTTGAATCCCGGTTTCCGGTTCCGGCATTGTTGACTGCGAAATCAAGTCTGCCGAAGTGCTCAACCGTACGCTGAACCATTCTGAGACAATCCTGCTCGCTAGTGACGTCGGCCTGAACGGCGAGTACACAATCCCCGAGTTCATCTGCTAGCTGTTGAGCATGCTCGAGGGTGTAATCCGCGATCACTATGGAATGCCCCAACTCGGCTAAGCGTCGGACGCAGGCCTCTCCGATACCAGAGGCACCGCCTGTGACGACCCCAATGAGCTGCCCATCAAGACTCACCATGCTACTTGTCCTTATTGAACTCTGTGGTGACCTCATCAACAAACATGCGCGCCGCGGCATTCACTTGCTCTGCATGAGAGAGGTTAATTGCGTGGGGTCCGTTTTCGATGAGCACAGTCCCCCGCGAGTCTGGGACATGATCGCCAACGTATTGGGCAAGCTCGAGCGGGGTAGATACATCTGAAAGGCCATGGATGACGAGAGTCGGCGCCTTCACGCTATGCAACTGATCCTGCACCCCTTCAGCATCGTAAAGCGCGTAAGTCGCGTCATTGAGCTGCTTAGCGGTCATCGTGCTCCAGTAGTGCATCCAGAAGTCTTCATCGACGCCTTCGCCAAGAATCAGCCACCGAAGAAAGTCCTTCGTCTCTTCGGTGAGCCCGGCGTCAGCCCATTTGGTGATCTTTTCCTTGAAGGCTGCGACTGCATCGCCCGAGAGTCCGCTAGCGTGAGTCGAGCACTGGATCAGCCCGATCAAACGGTCCGGGTACCGGATCGCCGCACGCAGCGCTAGGAGACCACCCTGGCTGAATCCGAAATGGATGAACTTGTCGATTCCAAGATGGTCGGCGAGAGCAATGAGATCGTCAGCCGAATCATAATAAGTGAAGTCTCCTTCCCACACTGTCTTTCCGTGGGCCCGCTCGTCCCAAGTAATGCAGCGGTGATCCTTCGAGAATTCCTCGAGCTGCGGCCCGAACATGTCAAGAGTCATAAAGAGTCCGTGGCTGAAGATAATCGGGACACCTGAACCGCCAGTGTCCTCGTAATAAATTTCCGGCCCATTTTCGATCTTAAATGACGGCATTGTCTCTCCTTGGAATCCACAGTAGGTGCTGGGTTCAGCCACACAACCAAACGGTCGTTTGTTGACTATAATCAACCTGATCCCAGCAGTCAATAGCGCGACCCTAGGTTACTCGCGTAATGGGGGTGCGTACCTCATCTGGCATCGACGAGTGGTTACTTGATCGGCCTACGGAATCGATGCGGATGATGCTGCTGGAGTTGATGGAGCGCCGTTACGGCGAGACGTCGACGGTGTTCTGCACCCCGTATCAGCAGAAGGACTGGCATCACCCGCCTCGTTGCCTGCGTCCACGCCGACGCCATCATGGACCGCATCATCCACAACACCACCTGGGTCGACACCGGCACCCTACAACATGAGGGAGCAGAACGCCCTGGCCAGTGCCTAACGATGAGGTCGAGGGCCAATGGCTCCCAAGCACACCACCACTGGCTCTCTTCCGCACGATCGGTGGCTCTGAAGCGCAAGATTGGGTGGCTCTCAAGGCATCAAATACTCACGCCGCCAAGCTGGCTGACTGTTCCGATCACATGGTTCAGCGCTGGGTCGCTGAAGGTGATGCCGGGCGGCCCCTGCCCCGGACGGGGTGACTGATGCTTGGCTGCCCAAGACCGAGGACTGGGTTGATCAGTCCCACGGTCAGATCTGCGCCTCGACGTCCTTAACAGCCGGCCAGGGATCCGGTGTCCAAGGACGGGGTGGAGAGCGCGGTCAAAATCGCAAGGTCGACCCTCGTGCCGAAGGAAGCGAACTGCTGCCGCGAGATTTCGTCCTTCGAAGACTTGGAACATGGTGAACGCGCAGGAGCACACCGTGAACGCAAGATTCGCGACGGCCAGGTCGCGATCCGCCGACCCAGGGCGCCCGGGCGGTCACCGTCGAAGGGACCCGGGACATACTCGGGCTCCGGCTGGCGGGCACGGTGAGGGTGCGAAGTACTGACTGAGGGTGCTGATCGAGACTAAGAATCGCAGCCTCACCGACTGCTGCATCGTTGCCTGCGACGAGCTCAAGGGGTTGCCGGACGCCGTCGCGACGGCGTGCCACAGACCTTCGTGCAGACCTTCTCTGTTCATAATAGTGAGGGCGGGACGGTCCCGTCGGCCACCTGCACCGTCGCAGGGAGAACCTATGCAGACGCGCATCCTTCGAGGACCCCGTGCAGAGCCGTTCCCCCGCGGTGATGGCAGACCGTGAACCAGCCTGCGGGAGCCGCGACACCTGTAGTGGTGATCGCGGAGATAAGGTTCTGGCGCGGGAAGCCAACGCACCCGGTGAACCACAGGTGGTGTCTCCGTAGGAAAGGCCACCGACCATGGCTCATCTTCGAAACGCCGAAAGACCGGCATTTTCGCCGGTATCGACTGGGGCGGATCATTCCACCAGCTCTGCCTCGTTGACGCGGACGGCAATACCATCCTTCAGAAGCGGTTCCAGCACACCGTCACCGGCCTCGGGGAGCTCCAGGCGGCTATGACCAGACACCCCGGCCAGGTCCGGGTCGCCATTGAACGCTCCGAAGGGGTGCTGGTGGAACGGCTGCAGCAGGCCGGGCCGGAGATCTACTGTGTTTCCCCGGAAATCTCGGCCAGGGCCCGGGAGCGCTACCGGTTGGCCACGAGTAAATCCGACGCATTCGTCCTGGCCGACACGCTGCGCCATGAACATGCCCACTGGCGGCCGCTTTCCACCCCGTCCGCCCTGCTGGCGCGGATCAGGGCCCTGAGTCGGGACCGGGAACGGCTGATCATCACCCAGCGCAACACCGAGAACCGGCTCAGTGCCGTCATGGAGTCCGATAACCCTGCCGTGCTGCACCTGTCTCCAGTTTGGACCGGGACATCTCGCCGGCGTTCATCGAGCAATACCCGGCACCGGAACAGGTCCGCCGGCTGACCGTCAGGACCATGGCGCTGTTCTGCGCACGCCGGCACTACTCCGGACGCACCAGCCCCGAAACTCTCACGGAACGGATCCGGCCCCATATGCTCGCCGGCAGCGCCGGGACCAAGGAAGGCAAAGCCCTTACCGCGAAGCTGTTTGCCGCCCAGTTAAGGATGCTTAACAGCCATATCAGAGGCTCATGAACTCCGAACTCGCCAACCTGCTTCAGGACCACCCCGACACCGCTGTTTTTACAAGCTTCCCGAGCATCGGCGACACCGGCGCGGCCGCACTCATGGCCGGCATGCAATTGTCGTTGCAATTACTAACTCAGCCTGGTGACAGCATCAGGGGCCCTCCCGAAATCCCTTCGGAAGGAGCCCCTGATTCTGTCACAGGCTACTAGCCCATAGCAGTGACACTCTTGTCCAAGCCGAGCTGATCCACGACCAGCTGCTGGGCCTCCCAGGTAATGTCCGCACCAACACCACCGTCGTTCATGACCATGTCATATGACTTCAGGGGCTGCTCGATCGTGCCATCGAAATAGGGCATGACTTCCTGAGCAAACAGACGGTGACTGCGCAAGGTTGCATCGTGGTCTGCCCAGTCCACCCCCATCAGCAAATAAGTGCCAAAGCCGCCTGTCTTGTCCAAGAGCCTCCGGATCTGAGCACGGGCCATCTCAGGCGTGCCAACGATCGCGGCGCCGCTCTCATTAAAAATCTTCACGGCGGTTTCAACGTCATGGTAGTCGAGTCCCTGAGCCTGCTTATGAATATTCGCACGGTAGGTCTCGGTAGACGGCATACCCCAACGAATCTCTTCGATAGCCTGTTCCAGGGTCGGCGCCAAGTGCATTGGTCCCATGAGCCGCCACTTTGAACGCTCCGGTGCGGGTTGATTGAATTCAACCGCCGTCTTTTCCATCAGTGCCCACTGCTTATCGAGGACCTTGAAACCGGCAGGGTCGGTCGCGGCCACGGAGATGATGTTGGCGCCGTTCTTGCCGGCCGCATACGGAGCATTTGGAGAAATTACGCTCACGATTTGAACATCGAAGTTGTTGTAAGGCAGCAGCTGGAGTTCAGCGTTCTCAAGGGTGAACCAGTCCGTCTTGTGGGTGACAACCTCACCCTTCAGAAGCCGGATGATGCAGCTCAGCGATTCCTCCATCATCAGACGGTGCTGCTTAACATCAGTACCCATCATCGTCGCGTCCTGCACGAGCTGTCCTGGCGCCACACCAAGGTGCACACGGCCCCGGGTCTGGTGGGAGAGCTGAACGATACGAGAAGCGACCTGGAACGGGTGGTGCCACGGAAGCGATACCGCGCCCGTGCCAAACTTTATACGCTTAGTCCGCTCCGCTGCCGCCGCGATTAGTAGCATTGGGTCATCTACAAGCTCGATCCCGCCTGAATGGTGCTCCCCGACCCAGGCCTCGTCAAAGCCGAGGCGATCCATCTGCTCAATGATCTCGAGATCCTGCTGGATGGAAAGGGTCGGATTGATGCCGGGCTTGTGGTATGGACCGATGAAGATGCCGAACTTGAGCTTGTCCTTCTTACTGAACTCCATGAATCAATTCCTTACCTCTTTGTGAAGAATCACTTGTACTGAACTATGTGCCGTTCGTGTGTTCGGAGCGACCTGACTCAGTGCCGTTGCGAATGAGCTCGCGGCACTATGTGACTTACCATATAGCCTACCGTGCGTTTGGTCGAATGTAGACTCAGCTTTTTTAGCTGATTGAGGCTGGGCCTCGGCCTGCCATGGGCACACTGGAAGCCTTTCGAGGCCTCCGTACCTATCAATAATCGCGAGTACAGGTCAGCGAGGATCGTTGCGGGGACCACACAAACCTGCGTCAGGCCAGTGGTGCGAAGCTCGTTGTGGTGGCTACCAAAAATGCCGCAGAAAATCTTTTCTCCCAGTGGTGATATGCGAGTAAATCGTCAACTCGAGATCAAGTGATGGGGCGAATCATCCAAACGACTGGTTGACAAGACGGGAGGTTGCAGTGTTCACTGGCCACCAGATACGCACCGGTATCGACGCTCCACCCAGTCGGAGCGTGGATGAACTATCCATGCGCTACGGAAGCGCATTGAGTTATAGTGAGGCAATTTCAATGAGGAAATTAATCAGAATCGGTACTGTAGCGACAGTATTTGGACTCGGCGTATCGCTCGTTGCGTGCGCTCCCGCTACGACCGCCGACGGAACTGCAGCAAAGCAGGGTGACAACTCCTACGCGACCACGGGTGTAGCTACGACCTTTAAGTCCGCTAAAGAGCTTGTCGATTCGTTTGACACGTCTAAGCTTTGTGGCGACAAAAAACTTGTGATCGCACATCCCCGAGGACTCGGGGTGGGCTGGCTCCTCACCCAGGATGCCATTCTCAAGGATCACCTTGCTAAGTTCTGCCCGAACGTCACTTTGACGACGACTGACGCGCAAGCAGATCCCGCCAAGGCAAACTCAGATCTCAACTCACTCGTTGCGCAGGGCGTAGACGGTGTCGTCATCGATCCCCTGTTCGGCGAGGCTATGCTCCCAGCGATGCAGGCCGTTAAAGATGCGGGTATCCCGATCGTGACCTACGTATCCTCGTCTGGCGCGACAACTGGTAAGGAAGTTACGGCTGTTGGTGAGGTCTACACAAAGGGCAATGGAGTGCTCTGGGCAGAATTCATGAATCGGGCACTTAAGGGTAAAGGGACCATTGTCTTCCTCGGGGGCGGCCCCGGACAGCCTTCCAGTATCTCCAACATGGAGGCGATTAGGGAGAACCTCAAGCAATACCCCGGTTTGTCCCTCGTTGAGGAGGAATTCCAACCAATTAGCAATGACGCCGCACAAGCACGCACCGTGATGTCTGCCCTCCTCGCAAAGCACGGGCGCATCGACGGCGTGATTGCTGATAACGGTGGAGTCGTTAATACGGTCTTGGAAGCTTATGACGCGTCAGGATTCAAACCGCCTGCGCTTGCCGTTTCCGCTGCAACAAACGGGCTGAACTGTGGATGGGATAAGCGTCGAGATTTTCCTTACTTCTCGACTGATGGTAACCACATGGGTTCAATATCGTCGCTACGCCGTGTGCTTGCGGAGATCAACGGTGTCAAGTTCGACCAGTCACTCACAGTTGCCCCGTGGGCAGTCGTTGACACCCTAACCCCAGGAATGGAACCGACGTGCGATGCTTCCGCCTCGCCTGACGTCGACTGGACGACTTCTCTCTCGGACACAAAGGTTAAGCAGTTGTTCGGATAGCCCCGAACATAACCAAAAGTTAGCCATATTACTGATACATCCAACTCTGCATCCCCTTACTAAAGAAGTGCTTGTAAAGAAGCAGGGGCCCCTGCTTCTTTACAACGCTTCTAGTTGCCATACGAAAGGTCGCCCCCGCTATGTCTGTTGCTGGGATATCAACCGACACCGAAACTTCAAAGATTGCGCTCTCCCTAAAAGGAATTACGAAAGACTTTCCGGGTGTGCGCGCGCTGGACAATGTAAATCTTGAGGTCCGTACCGGTGAGGTTCACGGTGTTGTTGGGGAAAATGGTGCCGGTAAATCAACGTTGATGGCAATCACTTCGGGTGCGCTTCAATCAGATTTAGGTACGGTCACAATTCTCGACGAGAGGCTCGACGAGGCCGATCCTCAGGCTGCGCGTAAACGGGGCATAGCGATTGTCCGCCAGGAGCCGGCACTCATGCCTGACCTGACCGTAGCGGAGAACCTATACCTCGGCGTCACGACGGAGTTTCGTCCACCAGTGCCCGCACTGATGGCTTGGGCGGAACGGGTACTCTCGACGTGGGGGGAAACCTCGATCGATGTCCGGGACCGAGTCGAGCAACTGGGTCCCCAAAATCGTTTCATTGTGGATATTTGTCGCGCGCTTGCACAGAAACCGCGCGTGTTGATTCTCGACGAACCGACCGAGCATCTCGTAGCCGAAGAAGTCGGGGTGCTCTTCCACCACATTCGCCGGTTGGTTGCAAAAGGCACAGCCGTCGTTTACATCTCGCATCGCCTCAACGAGGTGAAGGAGATCGCCGACCGCATCACGGTGTTGCGCAATGGCAAGAGCATCGGCACTCATAAGGCTGCTGATCTCACTGAGGATCAAATTGTGCAGCTTATCATTGGCCGCGAGCTCGATGTGTTTTTCCCAGAA
The DNA here is from genome assembly GCF_034048115.1 of Pseudarthrobacter sp. IC2-21. Lineage (NCBI taxonomy): Bacteria > Bacillati > Actinomycetota > Actinomycetes > Micrococcales > Micrococcaceae > Pseudarthrobacter > Pseudarthrobacter sp. IC2-21. The sequence continues at coordinate 2,942,209 of NZ_CP139145.1, read as the reverse complement.
AAAATCGCCTTTCAAGGCGGTGACGACGCTCCCCTCCTAAGCATTTCAAATCTGTCGAATCTAAACCTTAACCAGGTGTCACTCGAAGTTAAGCGCGGCGACGTCATCGGACTCGCTGGTATCGAGGGCAACGGACAAAAGAACCTGCTTCGCGTGCTGGCAGGTCTTGAGAACGCAAGCGGTTCGGTCTCGGTCGGGGGGAAGAAACTACGACTTAACGACCAGCACTCCTCTACGGTCAACGGAATCACCTATCTGACTGGTGATCGCCATAATGAAGGGGTGCTATCTGGGCTCTCGGTGGCCGAGAATACGGTCTTCCGCAACTTACGGTCACTGAGCCAGCGCGGCTGGGCCCGGGAAAAGACACTCCGGAAACATGCCGTGCAGGTGATTCGAGACTTCAATGTAAAGACGCCGTCGCTTGATACACCGATCGAGGCTCTCTCCGGGGGAAATCAACAGAAGGCTCTGCTCGGTAGCGCTCTTGCAAATGAGCCGACCATTTTCCTCGTTGAAGAACCCACGCAGGGTGTTGACGTGGGTGCAAAAAGCGAGATTTACCAGCTACTCCGGGACGCGGCGGCGCGAGGTGCCATAGTCATCATCCACTCCTCCAGCGCACTGGAGTTGGAGGGCGTTGCAGACCGTGTCCTGGTCATGTCTCGAGGGCATGTCATCAACGAGCTTGTCGACGATGAGATCACGGAAGAGGCAATCACCGGATCAGCGCTCAAGGCGGATACCCAACGGGTTCGTGTCGAGCAGAACCAGAGAAGACGCTCGGGATGGCTTGCTGGAGACACCGCCCCAGTTGCTGTCGTCGGCGGACTGATCATGCTGCTGACACTCATCAGCTTCATCGCTAACTCCCGATTTCTTGGAGCGACGAACTTATCTGGAATCCTGATTCTCACAGCCCCTCTGGCACTCATCGCGATGGGCCAACTGTTCGTTCTCCTGACTGGAGGTATAGACCTCTCAATTGGACCCTTGATGGGCTTGGTGCCGGTCATTGCTTCGTTCTATCTAGTGGATGGTGTGACAGGGCCCTCGCAGGCGACGGGCTGGCTATACATGCTTCTGGCAGCGATAGTCGTCGGAGCGATCAACTGGGGCTTCATTGACTTGCTCAAGATGAACCCCATCATTGCGACCCTTATCACCTATATTGCAATACAGGCCGTATCCTTTACGTTACGCCCGACTCGCGGGGGTCGGATCAGTTCCGCGGTAACGGACCCTCTGAAAGCAACAATCGGGTTTATTCCCTTGGCATTCATTGCGGCTCTTATCATGGCGCTTATCCTGGGCTACTTCCTCAAGTACTCCCGCCCGGGCATTGCTCTCCGTGCGGTAGGTTCATTTGAAGAGTCTGCGCGCGTGAACGGTCTTAATCCAAAGGCAACTCGGTTCGCGGCCTATCTGTCTTCAAGCCTTCTGGCTTCACTAGCAGGCGTGCTCTTGATGTCTCAGAACGGAACCGGTGACCCGCAAGCAGGTATTTCATACACCTTGCTTGGCATCACAGCTGCGGTCCTCGGAGGGGCAAGCTTGTTTGGTGGGAGGGGCTCCTTCTTGGGTGTGATCCTCGGCGCGATTCTTATCAATGTTGTGAACGCGATGTCCGTCTTCCTTGGACTCACACCTGACTGGCAGTACTACCTCATCGGTGCCATGACTATCGCATCAGTCGCACTGTATTCAATTGCTCGCAAAAAAGCAGCGGTCGGCCATTAAGGACTAAAAGTCATGACACTCAATCAAATTAAGTCACCCCCGGAAGAGCGGTTTGGCAATCGTGTAGAGAGCCAGCCGAGTGGAAGCGTCTGGCAGCGGATGGGGAGCAAGCAATGGACGCCGGTCGTCATTGCAACCGTTCTGGTGTTCGTGGCATCCGCAATAATCGCACCCAGGTCTTTGCTTCAAGCTTCACTGCTCGCAATGATTGTGCCGACCGCGGTACTCGCTGTGGCAGCGATCGGTCAGACACTCGTGGTACAGCAGAAGGGGATTGATCTGGCAGCACCCGGATATATAACCTTGGCGGCGACCATTACCGTATTCGCCCCAGAAAGACTGGGGACATCGGGTGCCGTCTCAGTTGGATTGGCACTGGTCGTTTCCATTTTGGCTGGGTTGCTCAACGGGTTTTTCATCGCGAAGCTCAACGTCACGCCAATCATCTCTTCGCTTGCACTGAATTCGCTTCTATTGGGTGGGATGTGGACCGTTTCAGCAGGAAGCGCCTTCAATGCGCCCTCGGAATTAACCTGGTTCGCCAAGAATTCCTTGCTAGGGCTGCCACTTATCGTTTGGCTCGCAGTATTGCTGGTTGCCGCGACCGCAATCTTCATGTCGAAGTCCTCGACTGGACGCAGGTTTGTGGGTGTGGGTGCAAACCCATCTACAGCGCGAGCGACGGGCGTCAAGGTTGACCGCTATATCGCTGGCAGTTATGTGGCCTCGGGGTTCTTCGCGGGACTTGCCGGAGTGCTACTCGTCGCCTACCTAGGCAAGTCATCTATTTCGATCGGAACACCCTATCTTTTCCCTATTATCACCGCCGTGATTGTGGGCGGAGCGGTGCTCTCAGGAGGGCGCGGCAGCGTGGTTTCCTCAGCTATCGCCGCCCTCTTCCTTTCTCAGGTTGTGCAGATGGTGCTGACCCTCGGGGCACCCGAGTCGGTCAGGCTTCTGGTTAATGCCATTGCGATAGCAATCGCATCAACGGTAAGAGTGGTGCCTTGGGGAAATGTATTTCGCAGAAAGAATAAAACAGGGACTAATTGATCTTTGACGTATACCCGTGTGCTGCGCGAAAGGCACATACCCGAAACAGAAAGTTGGAACCCATGACCAAATTACTGGCTAATAAGGTCGCCGTCGTTACCGGGGGCACGAGCGGCATCGGTCTCGCGGCTGTGCAACACTTCGTAGCTGAAGGCGCCAGCGTGATAATTGCAGATATTCAAGACAAGCTCGGAGACCAGATCTCTCAGGATCTCGGCGAGCAGGCGGCCTATCTTCATGTGAATGTCACGCAGGAATCAGATGTCGCAGCCGCTGTCGATTTCGCTGTCGAGACGTATGGCAAGCTCGATATCTTCTTCAACAACGCTGGGGCGCAAGGTGATCCCTCGCCCATTATGGAGATCGAATCTGAAGGCGCAGGCCGGACGTTTGAACTCCTGAGCACCTCCGTGCTTTTGGGACATAAGTACGCGGCTCGGCAATTCGTGAAGCAGGGCACTGGCGGTTCAATCATCTCGACTGCTAGTTCAGCCGGGCTCGAGGGTGGCTGGAGCAGCGTTGGGTACACCGCCGCCAAACACGCTGTAGTCGGGGTCGTACGGCAGGCCGCTGCCGAATTGGCTCGACAAGGAATTCGGTCGAATGCTATTGCTCCCGGCGTAGTGATGACGCCGATCATGGCGAAAAGCTACGGTGTTCCTCTCGACCAGGCGGAGGAGTTCGCGGAGTTTCTTGCGGAACGGCTCGGGGGCACCATGCCCTCAGGGCGGGTTGGATTTGCGCCAGACATAGCGAAGGTTGCCGTCTTTCTTGCATCTGATCTCTCAGCCCATGTAAATGGCGTGACCATCCCGGTGGACGGTGGCGCAACAGCCGTTACCCTTAGCTCGTTCGGGCAAGACATCGGTCTGTACGTCGAGCAGTACTGGAGCCAGGCCGGGCTTCGTGGAGGCTCGCGGGAGGCCACGTCCGGGGTGAAGGAGAAGACCTAACAAAACCCGGCCTAGGTCCAGACGTAGGCAAAGTCCGCCACCCAAACAGTGTTTGCCGCCTTGATGTCCCAACGGCGGTTGACCCGGTCCGGGTGACGGGACGCTTCCTTGTCCTTCCAGGACGTCCTGCCTCTCACGGCACCGACTAGACCTGAGCCCTACTGCTGCTACTTGATTCGGCTGGTCATGATTCATTCTCCCCTGAGAACGGAGCCTCGACCAGACAGAGTATGGACAACTGCAACACCGTGCAAGAACTAGACATGAGAACAGGAAAAGCAATGACCCTACGTTTCGATAACCGAACCATCATCATCACTGGTGCCGGTAGCGGCCTTGGTGAAGTGTATGCAAGGCTGCTCGCTAGCCGCGGAGCCGCCGTCGTGATCGTCGATCTTGGCGAAAATGCCGAAAAGGTAGCCGCATCGATTGGTGCAGATGGCGGAAAGGCCGTCTCCGTCATTGGGAGCGTGTCGGATCAAACCACCGCGAAAGCTGCTGTAGATGCAGCGCTATCAAATTACGGCAGTCTTGATGGCCTTATCAATAATGCGGGCGTTGGTTGGGAGCGTCCGTTCATGGAGGACAGCATGGAGGACCTTCGCCTCCTGATGGACGTCCACTACTTCGGGACAGTCAATATGACTCGCGCTGTTTGGCCTGTAATGGAGAAGGCTGGCTATGGTCGCATTCTCAACATAACCTCGGCAAACATTTTTGGGATGGAAGGCTGGGCGGGATACGCTGCAGCGAAGGCCGCGAATTTTAGCCTCGGTCGTTCTCTCGCGCTTGAAGGAAGGGCATCTGGCATTAAGGTAAACAACTTGGCGCCTGCTGCGCTTACCCCGATGCTTGTCGATAACGTCAAGCAGCCAGAAATTTTAGCATCAGTTCAGTTCGCAAAACCGGAGCTAGTTGGCCCAGCTGCTGCATATCTGGTGCATGAATCGGTACCGTTCACTGGTCACACGTTGTTCTCTGCCGCGGGGCTTGTCGCCGACATTCTTATAGGAACCACGCAAGGGCAGACTGATCCTGACCTTACGATCGAAAAGGTCGCGGAGTTCGTAACCGGAACCGAAATGCACGAGAACCTCAAGATCCAGAAGAGCACGATTGAACAGACCACCGAAGGCCTGGTGACGACTAAGTAGCGAGGCTCTGCCAGAGAAGAGTTTCTGAGCTGCGGGTTGTTCGCATAGCCGCGAACAACCCGCAACACCTTCATGGTTGACCTGACGATGAGACGCACGCAACTAATACCCGGAGGACGAAAATGAACTGGCCCGACTCGATTTCAATATCGAATGATTCGGTAGCGTTAGGAGATCAAGATGGATTTCTGGTCGCTAAACACTGACGGGAGCGGAATTGTCACAGCGACGTTCTCGAACTCACCAAGCGGCTATTGCACGGATGCGGCGGTAAGCGAACTGGAGGCGCTCACGCTCGCGTGGAGCGGAGATCAAATTGCGGGGCTGATCCTCAGCGGTCGAGGGAACGGGTCCTTCATCACCCATTTCTCCCCTGACGAAATCCGCGCAGGAATCGAAGGCACCGATGTTCTCGCGATGCTAGGCCCGGCGCGCAACGATCGCGTTAATCGACTGTTCAATCTGATCTCCGCTGCGCCGTACCCAGTTGTTTGCGCACTCAACGGCGACACCATGGGTTTTGGCTACGAGCTAGCGTTGGCGTGCGATATTCGCATTGGTGAGAAGGGTGAGTTCCTCTACGGGCTTCCCGAGACCCGGCTGGGTATTGTCCCCGGGTCCGGCGGCATGCAGCGACTGAGTCGGCTTATCGGTTACGACCGTGCACTCAGCCTCGTGCTGAGTGGCTCAGTCGTCGCGCCCCAGAGGGCGTTGGAACTTGGCATGATCACGGAACTCGCGGATAACGCCCTTGAGAGATCCCGCGCACTCATTGGAGAAATGCTCCGTAATAACAGGCTTGCAGTGGTCTCCGCGAAGCGCGCGATGCAAGCCGGTCGCGAGGCGCCGCTGGGCGTTGCACTGGATCTCGATTCCGGAGCGAGCCTGCGAGTGAAGTTCGGCTCGAAGGCGGTAACCGTGCTCGACAGCTATCTCAGATTGCCCCTTTCTGAGCGCAGGACCTTTCTCGCTGGCTGAGTGAGAAAGGTGCGCGTCGGAGAGGAGGCATGTCATTGATTTGTCTCGGCATAGTTGAGTCTCTTTCCAAAGATCCGAGTTGAGTGGCCCTTCGCAGATGAGCGTGGTTGGGGCGGCCTGTAGCCCCTCTTCTTTGTTGCCCCCGGAGGCCCGGCCAATCCTAGTTCTTTCTCAAGCGGAGTGCGCAAAAAAATGTTGCATCTTTTGACTTTTACTTAGAACCACAGCCGGAGACGGAATCGAAATCTATCTCCCAGAACTTTTTCGAGTTCATCTCGGAGGCGAACCCCTTCCAGGTCAAAGTGTTTGCGGCGTTCCTCACTCCCAAACATCCCTGTCTCTTCATTCGCATGTTCGTTGAAGAATTTCGCCCAGGCCACAAAATCCTCGTACAGAGCCTCTGGTAGTTCGCTCTTCCAATCAGGAACATCTTCTAGCGCCCAGAATATGGTGGACATCGGCCAGGTGTACCCGTAATCGACGTCGATAAGGATCTCGGGTCGAGGATCTTGTGAAGGCGTGGCCACAATACGACTCTATCCTCAGCAGCCGGGCTGGCCGACGGGTATGAGGTTATGATTGGGGCTGCCCCCGGTTTTGTTGACTCCTTGACCTAGCGAGCTTGTGCTCGTGGAAGGATGTTGACCATGCCCACGGCTTATGGGGCGGAGTTCCGCCAGGATGTTATTGATGTGGCCCGCAAGGGCGAGGCGCCGCTGGCGCAGATTGCTAAGGATTTCGGGCTTTCGGTCACGACGTTGAAGCGCTGGATTGCAATCGCCGAACGTAAGGAATCCGGGGCCGCCCCGGCGGCGACGGAGTCGGCCGAGATGCGGGAGCTGAAGAAGCGTAACCGCCTGTTGGAGCAGGAGAATGAGATTCTGCGCCGGGCTGCTGCCTATCTGGCCAGGGACATCAACCCAAAAAGATTTACCCGCTGGTCACGGAGCTTGCCGCCGACGGTGTTCCCGTGGCGGTGACCTGCAGGGTGTTGAAGATCAGCAAGCAAGGCTATTACCGGTGGAGGGCCAGCCCGGTGACGGAACGCGACTGGATCGATGCGCACCTCGTCAACGCCGCCCTGGACATCCACGCCGACGACCCTGCATTCGGGTACCGGTTCATCGCCGACGAACTCCCGGAGAAGGGCATCACGGCGGGTGAGAACAGGGTCCAGCGCTTATGTAGGGACCACGGCATCTGGTCGGTGTTCTCGAAGAAGCGTGGCCTGAACCGCAGACCCGGGCCGCCGGTCCACGACGACCTGGTCGAGCGGGATTTCACCGCCGCGGCGCCGAACGAGCTGTGGCTGACGGACATCACCGAGCACCCAACGGCCGAGGGCAAGCTCTACCTCTGCGCGGTGAAGGACATCTATTCCGGGAGGATCGTCGGCTACTCGATGGACTCGCGGATGAAGTCCTCGCTTGCCGTCGCCGCTTTCATCCAGCCTGCCGGTCTGCCCATCGCTACCTCCAGAATCGAGGCGTTGCGACGACCGGTTGAATCCGTCCAGTTCCGGTCACGCCGGTTCGTCGAGTCCCTCCGGCACCACGGGCTCACCGGATCGATGGGCAGGGTCGGGGCGCGCGCGGACAACGCCGCGATGGAATCGTTCTTCTCGCTGCTGCAGAAGAACGTCCTGGACCGTCAACGGTGGCTCACCAGGCAGGAACTCCGGCTGGCCATCACAACCTGGATCGAGAGAACCTACCATCGCCGGCGACGGCAAAGAAGGCTGGGCAAACTCACGCCCATCGAATATGAAACAATCAACCGGACCGCGCTCACAGCGGCCTAAGACCCCGAGTCAACGGAAGCCGGGGCAGTCCCTCCTTTCCTAGCCCTGTAAGGGCGGTGTGATCGTGCGGGCGGCAGTAGCCCCGTGCCAAGCGGCACGCATTTCTCGCTTTAGTGCAGAGGTCCCGGATTTTCTCGCCTCGTCACAGTGTGAGTCCGCCGTCGATCGTTATTACCTGACCCTGGACCATGGTGAAGCGAGGGTCGACCATCAGCTCGACAATGTTCGCGATGTCGTCGAACGCAAGGCCGCGGCCGGACGGATTGAGGGCAATTTGATCCGCGAGGCGCGTTTTCCAGGTATCGGGAAACATTTGGCGGCGGGCCTCGGTCTCGAGCGGGCCAGGAGAAATGCTGTTTACTCGCACGCCGCGGCCTGCCAGCTCCGTTGCAAGGTAACGCATCATGTGCTCTCCAAGGGCCTTGGGTCCGCCCAGAGCACCGTAGTCCTTAAGCGCGCGCTCGGACCCCTTGCTTGTGACGTAGATGATGCTTGAGCCAGGCCGAAGGAGGGGAAGGGCTTCACGAGCGACATGCACGATTGACGTGCCGTTTCGTGCAATCGCACCGTTGAGTTCTTCTCCGGGAATGTCGATCGTTCTGCCCGAGATGGCAGTTGCTGCTGCGTGCACAATGACGTCCAAGTGGTCTGTGTGCTGCCGAATACGATCGATGATCATGCGGATGTCACCTAGTGAGCCCATGTCCGCTTTTAGCAGGTGTGCAGATGCGCCTCGCTGCCTGATCTTTTCTGCGGCCTCGCTGGCTGCATCGTCATTGGAGTGATATGCGATGAAGACATCGGATCCGGGCTTAGCGAGCCGCTCGGCAATCGCCCGACCGATCCCACTTGACCCACCGGTAACTAGTATCGACAACGTGGCTCTCATTCGCTGATAGGGAGGCAAGAGCTCTGCGCTAGCCTGTGATTATTTGATTTCTTGAACAAACGATTGCAGGACTCAATAAGATGTGCCCATCTGGCGGAGGTACCGTTCGACTTGTCGTCGCAGCGATCAGGGAGCCCCCGCGCCGCCGTCGACGCGGTACTGGGCAGCCGTAATGAAATTGCTTTCATCGCGTGAGCATTTGGCTCAAGGCTTCGTGCCATGCACTGTCGGGTTCGTTAGCGACGGAAGCCAAACGCACCAGCTCTTGGGGTTTGACCCAGACATGATCCCCGTCCCAACGGCCTAGCTCTTTGTTGCGTTCAGAGACAGCAAAGGTTGCTGGTGTAGAGTTCGCGATTACGATCTTGAGTTCGCGAAAGTTGCCAGGATCAATCAGGAGCGGCTCGCGATTCGCCAGGGAGGCGTCAAAGGAGATGATCATTAAGGGTGGTCCTCATTGGGTTGGATGGGAAGCGCTGTCCTGCAAAAGAACAACGCCTGCACTCGCATGATTCAGGCGCTGGGGCCGGAACTGCCGCTTCGTCGGGCCGGCTGCTCGGCTGAATAGCCTCGTGGGCGACCTTCGAGCAGTCCGTGCGTGTTGTCGAGGGGAGAATTTCGATCGCCACTTCGTAAAAATATGAGCGAAAGGGCGCTTACGGTGACAGACTCTCCCGTAGTCCGGGGATCACGTCAGAAGTGTGCGTAGATGGCAGGAATTTCTCCATACCTTGGTTGCGGTAATGGAACCAGAATGCCTGTCGCTTCGGAAGCATACTGAATTCAGGGTCGGCACTAAGCTTGTGCGCCGCATCTATTGGCCAGTGGGGGTTGTAAATAGCCTCCCTCGCGATGCCAATGGTGTCGGCCATGCCTTCCGCGATGAGGTGCTCGGCGTGGTGTGCGTGGACGATCAATCCGACGGCGTTGGTCATGATCATGGCCTCCTTCCTCACGGTCGCCGCGAGCGAAGCCTGATAAGCGTATGCGCTGCGGCGGTCCGTTCCGACGTGCTTGCTGATTCCTCCCATCGAGCAGTCGATCATATCGACGCCCAGGGCCTTCAGCCGCCGGGCCAGCGTGACAGTATCCCCTATGGACCAGTTGGATCCATCAACGCAGGAGAGTCGTACCAGCAACGGCTTGGACTGAGGAAGGACGCTGCGCACGCCTTCGACGATTTCTTCAAGGAAACGGGCTCGGTTTTCGAAGCTTCCCCCATACTCATCAGTGCGGAGATTGGTCGCTTCCGACAGGAACAAATGGATGAGGTATCCGTGAGCTGCATGCAACTCGAGTACTTCGTAGCCGGCTTTGTCTGCCCTGGAGGCTGCCGACACAAAGGCCTCGACTATCCGGCGGATATCTGCCTTGGTCATTTCACGAGGCAACGGGTGCCCGGGTGCAATCGCTAGCGGTGTCACGCTTGGAGCTATCCTGTCCCATTCGTGCGGATCCAGGCCCTCCATTTCCTCCATACTCAGCGGTTCGCTGCCGTCCCATGGGGCCCGTTCCATTACCTTCCGTCCGGGATGCATCAACTGAATGCCAGGCACTGAACCATTGCGTTTGATAAGTTGCACGATGCGCTTGAGGCCAGGAATAAACTCGTCATCCCAGATGCCCAAGTCGCCCGGCGTTCCTCTGCCGCGCTTATCGACCGTGGTGCCCTCCTGCATTACGAGACCGGGGCCGCCTTCGGCGAGTTGTCCGTAGTGCATCAGATGGTAATCAGTTGCGTGACCCTTCTCTCCGCAGTACTGCCACATAGGTGAGATGACGATTCTGTTTTTCAGCGTTACGTCGCGGAGCTGGACGGGGGTAAAGAGCATACTGGGGGACAAATCTATCTCCTCGGTGAGTGATTTCTGGCTTGTAGGTGTGCATGGCCTTGCGGTAGACCACCGTCTGTGTCGGAGACTCATCCTGACCTAGACCCGAATCTGAAAGAGTTGGCACGATAACGTGACAGTAGGTGGTGAACTGCCGTCGTGACATGCATCTCATGGTCGCAAGTTGCAGCTAACCAGTCAAGCGTTTGGTTGGGAGTCTATTTTTTTGACGACTCGCTCGAGAGTGCATACCTTGACTACCAATCAAACGTTTGGGTATCGTGAGCACGCCTCGACACCAAGGACGGTCGAGACAGTGCCCACCGTAGAAATTCCCAATGGTCCACGATCAGTTACACCGCCACCGGCGGTGACCGCAAGTTTCTGCGGAACGCGGCCAAGGAGCACCGAGCGAAAGCCATCACCCGGGTAAAGGGCCAGCCAAAGCCAAAAACGCTAGGTAGCATGTGCCGTTTTGTTGGGTGACCTGAGGGAAGCGCTGCGCCTCTGTAGCGGACCGGGTATTCACCATGCCCCAGCAGACGGAGGTCTCGCTCCGTCAGCCGTCGTCCCTGCGTGCGAGAACCCTCTGGTTGTCCAGTTTGGTGACCCAGAGATCGTAGCCGTCGGCTCTGGTCAGAAGCCTGCGCTCATGGACGCCTTGGCGGGAAAGCCATACGATGTTCCCGTCATCCGTAGCTGCGTCTATAGCGCCGGTGCGCAGCAGGCATCGTCCCCGCCGGACATCGACCTCACATCCCACCAGGAACTGCCAATCCTCCGCGAGTTCTGTTTTAGCCTCAGCCATGGATCCCCGCCATGGCACAGTCTCAATCGCTGCCTCGTTCATATCGAACTCCTGCTCCTGCTCCATGGCAACAACTCAACAACCTTGGGTACTGATTGACGAGTCTACCAAGCGTTTGTATGACATGCTAGGCTCGGTTTACTAGTCGATGGCCTGCTGCTTCTGATCTCCGGCTGCCTTGCCAATGCGGTGAACGTTCCAGCAATCCGACATTGGTGGTCCAGCGACTGGCTCTCTGATTGGCCTGGAGGCGAGTCCTGGAGGCTTTTTGCCGCGCAGCCGTAGGTGGCGGACATCTGGGGGAGTGGCCGTTGACAAAACAATGTTGTTTATCGCGTGAAGGGTGTTTCCATGGTGTCAGCTACCGCAGGACCGCAGGCTTTCCTTGTTGGAGGTGTCCGCACCCCGGTGGGGCGGTACGGCGGGGCGTTGTCCTCGGTCCGGCCGGACGATTTGGCGGCGCTGGTGATCCGGGAGTTGGTGGCCCGTGCGGGGCTGGATCCCGACAGCATCGATGAGGTGATCCTGGGCAACGCCAACGGCGCGGGTGAGGAGAACCGGAATGTGGCCCGGATGGCTACCCTCCTGGCAGGGCTGCCCCTCCATATCCCCGGGATCACGGTCAATAGGCTGTGTGCCTCCGGGCTGAGCGCCATCATCCAGGCCAGTCAGATGATCAAGTCCGGCGCCGCGGACATCGTGATCGCCGGCGGGGTGGAGTCCATGAGCCGAGCCCCCTGGGTCCAGGAAAAGCCCGCCACGGCGTTCGCGAAGCCGGGACAGATTTTCGATACCTCCATCGGTTGGCGGTTCGCCAACCCCAAGTTCCAGAAGGGTGAGCTGGCCAGAGACGGCAAGATGACCTACTCGATGCCCGAAACCGCCGAGGAAGTGGCCCGGGTGGACGGCATCACCCGTGAGGACGCCGACGCGTTCGCGGTCCGCTCCCACGAACGGTCCCTCGCCGCCATCGCCGCGGGACGGTTCGCCGACGAGATCGTGCCCGTGACCGTGAAGACCCGCAAATCCGAGACCGTCGTGGACACCGATGAGGGCCCGCGTGCCGGGACCACCCTGGAGGTCCTCGCCGGCTTACGCCCGGTGGTCTCCGGCGGTTCGGTGGTCACGGCCGGCAATTCCTCCACCCTCAACGACGGTGCGTCCGCGATCATCGTCGCGTCCGAGGCCGCCATTGAACGGCTGGGCCTGACACCCCGGGCCCGGATCATTGACGGTGCTTCGGCCGGCTGCGAACCCGAGATCATGGGCATCGGCCCGGTCCCTGCCACCCAGAAAGTACTCAAGCGCAGCGGCATGAGCGGGGGCGACCTGGGCGTCGTCGAACTCAACGAAGCCTTCGCCACCCAGTCGCTTGCCACCATGCGGCGGCTTGGCCTGGATCCGGAGATCGTGAATAACGACGGCGGCGCCATCAGCCTGGGGCATCCCCTCGGTTCCAGCGGATCACGGATCGCCATCACCCTCCTGGGACGGATGGAACGTGAGGACGCCAAATTCGGCCTCGCCACCATGTGCATCGGCGTGGGCCAGGGCACTGCGATGCTGCTGGAGCGCGTATAGTGTCCGCCCCGGACCTCGCCACCGAACATTTCAGCACCCTCCTGGTCGAAGAACGTGAGGACCGCGTGGTGGTCCTCCTCAACCGGCCGGACGTCCGTAACGCCATCGACCAGCAGATGGTGGATGAACTGCACGTGGTCTGCGCCGCGCTGGAACAGAACCCCAAAATCCTGGTCATCGCCGGCGTGGACGGTGTTTTCGCCTCCGGTGCGGACATCGCCCAGCTGCGCGAGCGGCGCCGGGACGACGCGCTGCAGGGCATCAACTCCACCATTTTCGTGCGGATCGCGAAGCTGCCGATGCCCGTCATCGCGGCGCTGGACGGCTACTGCCTCGGCGGCGGGGCCGAGCTCGCCTGCGCTGCGGACTTCCGGATCGGTACGCCCAGCGTCCGGATCGGCAACCCCGAGACCGGACTGGGCATCCTGGCAGCGTCCGGGGCAACCTGGCGGCTCAGGGAACTGGTGGGCGAACCGCTTGCCAAGCAGCTCCTACTCGCCGGCCTGGTGCTCCGGGCAGAGGATGCACTGGCTGCCAACCTGATCACGGAGATCCATGAGGCGCCGGAGCTGATGGACGCTGCCCACAACCTGGCGGACCGGATCGGCCGCCAGGACCCGCTGGCGGTGAGGATCACCAAGTCCGTGTTCCACGCCCCGGCGGAGGCCCACCCGCTGATCGATCAGCTTGCGCAGGGCATTCTCTTCGAATCCAAGGCCAAATTCGACCGGATGCAAAAGTTCCTCGACAAAAAATCCGACAAGACCACTGGAAAGAAGAACTCATGAACAACACCTTCCCTCCTTCCGGCCTGCCCGCCTTGGTGGGCGTCCTTGGCGGCGGCCGAATGGGCGCGGGCATTGCCCATGCCTTTCTGACAAAAGGCGCTGACGTGCGAATAGTGGAACGCGACGAGGAAGCCGCTTCCGCCGCACGGCAACGCGTCACCGAGGCCGTGGAAAAATCTGCTGCCCGCGGAACCCTCGGGTCGTCGACAGCTGATGTGCTGTCCAGGCTCAGCGTCTCAACGGAGTATTCCTCCTTTGCAGGGTGCAGCCTGGTGATCGAGGCAGTTCCGGAGGACCTTCAACTAAAAGTGCCCGCCCTCCTGGCGGTAGAAGAGCAGTTGGGGGACAACGCCTATCTCGCATCCAACACCTCATCCTTGTCAGTCGACACTTTGGCAGCAGAGCTCAACCGACCGGGAAACTTCCTAGGCATGCACTTTTTCAACCCCGTACCAGCGTCAGCCCTCATCGAAGTGGTTCTGGGCAAGAAGACATCTGCTGAATTGGCAGCCACAGCAAAGGGCTGGGTGGAAGCACTAGGCAAGACTCCCGTTGTCGTTCATGACGCCCCGGGTTTTGCCTCCTCGCGCCTGGGTGTAGCCGTTGCACTGGAGGCCATGCGCATGGTGGAAGAGGGTGTTGCATCTGCCGAGGACATCGATGCAGCAATGGTGCTGGGCTATAAACACGATACCGGGCCGCTCCGGACCACGGACATCGTAGGCCTTGACGTCAGGCTGGGCATCGCGGAATACCTTCAATCCATGCTCGGTGAACGCTTCCGTCCACCTCAGATTTTGGTGGACAAAGTGGCGCGGGGTGAGATTGGGCGAAAGGCTGGCAGGGGCTTCTTCGATTGGGCCTCCTGATTGGTCCGTAAGCCCGCCTGGAGGCCAGCGCCGATCCGGTCGACAGGCATCGCGCTGATGGATGAATTCGAGAATGGATGGACTCAGTGAGTAGTTGTTTGTATCACTTGGTCACAGTGCAGTCGACGCCTTGCGATCCGGATGTCTTTGTCGGCAACGTGGTGCCTGGACGATACGGCAAAATTTTCGGCGGACAACTTTTGGGGCAATCGGTAATGGCGGCATCGGCTACCGTGGACCCCCGGCGCGTTGCCCACTCGCTACATGCCAACTTTGTTCGGCGGGTGATCCCGCTGATCCCGTCCAGTACCGTGTCGAGCGGCTCCGTGATGGCCGATCCTTCTCGGTGCGGGCGATCAGAGCCTGGCAAGGTGACCGCCTCCTGATGACAGAAATCATGTCATTTCATGAGGCCGGCAAAGGCCTGAATCACTCAATGTCGCACGATGACTTGTATCCGGCACCTGAGGATCTGGAGACCTACGCCGCCAGGGCCGGGCTAACAGACCCTGCAGTGGAAAACCTTGCACACCGCGACATACATAGAGTTGCGGCCCGTCGCCGCCGATGGGCCGCAACACGCAAAGGGAGACTATGGGCAGGCGGTTTGGCTTCGTGCCCGGGAGCCCGTAAGGGACCTTTCAGCCACTCAGGCAGCCGTGCACCGGGCAGTACTGGCTCTAGCCAGCGACTTCACCCTTCTGGAACCAGTCGTCCACCACCACGACCTGTCGCTCTCGACGCCTGACGTAGCCATTGCCAGCCTGGATCACTCCCTGTGGTGGCACTCGGACGGACAGCTCGATGACTGGATTCTGTACGTGCAGGAGAGCCCTTGGCCTGGCCGAGGGCGTGGGTTCGCCTGCGGACGACTCTTTAGCATGGACGGACGTCTACTGGCCTCGGTGGCGCAGGAGGGGCTTGTACGCGTACCTGCTGGGGTGGCATCCGATGAAGGCTAAGAGCCGCGCTAAGGTTATTGTCGCTCGGTCCCGTCCTGCTCATGACCCTGAACCGTCCCGAGGTGCTGAATGCAGTCGATGGGGAGCTGAGTGACCAACTCGGAAGTGCGCTGACCCGCCTGGAAGAGCCGAGCAAGCTGCGAGCGGGAGTTAAGAAGGGTTCGGGAAGGGCCTTCTGCGCGGGCCTTGATATGAAAGCGGTTGCTAACGGGGCGGCCGTTGAAGCAACGAGGCATCCCGAATGGGGTTTCGCCGGCATCGCCGAACGTCAGCTTAGGAAGCCATTGATTGCAGCAGTGAACGGCGACGCCGTGGGCGGCGGCTTTGAGATCGTTCTCGCCTGTGACCTTGCCATCACCGTGCCCTCAGCACGGTTCGCTCTGCCAGAGGTTAGGCATGGTCTCATCGCCGCCGGGGCGGTATTTTTCGGGTGTCGCAACAGCTCCCGGGCAAGATCGCTTCAGAACCGCTTCTGACTGGGCGAATCTTTCAGGCGTCCGGGCCGCGCGGTGAGGTCTGGCCAACGGGGTCGTTCCTGAGGCAGTCGTAGGGGAAGCTCTTCGGATGGCAGGGCTCATCGCGGCAAACGGTCCGCTCGCCGTGCAAACAACCAAGGGTATCCACCAGGCCGCCGCTGAGACCTCTGCCGCAGGGATACGCGGCAGCGGTTCCCGCGATCGCGAGGCATCCAAAGTTTTTCGCGCCGTGGGATGCCAGCGAGGCATCACCGCGTTCGTACGAGGTAGTCAGGCAACCTTCACCGGAACCCGACAGATATTCCGACACCTGAATCGTGCGTCCGCACGCCTGTACTCGCCATCAAACTGACTCCATGCGGGCGTTCCCCCTGGGGAAGCCCGCATTGAGTTCATTTCGGCCATTCAGAGGATGGCCAGCGCATTTGCTGTTGAACTTGCTGCCCCGTAAAGGTTCAGGGGCGCTGCGACGAACAGGAAATCGAACCGGCCGCGTGCATGACATGCTTCGGCCAACTTGTCCATGTCGAGCAGTTCCCCGAGGGCGTATCCGAGACCGGGGATCAGCTTGCGGTGCAGTGAGCCGTTTTTGGGATTCCCAGGGGCGCTCTCGACTGCAGGATTATCAGCCATGACTGCTGCAATTTGCGAGTTCCACAGGAAGCGGACCATATCGTCCGTCGAGGCAATTCCCGCGAATTCGTCACCTGCTGACGTCAGGTTTTCTCTGCGGATCTGTCGCGCCCGATATTCGGCAACCCAACCAAAACGCAGACAGAGGATGTCTCCCGGCTCGAGGGTGACATTTTGGGCTTCCAGGATGCTCGTTAATTCCTCGACTCCGAGGGTCCGCTCCTCGAAGGGGTTCCACTCCTGGCCGTAGTGCCCACGGACGTCCACCAGAACCCCGCGGCCAACGATAGCCCGTTGCGCCCAATGGTGCATGCCGAGCGCATCGCGTGCTTCATCATGGTCGGTGATGCCGCCATAGAACCCGTATTCCCGGGCTCTAACGTGCAGCAGTCCATCCAGCTGGGAACTGGATTGAGGATTGAACTGATCGAGTTCATCCTCAAATATGTTTCGTCCGGTTTCACTTACTGTATGGACGGTCGGCCGCCTGCCAAACAAGGGCGGGTCAAGGAGGTCACTCTCAAGAGAGAGGGATAAAACCTGGCCGCTGGCTACCGATTGTGCGGCCTCCCGGACGGCCGTGTCAGCAAGCAGATCCAGGGTTCCAAGTGATCCGTCGAGCTTGCCCCATGAGGTGCGGATACCCAGCGGGGCAAGGAGCGGAAGATCGTCGTATTGGCAGAACTCTGCTTCGGTCATTACAGTCCCACTTCGTTGAAGTGCGAGATGGCACCTTTGAGGCCGCGTTCTTTGATCGATGCCTGCAGCTTCTGGATTTCGGGGGTCAGATGCAACAGGGCGTCCGTTTCGGCTCCCATTCGGCTGATCGCGATAAGCCCCTGCAATTCGGCCACCCGGTTCACGGCCTCCTTCTTCAATTTTAGGATGGAGGCCGGCGTGCGGCTAATTGAGACTGCCAGGTCACGTACGTACTCGTCAAGCTGGTCGGAGGGCACAGCTTCGGTTGCCCATCCCCATTGCGCCGCTGTCCGGCCGTCAATTCGGTGGCCAGCGTCAAAGGACATGAGTTTTGCGCGTTTAGGCCCGACAAGTGTGGCCCAGATTGGAGAAATGAACCCCCCGCCAATCGGTAGGGCTGGGGAAGCGGCGATGACTGCGTCTTCGGCCACGATAGTGATATCGCTGAAGATGCACAGTTGCGTGCCGCCTGCCATGCAGTACCCGTGAACCTGTGTGATGACCGGAAGTGGGTGGCGCCATATCTTGGTGAAAATTTCGATGTTGCGGAGCTGCCGATCACGGTCCTCAACGGCGCTGCGCTCATCGGCGTAGCCTATTTCTTTCGAGTCGGAGCCTGCATCGTAGCCTGCCGAGAAAGCCCTGCCGGCACCCTTGATCACTACTGCCCGGTGCTCGACGCCGGCAAGGTAGTCGAAGGCGGCGTCGAGCTCGTCAAGGAGCTTGTCGTTGAGTGCATTGAGCCGCTCTGGCCGGTTTAGAGTGATTTGCGCGACGTGGCCTTCCAGTTCCAGGACGATCGCGGAGTAAGTGGGAAAGGTCATGCTATATCGTGCCCTTCTTGCGGAGGTTGAGGCTGAAGGGGGGAGTCTCGAGTGAAAGGGACGTAGCGCGGCTCTTCTCGGCGACAAGATCGACAATGTTGGCGACCATTGCGTCTGCTGCACGGCGTGGGTCTTTGCGGACCGGTCCCCGTGCCAGGGTCTTGTCAACCTCATCCTTGGAGTTCATGAACCGAAGGAGAAGTTCTTCATCGGAGATGCCGGAAGGGAAATTGCTTCGGATTTCGCTGAGGCTGGGGTTGGGGCGTTCCCATTTTTCGGCAATTTCGCGGGCACGAGGTGAGGATAGGATGCGGTCCTTGACGTCCTGGTTAACCGGGCCATAGATCGGGCCGTAGTGGCCAAGGAGATAGTGAACGACTTCGTCGGGGCTCATGCTGTAGGGGTCCCCGGTAATGATGTTAAGGACTGCCTGGATTCCGACGAACTGTGAGAAGGGTGTCGCCATGATCGGCTCGCCGAAGTCGATTCGCACTCGGGGGATTTCAGCGAGGACTTCAGGGAACCGGTCTGTCATGCCGTGCTGTCCAAGCTGGCGCAGGAGGGTTCCGGTCATTCCTCCAGGCAGCTGGTGATCATATACCCGGGGGTCGTACTCGGCTGGGACACCGAGCAGGTGGCCACCTTCCTCCGCGGTGCGGGTGAAGTGATCTGCGACCGGCGCAAACTTGCTCTTGTCGAGCGAATGGGTGTGGCCCATGTGTTCGATGATGTTGACCATGGCCTCGGTGGAGGGCAGTGAGACGCCGTTGGCCATGGGCCGCGAAGCGGTGTGAAGAACGTTGATGCCGGCCTCGACGCCAATGATGTAGTTGTGCAGGGCCTGGCCCGTGCTGGCATGGAAGTGTAGTTCGAGAGTCGCGTCCCCGACGGCTTTCTTCAGCGCTGGAAGCAGGGTTTTAGCCCGGTCCGGGGTGAGGATTCCGGGAGCGTCTTCCAGCTCGACGGTTGAGACACCGTTCCAGGACGCCATTTCACGTGCCTTGTCAGCGAAGAAATCATCGCCGTGAACACTGGTCAGCCCGTACATAACGGTAGGAACAGCTTCCCCGCCTTCAGCGACCACCACGTCAACGAGCCGCTTCATCGTGGGCATATCGTAGGCCACATCGTAAAGCCAGAAGCTGGTAACCCCGTGCTTGATCAGGGTCTTGACCCAGAGATCGATGATGGATTCCGGTGCGTGGGCGAACCCCATGACGCTGTAAGTGCGCATGCCGGCCCTGAGGGTGTTCCCCGGAAGTCCCGCGACGAGGAAATCAGTGGTATCCCATGGGTCGTCAAAATAGTCCCGGGTCAGGACGGTGAACATCCCAGGCCCGGTCAGGTCAATGGTTTTGAAGCCGGTGGAGGCCAGATGGGGGAGGGCACCTGCGGCCTCGAAGGCCCGCATGCGCAGACCCCATAGGCTCTGTTGACCGTCCCGCAGGGTCTGGTCGACGAAATCGATGTGCATATTGGTCCAATCAGGGTGCGGTCCCGGGCGGAGAGGCTCTGCGGGGGAGGAGGAACTAGTTGCTGGCCAGGAATGACTCTTCGAGCCATTTGGTGGTAATCGGTTCGGTTCGGAACCGGGTGTCGTTCATAATTTCGAGCTGGAGGGCGAGGGTCGTTGAGATCCCCACCGCCCGCGACTTGCGGAGGACGTTGGCCATTTTGTCGATGGCTTCCTCGCGGGTCCGGCCGTGGACGATGATCTTGGCGATCAGTGAGTCATAAAACGGGGAGACAGTTGCTCCGTCCTGCATGTACGTATCTACCCGCACCCCGGTCCCGGAAGGGACTGTCCACTCAGTAACGAGTCCCGGTGATGGAAGGAATCCATTTCGGGGGTCCTCAGCGTTAATCCGGCACTCGATGGCGTGACCCTGGATTTGGACATCGTCCTGCATAAACGACAACGGCTCCCCCCGGGCGATGCGGATCTGCTCGCGAATAATGTCGATACCAGTCACGGCCTCGCTCACAGGGTGTTCGACCTGGACGCGCGCGTTCACCTCAAGGAAGACGAAGGTATCGCGCTGGACGTCAACGAGAAACTCACATGTGGCAGCGCCGCGATAATCCAAAGCCTTAGCTAGGGAAACCGCCGCGCTCCTGATGCGCTCTACGAGAGCGTCGGGCAGGCCGGCGCTGGGAGCTTCCTCGATAATCTTTTGGTAGCGGCGCTGCGCGGAACAATCGCGCTCTCCGAGGTGGCACACGTTGCCATGGGCATCAGCGAGCAGCTGCACCTCGATGTGCCGCGCCTTCTCAATGTAGGGCTCGAGGTAGACGGTGCCGTCACCGAAGGCCTTCTCCGCTTCGGTGCTCGAGCGGATGAACCCTTCGCGCAGATCTTGAGGGCCGCGCACAATGGTCATGCCGCGACCACCGCCACCGGCGGATGCCTTCAGCAAAAGGGGATAGGCATCAAGGGCATCGGCAGCCCGAATGGCCTCGGCCAGGTCCGTCAAGCCGGGCGTGCCTTTTCCGGTGGGGATCCCAACAGATTCAGCGGCGGCCCGGGCCAGCAGTTTGTCGCCGGATTCCCGCATCACCGATGCCGGCGGACCGATAAAGGTAATTCCATTCTCTTCGCAGGCGTCGACGAGGGTTGCGCGTTCGGACAGGAAGCCATAGCCGGGGTGAATGGCGTCGCAATCACTGTTCAGCGCGGCCTGGATGATACGGGGCACCGAAAGGTAACTCTCGGATGCGGCGCCAGGTCCTATGACCACCACCTGATCAGCCAGTCGGGCTGCGAGCGAATTCCTGTCAGCATCGGAAACCGCCAGGACGCTCTCCATTCCTTCGTCAAAACAGGCGCGGATGATCCGGACCGCAATTTCACCGCGATTGGCAACGAGGATTCTGCGCATCGGTCTAGCCCGCGTCCGGACGGATGCTAAACAGGGGGCTGCCGAACTGGACAGCGTCTCCGGCCTTTGCGTGAACTGCCGTGATGACTCCGGACGTTCCCGCAGCTACGTGAGACATGAGCTTCATGATCTCGACGATGCAGACTACGTCATTCTCAGCCACGGTGCTGCCGATTTCGACAAAGGGAGGAGCGCCTGGCTCAGGAGCACTCCAGAACACTCCAACCGTAGGGGACGTTACCAGCACGTCTGTTTCAGCTGACGACGGAGCCTGGGACGCCGGTATTGCGGCTGGGGCAGCAGGTGCCGCCGGGGCGGCGGGCGCCGGAACAGCGGGAACGGGGGATGACAACGCCGGCGGCTCGCCGGCGGCAACCACAGAATCGACCGGAGCCGGAGGCTGCGTCGCGTGCATGCCGTTGCGGGCAACGGCAATCTTGACGTCCCCCACGACAACCGTGGCCTCGTCCCAATCCGACTCCTGCAGAGCCTTGACGATGCTGTTTATGTCACCTGGCGAGATTGTCATTCAAATGTCTCCTACTTCTCTGTAGTCTTTTGCGTGATCAGGTGCTTCCGTGGGCGGGCGCGCAGACCGGCGTCACGCAGGCCGTTCGCAAGACCTGTGGGCTGGAAAATCTTTATCAAACAATCGATTGGTGGTTTCGAGGCTACCCCCTGTCAACTTGCGGGTCAATCATTCCCCGCCCATTTTCATCCCCATCACCGAAACCCCTACCATCCAAATGTTTGTTTGATACAGTGGAGGACAAGTTAAGTGCCTGACACGCCACGGGTTCTTAAGAGCGATCTGGGCGTGGGGAACAGAAACAGGCCGTGGCCACGAAGGAGTGCCCGTGATAAACAAAGAAGTGACCAGCGCAGAAGCCGCTGTGGCTGGGATTGGCGATGGCGCCACAGTGATGGTCGGTGGCTTCGGCCCCCCCGGGCAGCCTGTGGAACTCATCGAAGCTCTCCTCGAGACAGGAGCCCGGGACCTCACCATTATCAACAACAACGCCGGAGCCGGCGGCGATGCGATCGCGAAGTTGTTCGCAGCCAAGCGGGTAGCAAAAGTCATTTGCTCTTTCCCGAAGGCTATCGGCTCCACTGTCTTTGACGAGCTGTACCTGGCCAAACAAATAGAGCTTGAACTGGTCCCCCAGGGAACCCTTGCCGAAAGAATCCGTGCTGCCGGGGCCGGGATCGCAGCCTTTTACACCCAAACAGGCTATGGCACTGAGCTTGCCGAAGGTAAGCCAGTCCAGCGCTTCGACGGCAAATCGTATGTCCTGGAGGAAGCTCTCCACGCCGATTTTGCTCTCGTACGGGCTTTCAAGGCTGACCGCTGGGGGAATTTGATCTACCGCAAAACTGCCCGGAACTTTGGCCCCCTCATGGTGGCAGCAGCAAAAACTTCCATCGTCGAGGTCAATGAGATAGTTCCGCTTGGAGGCATCGACCCCGAGATCGTTGTAACTCCGGGAATATATGTGGATCGTCTGTTTCAGGTGCCGGCAAGCGGCCAACTCAGTAAGGGAATTGCATAAATGACACTTTCACGCCAGCAGATCGCGGCACGGGTAGCTTTGGATATACCGGACGGCTCCTACGTGAATCTGGGCATCGGGGTACCCACCCTCGTAGCCGACTTCCTTCCCGATGACCGCGAAATCATCCTTCATACCGAAAACGGTTTGCTCGGTATGGGTCCGGCAGCAGCTGGCAATGAGGTGGATGAAGACCTGATCAATGCCGGGAAGATCTACGTGACCGAGGTCCCCGGGTCGTCCTACTTCCACCACGCCGACTCATTCGCCATGATGCGAGGGGGGCACCTCGACTACTGCGTTCTGGGGGCTTTTCAAGTTTCTGTGCGGGGAGATCTCGCCAACTGGCGGACCAACTCACCCACTGCAATCCCAGGAGTAGGCGGCGCCATGGATCTGGCCATGGGAGCCAAGCATGTTTACGTTGTGATGGACCTTCTGACGAAATCCGGTGAGAGCAAGCTGGTCACGGCCTGCGACTACCCGCTGACCGGTGCAGAGTGCGTCGAGCGCGTATATACCGATCATGCCCTCTTTGAACTCGGCGAGGACGGGGTTCGAGTCCTGGATCTTTATGTCGATATGTCCATCCGGGACTTGGAAGCACTGGTCGGCATTCCACTTCTGGATGCAACCGCCGCAAGTATCATGTCAACCTAACAACCGGTAGAATCTGGGTACGCACAGCGAAGGGACAAAGACCATGGCCAAAACTGCCACGGCTAAAACTGCCACGAGCAGTCCGGCGTCGGACGGGATGCGCCGCAACCGTGACGCAAACGTCATGGCGGCCGCCGTTGAGGTGATGTCAGAGCGCGGCTACGCAGCAACCACCATTCAGGAGGTTGCCGATCGTGTCGGGGTCCTGAAGGGAAGCTTGTACCACTACTTCAGCTCCAAGGAAGAGCTGCTGTTCCGGATCCTCGAGGAGTCACACCAGCAGAATGCTGAGATCGTCGCGCGGGTCAAGGCATCGGAGTCGAGCGCACTCGAGGAGCTGCTGGAGTACCTGAAGCAGTCAGCTGCCTGGCACTTGGCCAACGTCGAACGCGCCAACATTTTCTTCACCGAGAGCCGACACCTCACCGGAGCCCGCCGTGAGAAAGCGCGCCAAGACAGCAGGAACTACCTTCACTACATTCAGGAGCTCCTGGAAAAAGCCCGCACCGAGGGTGACGTCCGCGAAGACATCGATGTCAGGCTCGTCACGCGTTTCGTACTGGGCGCCCTGAACAATGTTCGCACCTGGCCGCCGAGATCAGGGAGCCAGATCCCGGCCGAGGATGCCGTCCAGGCGTTTACTGAGATGATCAAGAGTTCGATCCTCCCTCCCCGCAGTACCTAGATGTAAGCGCCGTGCCGTCGCAGCGTCTGCTGCTGGCAGCTACGAGGGTTCTTGCCCATCCCGCCGTCTCCTCTTGTGGCGGGGACCTTGTCCCCGGTCGCCCATTATTCTTGCGCCGAACCCTTGTGGGATGGCGGCAGGAAACTGTCCCCTGGCGGCCGGCGGAATTCGTAACAACTCATCCCTTGTGTCCGAACAAAGCTGGCTATGCCCACATACCCGAAGCAGACCCGTCGGCAAGAACGCATGTGTTCGATAGTCACCGGGGTTTTCTTCAGCCGCTCTTCGAAAGCCGGCGACCTGGCACCATACGCAGTTGGGCTATGCCGCCACCCAGAGCAAGCATGCCGATAGCGAATGCATAAATGATGGTTGCTGTAGCCAGACCCAGAGCGTCGGCCAAGCCACCGGTCAGAGCAACGGGAAGCCCGAAGGCCAGATAGCTCACGACGTACAAGGCTGAGAAGACTTGCACACGTTGTCGTTCCGGTACGCGCGAAACGACCAGCCTGAAGGCCGCTGCATTCCCTGCACCGAACCCTGATGCAGTCAGAAGCGTCGCTGCTGCGAAGAGCGGAAAATCGCTGAAGAGCACCGATGCCGCCAAGGCCAAAGCGCCGCTAGCCATCAATAAGGCACCCCACACAGCTGAGGTGCGCGGACGCATACGCCCACAGAATGCCCCCGCCCCGGCGGCAACAAGACAGAACAGACCTGTGGCCAGTCCACCCATCATGGCAACCTGCCCGCCCAAAGTCGCACGAACGATGACGGGTACCAGACTTAAGTAAAGTGCGCCCAGCATCCAGCCGGAGATCACCAATGGAGCGGCCCGGACAAATTCCGCGCGGGCACACAGCGGAACCGCAACGGACGGGAGCATCGATCTCCATGCCCCTGCGGCTCTTGCTTGAGCCTCTGGCAGCCATACGCACACGACCGCTACCCCGAAGAGCAGGAAGGTATAGGACCCGAAAACGACCGGGGCTGGAGCCGTCGGCAAGGTCAGGGCCACGGCGGCGCCGATAGCCCCAAGTGCTGACCCCAACTGTGGTGCCAGGGCCGCTATGGTAGGCCCCACCGAAGATCTGGAAGAAGGCGCAAAGCGGACTATGCCAGCTCCCAAGGCACTGATGACGGCTCCGGTGGCGGCTCCCTGAACGCCGCGGGCAGCTATGACCGCTCCAATTGAATCCGCAAAACACAGAACGAGCATGGATATGGCGGTTCCGGTGAATCCGAGAACGAGAACCGGTCTGACCCCTACATGGTTCGCGAGACTGCCGGCACACAGTAATGCGAGCAACAGGGTCACTGCATAGATGGAAAAGGCAGCCGTCAGCAGCCCGGAAGGGAACTCCCAGTCCTGCTGCATCCGGTCATAAAGAGGCGTGGGGGCCGCTGCCGCGGCAAATGCGGCGACGCTCCCCAAGACGTAGACGACAAACGAGACACCGGGAGAAAGCCCACGCGGAACCAGCTTCGCGGTCAGCGCGTGGACCACTGGGCGCCCCCGCAGAACTCGGCAATAGGTATGCTGGACATCAAACGAACCTATCAAACGTATGGTAGATTCACAAGGTCCTGCGGCCGCGATGGTCGATTCACCCGCCTGAATACCTACCAAACGCTTGACTGGTTTGAATCGTGGCTGAAGACTTGACGGACATGCCTGGGTCACCACACTGTTGCCGGTAGCTGCTTCGCATCATTACGTATTCACTGCAACGAAAGGAATTATGTTGACTAACTGGTCCGGCGGCTTCGCCGAAATGGAGATTGACATCCAAATCCAGGGACGGGTCCGGGTCTTCGACCTGGCCGTGAAACTGGAAAACGGCATGGCCCGCCATCCGCACCACCCGCCCTACTCGTTTGCCATGGCAAAGACACATGGCGGCCACGGATACCAGGGCGGCGTGTCAGCGGCTATGGAAATGATCTCCATGGGAGCCCATGTGGGCACACACGTTGACGCCCTGGGTCACGTCTCCAAGGACGGCAAAGTGTACGGCGAAAGAAGCGTTGCTACGGGGCCGGACGGCAATGCGGGCCTGGATGTTGGAAGCATTGAGGAAACCTTGCCCATGATTGGGAGGGGCCATCTGGTCAATCTGCCGAAACTGTTCGGCAGGGACCTTACGCCCTCCGACGGTATCGGAGCAGAGGTCTTTGAGCGCTGGTTCGCGGATAAGCCGGCACCCCAGAAGGGATCAATCGTCCTCGTGCGGACGGGTTGGATGAAATACTGGCACGACCCGGAACGCTACATCGGCCTGTCGACAGGATTGCCCGGAGTAACTCTGGACGGTGCTCAATGGCTAAGCCGGCGGGGTATCACCGCCACGGGTTCTGACACCATGAATTACGAGCACAAACCTGATTCAAAGATCATCAACCTTCCCGTGCACGTTCATAACCTGGTGGAGAACGGAATTCCCATCATGGAATCCATGGACCTCGAGGCTTTGGGTGAGGCGGGAATCACCGACTTCACCTTCCTCGCGGTCCCGCTGAGGATAGGCGGGGGGACCGGCTCTCCGGTCCGCCCCCTGGCAATCGTTTAAGCCACCCAGGATGAAGACCAAAGCCTTCCGCTCACCACGCCGCTATGGTAGCGTAAGCAACCAATCGTTTGGTTAGTTCTAACGACAAGGAAGTCATGCCGACAGAAACTGAAACTGCATCGCGGAAGGGCTTCGCTGAGGCCGCCCGTCAATGGCTGGAAGAGAACGTCCCGGAACGCTGGCGCACACACCGCAGCGTCATGACCGAAGAGGAGGGCTACGAGATCCGCCGTGAGTGGGACCGGCAGTTGCACCGCGGAGGGTACGCTGGCCTCTCGCTGCCCAAGGAGTTCGGTGGTCAGGGACTCGACGTAGCCGAAGAAGTGATCTTCGCGGACCTTGCCGGCAGAGCCCAGGCTCCTGACGGACTGGCGCGTATCGGCCGGATTCTTACCGCGCCCACCCTTGTCGCTCACGGGACGCAATACCAGCTCGGGCGCTTCCTTCCCAAGATCCTCAACGGTGACGAAGTGTGGTGCCAGGGATTTTCGGAGCCGGATGCCGGCTCCGACCTTGCAGGTGTCCGGTGCCGTGCGGTCAAAGTGGACGGCGGATACGCTGTCACTGGCCGGAAAATATGGACCAGCTTCGCCAGTGTCGCCGACCGTTGCCTGCTATTGGCCCAGACCGACCCGGCAGCTGCCCGTCACAAGAACCTGACCATGTTCCTGCTGGATATGAAGCAGCCCGGGGTTTCCATCAGCGGGATCCGGCAGTCATCAGGACTGACGCACTTCGCCGAGGTCCAGTTTGACAATGTGTTTGTGGCCGACGAGGACAGGGTTGCCGGTGAAGGCGACGGGTGGAAGGTCGCCATGACCGTTCTCGCCAACGAGCGTGGCGGCGTGGAAGCCGCGAGCCGCTACGTGGAGATCCGCGCTGACATGGATAGCCTCCAGCGGGCCATCGGTCATCTGCCTGAGTACCAGCGGCAGCTCGAAGACTACGACTCCCGCGTCGAGCTCATTCGGTGGCAGGTCATGAAATCGATCGACTACGACAAGGATTCCGCGGAGTTCCTCAAGGCCGCTTCCGTGCTGAAGCTTTGGTGGAGCGAACTGTGGCAACAGATCGCCGAACTAGGACTCGAAACAGCCGACGCCACCAACGTCGAACACTGGCGGCTGCAGTACCTCGAGACACGGGCAGCCTCCATCTACTCCGGCAGCTCGGAAATTCAACGAAACATCATTAGCGAGAGAATTCTGGGGCTGCCACGATGAGCATGGTTAAAACAGCTGCCGGCGAAATCGGTATCGCCGTCGCCGAGGCGATTCGCGATGCGATGACAAAGGCTACGGCCGGCGCCACCATCGCCACGTACATTGAAGGAAAGCCCCCGGTTGCCTGGGAGGTCCTCGGAGACGCTGGGTGGGATCTGGCTGGCGTCATTGAGGACGAGGACTCCACCAGCCTCAGAGACCTCGTTGAGATTGCCGGGGCGTGGGGCGAGACCCTCATTCAGCTTCCACTGGTAACGAGCCTGGCGGTGAAACGGCATTCAGTAGCCGCGGCCGAAGCGGAGGGTCCGGTGACGCTGAGCGTTCCGGTGCGCACCTTGCCAAACGGAACGGGCTTCGTGCCTTTCGGCCAGGTCCCCGGTATCTCAATCATTGATTCAGTCGCCGATGGTTCCCCTGTCCGCGCCTTTGAGGGGGGAAACCCGCTGGACTTCGCACCCAGCTTGCTTGCGGCGTCATCCCCGGGAACGACAAGTCTGAGCGCGGAAGCACGCCGCGAGCTTGCCGTCATCTGGGCCGCTGAGGCGGCCGGCCGGGCAGCGAAGGTGCTTCAGGAGGCTATTGAATTCACAAAACAGCGGCAACAGTTCGGCAAGCCTGTTGGCAGCTTCCAGGCCGTCAAGCACCACTTGGCCAATGCACACATCGCTGCTGAAGTGGCGCAGACCGCGGCCATCTGGGCCAGTCTTGACGACGCCAGCACGCGGCAGGCCGTCGCACAGTCCTTCGCCCAGAGCTTGAAGTCCGTCCAGCTCTCCATCCAGACCTACGGCGGCCTGGGCTTTACCTGGGAAATGGGCCTGCATTTCTCACTTCGGCACATCACAACGCTGCGGGAACTCGCTGCAGGAGTCCTGAACGATGCCTGAAGCCGTCATTGTTTCCGCCGCACGGTCACCTATAGGTCGGGCATTCAAGGGCTCCTTGACCCAAGTCCGCCCCGATGACCTGGCCGCGCATATCCTTCGCAGTGCCCTGGACAAGGTTCCCGCCCTGAACCCGGCATTGATCGAGGACATCCTCGTCGGCTGCGGCCTTCCCGGTGGCGAGCAAGGCTTTAATATCGCACGTGCGGTTGCTGTGCTGCTTGGCCTGGACGGGGTCCCCGGTGCGACAGTCAACCGCTTCTGCGCATCCAGTCTGCAAACGACACGAATGGCATTCCATGCAATCCGGGCGGGAGAAGCCGATGTGATGGTCTCCGCCGGCGTCGAAAGCGTCTCCCGGTTGACTCCCGGGAATCCTGATTCCGAGGCAGCGAGGAACCCCCTCCTAACCGGCCAAGGAATGAGGCAGGACGGCATCTGGCAAGATCCTCGGGACCAGCGCCGCAGCCCCAATCTCTACATGGACATGGGAACAACCGCTGAAAATGTCGCGAGCATGTACGGGGTGACCCGTGAGCATATGGACGAATTCGCCTACTGGTCCCAGCGCAAGGCAGAGGCCAGCAGAGTCGCAGGATTCTGGGAAAAGGACATAACGCAGGTCCCGCTTCCGGGCGGCACCCTCCTTGCAAAGGACGACGCTCCCCGGCCCAGCACGACCCTGGAAGGCCTGGCCGCGCTTGCCCCGATCTTCCGCGAAGATGGACTAGTTACCGCAGGAAACGCGTGCGGCATCAACGACGGTGCAGCAGCTCTGGTACTGATGAGCGACACCAAAGCCAGAGAGCTCGGTATCGTTCCCTTGGCCAGGATCGTCTCCACAGCCGCCTCCGGACTGTCTCCGGAGATCATGGGACTCGGTCCTGTCGAGGCCTCCCGTAAGGCCTTGGCGTTGGCAGGGATGACAATCAACGACATCGACCAGTTCGAGCTGAATGAAGCCTTTGCTGCGCAGGTGCTTCCATCCCAACGCGAACTTGGGATTCCCGACGAAAAGCTGAACGTCAACGGTGGTGCCATCGCACTCGGTCACCCCTACGGCATGACCGGGGCCAGGATCACAACAACGCTGATGAATTCGCTCGTTGCCCGCGACCAGCAGTTCGGTCTTGAAACTATGTGCGTCGCCGGCGGCATGGGGATGGCCATGGTCATCGAACGGCTGTCCTAAGCCCATCAGCATCAGGCTCGCCAGTCGGCGCACCATTGTGTGCCAGCCATCCCCGAACGCTGAATCTACCAAACGGATGGTTGACTAAATGGTGTCCCTGCTGCTTTACTGGTTAGACGAAGCATTGAGACTTCGGGATACCTGCCCGGCGGCTGTCAACAGCCTGAAGGGGCTGCAATCTTCGAGCATAGAAAGGCGGGGACGATGAAGATCCTTGTTCTTGTGAAAGAAGTACCGGACACCTGGGGTGAGCGGAAGTTGGATCCTGCCAGCGGCAGGGTTGACCGGGAGTCCGTCGATCCCGTGCTGGATGAGATTGGCGAACGCGCGATCGAGGCGGCGCTCACTATCAAGGGATCGGACAAGTCGACGGAGGTCATAGTCGTGTCAATGAGCCCGTCCTCCGCGTCCAAGTCGTTGCGCAAGGGGCTGGCCATGGGCGCCACCTCAGCCATTCACTTGGCAGACGAGGCCCTGCGCGGCGCTGACATGCTGCTGACCGCCGAAGCGCTGTCCGTTCTCATCCAGAATGAGGGCTTCGACCTCGTTATTGCCGGTAACGAATCCACCGATGGCAGGGGAGGCATGATCCCAGCCATGGTTGCTGAACACCTCGGTGTTCCCCACGTGACGTTCCTGGAATCCATCGAAATATCCGGGAACCGGGTGTCGGGTGTTCGAGGCGCAGACAGTGGCATGGTGGAGGTCTCAGCGAATCTTCCCGCCGTGGCATCAATTACGGAACGGTTGCCCGATCCAAGATTCCCGAACTTTAAGGGAATTCTGAGTGCAAAAAAGAAGCCCTACACGACAGTTACCCTCGCCGAACTCGGCGTCGATGCCGCACGTCCCGTTTCTTCTGTCATCGTCTCATCCCGTGAACGGCCGGCACGCAGCGGCGGCATCAAGATCGTCGACTCCGGCAACGCCGGCCGCGACCTCGCCGAATTTCTGGCACAGAACCGCCTGCTCTAGGTCCTAAGGAGAACCACCATGTCCCACATTTTGATTCTGGCCGACATCTCTCCCTCGGGGGACGTCCGCGGAGACACGCAAGCACTGATTTCAGCGGCCGCCCAATGGGGAATTCCCGTGGCAGTGGCTACCGTACCGCCAGGCGCCGGGGAGGCAGTGGCAACAAAGCTGGGTGCCCTTGGAGCCGAGAAGGTCTTCATTGCCGAAAATGAACACGCCCACACCGCCTTGACCGCACCCCAACTTGAAGGCCTGACGCAAGCGGCACACCAGTTCGACCCGCAAGCGATTCTGCTCTCACACACTCACGACGGTCAGGATATCGCTGGCCGGGCTGCGGTTCGCCTCGGCGCTGCTGTCAATGCCGATGTCGTTGCGATCACGAAGAGCGACAACGCTTTCACGACGACTCATTCGGTCTTTGGAGGATCTTTCGTTGTGGAGGCCTCTGCAAACGGTGGCGCTCCGATGATCATCACAGTCCGCCCGGGCGCCTTCGAAGCCTCCGCTGTGACCGCTGTGGCCCCGGAGGTGACAACGGCATCCGTGAGCGTTGATCCAGCCGGAGCTGCCGCGCTGGGCAACGTGCACGCCACGGGAGAGACCTCAAGTCGGCCCGACCTTCGGACTGCAAAAAAGGTCGTCTCCGGCGGTAAGGGCCTGGGCTCCAAGGATGACTTCGTCCTCGTCGAACAGCTGGCCGACGCGCTTGGCGCAGCCGTGGGTTCCTCGCGCGCTGCCGTTGATGCCGGCTATGCACCCCAGACTCGACAGGTGGGACAGACGGGCATCACTGTTTCGCCCGACCTCTACATCGCACTTGGGATCTCTGGCGCAATCCAGCACCGGGCCGGGATGCAGACCTCGAAAGTCATTGTCGCCGTCGATAAGGACCAGGATGCGCCGATCTTTGATATCGCCGACTACGGCGTGGTGGGGGATGTCTTCACGATCGTGCCCCAGCTTATTCAAGCAATCGGCGAACGCCAGAGACAACAAGTCTAGACAGGCAGCCTCATGCTCTGGCCCGTAAAGAAAGACACTCAAATGACGAAGAGCAAGTGGTTTCCTCTTGTCTGGATCATCCCCGCCGCGGTGCTCACATTGGCCGCACTCGTGCTGGTTGCGCGGCTCGTAAGAGACTTTCCCGCGGTCCAGGACTTCCTCAGGACTTATCCCGGCGAGACACCGTTGCCGGCCGGATCGCCTGTCGGGATCCCCGCCTGGCTAAATTGGCAGCACTTCCTCAACGCATTCTTCCTTGTCCTCATCATCAAGTCCGGGTGGCGCGTGCGAACGGTCACCCGCCCCCCTGCCTATTGGACCCGTAACAACAAGGGGTTCATACGGACCAAGAACCCGCCGACGAAGATCTCGCTTGACCTTTGGCTCCATCTCACCGTCGACATCCTGTGGCTGCTGAACGGACTGGTCTTTTCTGTACTTTTGGCCGTCAGCGGCCACTGGGTCCGGCTGGTGCCGACCAGCTGGGAAGCGTTTCCCAACGCACTGTCGGCCGCGCTGCAGTACCTTTCCCTGGACTGGCCCACGGAGAACGGCTGGGTCAACTACAACAGTCTCCAAATGCTGGCCTACTTCACCATTGTGTTTCTGGCTGCCCCCCTCGCCGCCCTGACAGGCGTGCGGATGTCCCCGCTGTGGCCAAAGAGCACGGAAAAGCTCAACAGGGCCTACCCAATCGAACTTGCACGGGCCGTCCACCTTCCAGTCATGTTCTTCTTCGTCGGCTTTGTGATCGTGCATGTTGCCCTGGTTCTTACGACAGGGGCGCTGCGAAACCTCAATCACATGTACGCTGCGGAGTCCTCCGCGTCGTCCTGGCTTGGCTTTTGGCTCTTCGCCGCGTCTGTAGTCATCATGGCGATTGCATGGGTAGGTTCGCGGCCGCTCATCCTTCGCCCCATTGCCAATCTCACGGGCAAAGTCAGCAGGTAGCGTGTAGTGCCAGGGCAGGGCCCTGGCGCTCTACATTCGAGACCGAACAACGAAGAAGGAGCCGGTCGACTCAGAATCATAGGCTCTTTGTCACCAAAGTCGCTTGCGGGATCCCACGCCATTTCGATGCCAGACTCCGGCTCATTAATCGCCCACCGATTGTCACGCAGGCCTTTGGCGGTCCCAGTGTGCAGTGTCGGGCTCAAATTAGCCACCCGCTCCAGCAGGCACTCCTCCGCTCTTTGACTATACAGGCAGGCTGCGGGCCCTGCGGTAAAAATGCCTCGATCGGGCGTCAGCAGACCGGGGCAGACGACCATGCATGGAGAGGCCGGCAACAAACGGACGACGGCCGCCAACATCTGCTCATGCTATTTCGGTTGGCTTACCGTCGCGAAAGAACACGTACTCACGAGATACGAACGATG
This sequence comes from Pseudarthrobacter sp. IC2-21, assembly GCF_034048115.1. Taxonomy (NCBI): domain Bacteria; kingdom Bacillati; phylum Actinomycetota; class Actinomycetes; order Micrococcales; family Micrococcaceae; genus Pseudarthrobacter; species Pseudarthrobacter sp. IC2-21. The sequence goes on along the minus strand of NZ_CP139145.1, from coordinate 2,909,170 downwards.
AGGAGGCCTCCTCTGAAAACATCCGACGACGAACGACGGACGCAGGGCCCGAGGTCAGTTCCGAACCCCAGGCCATCATCGCTTGGCGAGTCGCAAACCAGACTTCTTCAACACAGATGAAGGATTCTAGGATGCTGGTTTGGGTCCCGTCCATGCTGGCTAGCGGGCTGGTGACGAAACCGACCGTCCAGCCGGCCACCTGGGCGGCCAAAAGCCGATTTCCGCCGGCTTCGGGCAGGTAATGCTGCAGGTACTCAAAGCGGATCTCCTCCGTACCGAGGCCGGAACCAGGAGCCGATAGCATGACCACCTTGTGGGCTCCGTGACCTTGCGTGAGTTGAACCTGATCAACAGCGAAGGCCACGCTGATTTGCCTGTTCAAGAACTTTTGTTCGTCGGGCAGGATTCGGTCGCGAAACTGCGGTGTCTCCGAGAAGCTGGGCGGGACTTCGGCCGTTGCGGGAGCCAGGACCTGGGCGAGTCCCGCATAGCTGAAAGGCCCGCCCCAGGGTCCCTGTGCGTGCACATGATCCTGGGAATAGTGAATGCGATAGCGGCCGTACCCTGGGGTCCTTGCTACGAGCGGACCATGCCGGCGCAGCCAATACTCTTCGAACTCGTTCCGACTCAACCCTTCACGCGGCGAAAGCAACGCCATTCTGCAGCACTCCAAAATAGGGATCCTTCCTTCGGCACGTCGGATTCGGTGACATTTTCTGATCAGGCTCTGCCGGAGTCAGAGAGGTCGAGCGGGCGAGCGGGATGGGCACGAACGTCTGATATCGGGCGCATCCATCCGCTTGCAGAATGCGGCGTCCAGCGTCGAGCGTCGAGCGTCCAGCGTCGATGGAGCAGTGGAGCGGCCCTGCGGAGAGCCCCGGGGCACAGTGGTGGTCGCGGGTATCGGGGGCGGTTGGAGGGACGTGAGGCACTCAGATGATCGGTTTAGAAGAGAACGGATTTTCGGTGACTGGCGTCCCGCTTCCTCGGGCGTCGGCCACGACGAGCCCCATCGGAGCAGACTCCGTTTCGTCCCAAATCTTAGGGAAGCTCTCGATGATCGTCTCAGGTGAAACGGAGGCGTCCAGTTGAACCCCTCGGGTTTGCGTGACGTAAATGCGGCTGACATGCCCTCCTGCTGCGCCGATGACCTCACCGGTGAAGGGTACGGAACGGTGAGCCAAGGCGACCACCACTGGTGCAACCCGGTCAGGCTGGAAGTCATCCTCGAGCATCTTCCGCCGTTCCGGCGAAACGTCAGGGGCGCGCGAGTACAGCGGGGTCCACGCCGTGGGGGAGATGGCGTTGACCTTGATGCCGTGGGATTGTCCTTCAACCGCGAGAGCGCGTGTCAAACCGTATACGCCCCCTTTGCTGGCCGCATATGCAGCACCCTGTGGGTCACCAAAGAAGGCGGCACGCGATACGGTATTTACCACTCGGCCATAATTTTGGTCGCAGAAGTGGGGCCATGCGGCCTGAGTGATATGCCAGGTGGATTCGAACTGTATCGCGAGCATCTCGCGGTACTCCTCCAGGGGATAGTTTTCGAAATGCTGGAAGTGAACGATGCCGGCGTTGTTGATGAGAATATCGATCCTGCCAAAGGCTTCCAACGCGGACTCGATCACCGAAGCGGCTCCGGTTTGCGTGCCGATGTCAGCGGTATTCGCCACAGCGGAACCACCCTTGAGGCATATCGCTTCGGCCGCAATCTCTGCTACCGGACGTTCGCTCTCAGTCCCTAAACGTATCCGGTTGTTCACAACTACTTGTGCCCCTCGTGCCGCGAGCAGGTCGGCATAGGCACGGCCCAGGCCGCGGGCGCCGCCTGTGACGACAGCGACCTGACCGTCGAGTCGAACATCGTTTTTCATGAGTCTCTTTCCCATATGAGGACCTTTGTACTTACGGACTGTGCAAGTTGCCCGCCGGGTACATCGTTCATTCATTTACTCGGAGACACCGCGGACCGGACCCGAATCGGAAGCATGCGTCTTGAGAGAGGGGAACGTCGGGCTTCGAGCCCGAGTTGCGCTTATGAGCGGCGGGCAGCGGGGAGGCCATCAGATTGGCAGCGTAAGCGCTATCAACTCCCTGCTGGGGAGGGGCTGGCTGCTGCTGGTCATCGGCCCACAGATGGTGACTGGGGCCGTGGGTCCAGTGCCCGCGGTGCCGTGCGCAAGGTGTCTAGACCACGCGCCAGGACGTCATTCGAAACCCGGTGCACCTGAACTGAGCTTGGCAGTAACGGCTTGCGCGCCCTCGACGAGGCGGTCCCGATAGCGGGCGATTTCCCGACCGGACAGCCGGTTGGGCAGCTGGTACAAGCTGAGCATAAGCACCACGTCCCCGTCGGCGCCGAACACGGGCGCACTGATGTATCGAACCCGGTACTCTTCGTCGTCGCGAATGTCGGTCGGTTCGTACCCTTCCAGGTTCAGTGCCTGCACCGCCGCGAGGAGCTCATCGGTTTGTTCGCGCGTTGCACCCTTGAGGGGTAGGTCGTTGATCGCACGTTCGAATCGCACTTGCTCGTCGCTGCGCAAGACCACGGACCAGCCACGGGAACGGACCCGTTGGGTCATTTCTCGAATGCCGGCTTGGTCAAAATTACCGTTGCTCCGGGCGCTCCATTCCTTGATCTGTTCATCATCGCTCCACGCGATAATGGGCAATCCCAATGGAGCATTGAAGGGCATGCGCTGGCCAAGGCGTTGGTGGCTTGGAGCGTCCAGCGACCGAGCAACCGCGTTGCCCAAGAGGACAAGTTGCGTGCCGATCGCCGCCGAGGTGAAGCACTCTACGCCGAGGTCCTCAGCGATTGTCGACATCTCTTCCCGGGCCTGATCCACCAGTCGTAGCGGCTGGAGAAGGTCAGCTTCAGCGGGGGCTGTGAGGGAGATGGAAGCAAATCGGCCGTAGCCACCCTGGAAGAACAACAGCGGGGGCCGTGAATCGGCTGAATCAAGCTCCTTGACCGCGCCGATTACGATGTAGTGGTCGCCTGCCTCGTAGACCTCTACGATGTCGCACTCAATCCAGGCGATCGATCCCTGAATACGCGGGGTCTGGAACTCGGATTCCACCCAATCTATAGATGTGAACTTCTCGGCACCCTTTCGGGCGAGGCTCCGGCAAACAGACTCTTGGTGCGCGCCAAGGATATTGGCGCAGAAGTACCCTGCCTCCCGGATCTTGGGAAAAGTGGTCGACTTCTTGTCCGGCAAGAACGCCACGAGCGGTGGGTCTAGTGACACCGAGGTGAAGGTTCCCACTGTCATCCCAACGGGTTGCCCTTCTCTATCGAGCGAAGTAATTGAGGTCACTCCGGTCGGATAATTGCCCATTACCGATCGAAACCGAAGTGGGTCGATCGTTGCCACTGAATTTTCCATGACTCTAGTCCTCCTTGACTGAGATTGAACCTGATATAGAGGGGGCAGTTTCAGATGAAGAATTCTGTCGCGGCCTTATAGCCCGATTCACCTGATGGTTATTGCGACCGCCGGCAAGGTTTCGACTTCCACCAAACAATCGGTTGGAAGATTAGTGTATGTGGCGCGGGTCGTGACAGTCAATGCCCCATTCTGCCAGCCCTCCGGGGCCAGGAGTGTCGAGCTTCTGCTCGGAGCGGGAATTCAACGGTGCAGACCGTGTGGCTCCCCGCCCCGATGGGTAAGTGAGCTCGACGGACGGCACGAGGCCCCACCTTGGGTCGCGAACCAGGCGCCTACCGCAGCGTGCCAACCGCATGGATGCCGCGTCGCGCATGCTGCGGAGAGACCTCTAGCAGGCCGCGGCAGGCGCCTTGACACATGTGGCCCAAGCCACAACAATAAAACAGACGGTCGTTAGATTTGGTCCAAGTTACTCATTCGTTCAAAGGAGCTCAAATGCAGGTCGCCATGTTTCAGACTCCCTTCGTTCCACCGTCCCGAACGCCCAAGGAGGTGTTCAAGTGGGCCGTGGACCAGGCAGTGACCGCCGACCAGGCTGGCTTCAGCGAGTACTGGATCGGGGAGCACGCCATGCAGGCGTGGGAGTCGATTCCCAACCCTGAACTCGTCATTGCAGCGGCCGCTCTGGAAACCGAAGAGATCCGTCTTGGTCCCGGAGCGCATTTGCTGCCTTACCACCAGCCCGGAAGCCTGGCACTGCAGGTCTCCTTTTTGACCCATGTAACCGAGGGCCGTTACGTGCTCGGTGTCGGGGCAGGCGCCTACCCGGATGACGCAGCCATCCGCGGCATCACCGACATGTCCAAGAACCACGAGATGGAACTAGAGTCTCTTGAAATCATGGAAAAGATCTGGTCCGGAGAACCCTTCAACTACAAAGGAAAGTACTGGAGCGCGTCGGTGGCGGAAAACGATCCGAGCCACCCCCATCGTGACGTCCGGCCGTACGGAGGCAAAGTTGACATTGGAGTCACCGGACTGAGCGCCAAGTCCCCCTCCATCAAGTTCGCCGGGGAACGCGGCTTCATGCCGCTGTCCGTTTACGCCGGAGATGACTTTCTCAAGCAGCATTGGGCTACCTACAGCGAAGCTGCCGCGGGCGCCGGCAGGGATGCACACCGATCCATCCACCACGTTGTGCGCGACGTCTTCGTCGGCGAGACGGACGAGGAGGCCCGTAAGGCAGCCATTGAGGGCGGCATGGGCCAGGCATGGGCCGAGTACATCTTGCCGGTCTACAAGCGATTCGGAATCCTCGGCGGACTGATCAAGCACCCGGGAATGGATCCTCAGGACATCGACCTGGAGTACCTGGCGGACAACGTCTGGATTGTGGGATCGGTGGAGACTGTGACGGCAAAGATCAACGAATTCAACGAAGGCGTTGGCGGCTTCGGCGTTCTCATGCCATACAGCTATGACTACATGGACACCCCTGAAGTATGGAACAACTCCATGGAACTGCTGGGCAAGGAAGTCATGCCGAAGGTCAAAGACATCGCCTAGTACGGCCAGCAGTTCAAACCACATACAAATCAAAACTGGAGCACATCATGACCACATCAGCCACCGAAGTAGTTGAGCAGTACATTCGGGCCTACAACGATTTCGACTTCTCACAGCTCGAATCCCTCCTGGCCGAGGACGTGTACCTCACGCACCACAACCGCGGATTCGTTACCGAGGGCCGCGAAGCCACCATGAATCTGTACAAAGGAACACCGGACCTCATTCCCGACCGGGCACTCGTTGAGCGGACCGGTCTGATCGCAGACGGTGACCGCGTCGTTGTGCAGCACACTCTCACGGGAACAAACAAAGTCGACACCCCCTTCGGCCCGGCCGGGGCGAGCATCCGGATTGACCTCGCCACAGTCTTCACAGTTGTCGACGGCAAAGTCACCAAGTACGAAGACTACGGATAAGCCCAATAGCCATCCTGTTCGACGGCCGGATTGGGGACATCGAAGGTTCCGGGCACTGGTTGCAGTACCAGGCCCTTGGCGTCGTCGATGGAAGGCGCTCAGCACGCCTTCCATCGACGACATCGCTAGTGCCACTGTTTCATCCGGACTGGGCCCGATACAGCCGGACATGGCATTAAGACTGTTGCATGCAGCCGCATCTCTTGCAGCATCCAAATAAGTCTCAGGCAGCCCCCGACGGAGAACCCATGTTCACTCACACCCCGCACAAAGATGCCCGAAGCACTTCGGTTTCCAACTCAAACCCGGCAAACACGGTCGGTTGGCCCACCCTCGCCTGCCATCTGGAAGCGAGCCCATGGGCCGGCCTCTATGACGACAGTGATGAAGTGATCCACATTGCAGTGCGAGGCGATAACGCGACCCGAGCCACTTTCGCCCAACGAAGGGCCTGAGTGGCCCGTGGACGATGAAAATCGATCTGCTTGCTGGACGGTGGAGCCGCACTTTGGGCCGGATGCCGAAGTCAATATGTTTTGAAAGGAAGAAATGGATTTTAGTAACGGGTATGCGCGACTTGATCTCACAGGCAAGAGCATCATTGTCACGGGAGGAGGCAGCGGCATGGGCCAGGAAACTGCGCTTCTAATCGCCGCCGAGGCGCGCTCGTCACGGTCGTCGATGTGAACGAGCAGGGTGGAAAAGGAACCGTCGAGTCCATACAGCGGTCCGGCGGGACCGCGCAGTTCGCGCGGGCCGATATTACAGATGAGTTCGACGTGCAATCACTGGTTCAGGAGGCAAGTTCCGCATGCGGGAAGCTGGACGGAGCTTTCGACAACGCCGGCATTATCGGCCCGGGCGGACCCGTAGCGGACTTTTCGTACCAGGATTGGCAAAAGGTCCTCGACATCAACCTCAACGGCTTATTTCTTTGCTTGAAGTATGAGATCCCAGCAATACTTGCGGCAGGGGGAGGAGCCATCGTCAACACTTCGTCGACGGCCGGAGCAATCGCCTATCCGAACTTGCCCGCATAGGTGCGAGCAAGCACGCAGCAATCGGCCTCACGAGACAGGCTGCCCTGGAATACGACCGCGATGGCATCCGCATCAATGCGATCGTGCCGGGATCAACGCTGACCCCTCTGGCTGCCGCGGCCTTCGCCGATCCGGAGGTCAAGGCTAAAGCTGAGTCCGCACAACCCATCGGACGACTGGGGGAGCCGCATGAAATCGCAGAAATGGCGGCTTGGTTACTTTCGGATGCTTCATCATTCGCCATAGGTTCAGCGTTTTACATCGACGGTGGCGTAAACGCGGCCTGTTAGCACCCGGTTGAAATCGAGAAGTGCTGTCGCGGGTGTTCCAGGCGTGAGCGAATTCCGGCATTCCCTTTCAGGTGTAGAAGTTTGCATACCTTTTTTTGAACGTAGGCGGTGGACGGCTATGAGGCCACGATGGAAAGAGGGCCGGACAAAGGCCCGCCGCTCGGCTGAAGAGATTTTCGCGTTGCGCGACCAACGCCGTAGCGAGGCGCTTGCCCAGTGCATCAACGATGTGGTGCAGATTTATGGGCAGGGAGGAATAAGCCATGCGATGGTATCCGAGAGACTGGGAATTCCGCTTCCATTCCTGAACTGGAAATACCCTACCCGGGAGTCTCTGCTGGCTGTAGGACTGTCGACCAATGAGGATCCAAGCACAAAAATGGCTGGCGGCGTTTAATCGTGCCCTTTTTGAACAAACTCAGAAAATGGGCGCTGGAGTGCCCCGATTCTCCAGCCGTCGCTATCTGGTCCACAGGATCAAGCTGGTCCGAACTTGAAGCAGCCGCAGAAGCGATCGTTCCGGAAAATTCCCTGACAGTTCTAGAACGAAACAACGCAATCGTCTTCGTTGTGCGGTTTTGCGCCGCCGTTGCCGGGGAAAGGCAGTGCGTGGTCCTGGATCCAACATGGCCCCGCGATGTGATTGCCGAAATTATTCATCGGCTGTCCAGCATTGGTCCTGCTGAGGCTATCGACCTCGTTGATGGTGACCCCGAATCACGTTTCCTGATCAGCCTCACTTCAGGGACAACTTCATTTCAGAAGGCTGTCAGCCGGTCACGGGGGTCCTGGCAGCACTCCTTCGGAGCCTCCCAGGGTTTTTTCGGACCACTGTCAGAAGATATAACTCTTGCGCCCGGGTCTCTGGCAGCGGGCCTCAATCTCTTCGCACTTGCCGAATGCCTCTACAGCGGATCCGTTTTTCGGGCCCTTGACTCGTTCGACGTTGGTAAAGCACATGAGAACCCCGCGGATATGAAAACGTTCGACAGGGAGGGTATCCCGACACAGCGCCTTCGCAATCCACCTTAGTGGCCTGAAAGTAACATCTCGGCAAAGCACAACCGGAGACCGCTTTATTCTATTGTTAAAAAATGCATTTGTTATCCCTACAGACACCTCGTAAAAGAGCCGAGGACGTGGAAAGGTGGAATAAAGTATCGCCCCGGCCGAATGATGGACAATTAAGGCTTCAAAAAAACGAATGAGGAGTCACTATTGATTGCAACATTTGAGTTCTCCCGCAGCGTTCCTACTGAGCAGCGAACGACTGTGCAGCGGACAGGAATGGCCCGAGAATGCGAATTAGGCGTTGGCGCAGACCGCCAGGTCTGGGGTGCCCTGGTTCCCGCCCGGAGCGATTCAGAAGCGCTAGCACGCCAGGTCGACGAAGATGAGGACCCGGAACCTCGTGGTACGGGAGCAATGACTTGCTTTCCCTGGGAAGGGTATTACCAAGATGACCAGCTGTTCAGTCCAGCCCCGAGTCCGATGCTGGAGACGTTTCTATCTAGCCTCATGTTCGGCGAGTAGCCTCAGCGCGGTCTCCCTATAGAGATCGCTCTCATTCAGAGTTCCAAACGCTCCATCAGGGGCTGCCATATCAATCTAAGGGAGTACTCATGTCCAACCACACGTACAGCATTTCGGAAATTGCCGGCACCTCGGAAGCAGGTGTCGACGAAGCAGTCCGTAACGGCATTACGGAAGCATCCAAGACCTTGCGCAACCTGGACTGGTTTGAGGTCAAGGAAATCCGCGGACACCTCGAGGAGGGACAGATCAAGAATTGGCAAGTCACCATCAAACTGGGCTTCCGCTTGGAACGCTGACCAAACTGGGGGCGCCCGCGTCCCTGTGGGCGCCCCCACAATGATTTGTTCCGCGCCCCGTACGACATCGAGCCCGACACCGGGCTGATCACCGCCGGTGAGCTGACGAAGGCCTCCGGACCGGAGAACAGTGACGGAACCGTCGGTGCCCGGCTGATCGGCATGGACCCCACGATCGCCAACACCGGCGTGGACGTCCTGGCCGACTCAGCCTACGGTTCCGGGGAAATGCTCGCCGCTCTCGCCCGCACCGACCACACCCCCGTGATCAAACCATGGCCACTGCGCCCGGCCGTCGACGGCGGGTTCACCCTCGATGACTTCACCGTTGATGAGGCAGACGGCGACCTGTCCGAACAACCTCACCCGCGCCATTACGGCCAAACGGCGGGTTACGTTCGGCGTCGCCTGCGCCGGTTGTCCTTTCAGGGCCCGGTGCACCGCCTCCCCGCGGGGACGCAAACTCGTTCTCCACGAACACGACGCGCTGCAGCGCGAACACCGCCACCGCGCCACGGATCCGGACTTCCAGGACGACTACGCACGCACCGGCCGATGGTCGAACGGTCCATCGCCTGGCTAACCCGTGGCAACCGACGCGTTCGGCACCGCGGCATCAGCCGGAACAACGCCTGGCTGCAACTGCGAATCGCGGGACTGAACCTGCGACGACTCCTCAACCTCGGACTGACCACATATAAGGGATCATGGGCACTGGCATAATCCACCGCCCGGTCCCGGCCCAACGATAAATCCACTGGATCATGCCCCATATCAGGGGCAGAATAAAACCAAGCGGGTGGGATGACCCCGTTGTCGCACCCAAGGGTGCTGACCTAACACGCCGCTAGACGGCCCATTGGTGGCGTCCCGCCCGCCCCACACCGTCTTGTTCAGCAGTCTCCTAGCGGGGAAATCGCGGCGGGGAAATCGCGCTGTCCCTTGCTAGCAACGTTGCAGGCGAGCGGACCGAAGTATGCGCCCGTACGAACAGAGCGCCGCCAGCTGGCGTTGCCATCGGAGTTGGCGAAAGGCTCGGCTTCAGGGTCGTTCGGGCTTGGTCTCCGGCGCCGATGCCAAGCGACGACCCGATCCAGAGATCACTATGTGCACGTTTTCGGGCGATCTCACCAGCGCTCCGCCAACTAGCTGGAAGGAGTCGCCAAATCGTTTGGCAATTCGCCAACAAGACTGGCAAGCCACACACGTGGCCACTTGTGCGTACCTCCCCCGCCCAGTTTCGATCGCCGATATTGACGATTTCGTCAAGTAAGAGAAGTCCCGGCTCGGGAGGCAGTGTGGCGAACTGGATCGGATCCTGGACCTCGGACAGGCCGCACGCCACGGGGGACTGTTCGAGTCCCTCAAGAGTCAGCCGTCGGTCATTCGCTTGGCCGAACGTCTGCAATTGAACGACATAAGGGTTCGCAATTACTGATCGAGCGGAGGACTCTTCACAACGGGCAAGGACGCCGCTACAACCGCCAGCATTTCACCTGATCACCTTTTGCTCACCCCCAATCAACGACAAAGGACGAGTATTCATCAGCCAGCGTAGATCGCAGAACCCAAAATTACGGGCAACACCGCGCCTTCCCGTCCTACCGGTAGGCATACGGTCCTAAATTGGGGATCAACGGTCGGATTAAAGTTCGATCTTCGATGGTCAGTACCATCTGGGAGGAAGTCCGGGATACGGCACTCTCCTGAGTCACTCAGTCGTCCCCGGCCGGGGCAGTGTCTGCCACACGTCTACCCCACGGAAATGATGAAATACGGTGACATGTCAACGAATGCCCATCGCTCCAAAAACGCCTAGATTCAGCGGATTATCAACACAACGGAATGCCTTGGCAACCAATGAAATGCACTGTCCTCTGAGAAGAGGTCAGGAGTTCGAATCTCCTTAGCTCCACAATTCAGGCCGTTAAGGCCACTGCTCCGGACTCCTGCTTCCGTTGTGATCAGGCTTGCTGCCAATTCACCCGGAGCTCCTTCAGCCCGTAAACGATGCTGCTTTCCATGCGTTCCAGCCGGGCCTCAGGAACAAGGCTAAGTCCCGGCAGGCGGGACAGCAGGGCCGCCAGTGCGATCCGTGCTTCGAGCCGGGCCAGCGGTGCGCCGAGGCAAAAGTGAACCCCGTGGCCGAAGGCCAAATGCCTGTTCTGCCCGCGGTCGACGTCGAACTCGGCCGGACGCTCGAAGTGCCGCTCGTCGCGGTTGGCGGAGCCGATCCACGCCACGACCGGGGCGCCGGCGGGTATCACGTCCTCGCCCAGGGTAGCCTCCGCCACCGTCATGCGGTACATGGACTGGACCGGCGACCGAAAGCGCAGCACTTCTTCGATGGTCGGGGGAAGCAGCGCGGGCTCCCTCAGGAGGCGTTCGATGGTGCCGGGCTTCTCCGTGAGGCACAGGACGGCGTTGCCGATCAGGTTGGTGGTGGTCTCATTGCCGGCTACGAGCAGCAGAGCGCAGAAACCGAGCAGTTCGGGCACCGTCAGTTTCTGGCCATCAATCTCGGCGGACAGCAGGACGCTGATGAGGTCCTTGCCGGGCCGGCTGCGGCGCTGATCGATCAGGGCCAGGAAGTACTCCGTCATCTCGGTGTTGGCGGCGTAGTGCTCCTCCGTGGCCGACCCGGTCCGGGTCTGGCTGACGATCACATCGGACCAGTATTTGAAGCGCTCACGGTCCTTGGCCGGGATGCCCATGAGCTCGGAGATCACAATGACCGGCAACGGGTACGCCAATTCCTTTATCAGGTCCGCGCTGCCGCGGGCTTGAATTCCCTGAAGTAGTTCGTGCGTGAGCCCCTGGATACGGGGTGTCAGCGCATCCACTGCTTTGGGCGTGAAGGCCTGGGTCACCAGCGAGCGTAGCTGCCGGTGCCTTGGGGGATCGGTGACGATCAGGCTGGAGGCGAACAGCTGTCCGCTGCCCGATCCGTTGTCACCGCCCATGCGTGACGAGAAGGTCGCAAATTCGGACAGTACCCGCTGCACATCGTCATACCGGAAGACGTGCCAGCTTCCCGTTTGTTCGTCATGGAAGACGGGGGCTATTTTCCGCATTCGTTGGTAGTGCGGAAATGGGTCGAGCTGATCTTCAGTGGACTGGAGGAAGTCCATGGCCGGCCTCTCTGCGCGCCTGGGCTCCGTCGGCCAGGCAGACGCCGGGGTTTGTGCCGACTGAGCGTTGAACCCTGATTTTATCCAAAGCAGGCTCCGAGGTCATTAGCCTTCGGCAGGCCGCCGTCGGGGCGCCCCGGCCCGCTGACTCCGCCCCTCCGGAGGGACGCCAGTTCACAATATTGTTGCTGGCGGCCATTGGCGGGGCTATCTTGGAGCTATCCCCGGGGCCGTGCTGGGACGGCTGCCTGCGGCGGGTCTTGCAGAGGTATCTCATGAGTTACATCCCGGTCAGCCGACGCACCATCCGGCGGCACCGCGAATCCGAACGGTCCACCCGACGCCTGGTATTCGCCCTTTCCGTTGCCGCTGTGGTGGCCTGGCTGCTGTCCGTCGCGTCCTCCACCATGGTCCACGTGGACGGGCCGGCCGAAAGCATCGACCTCGTTGTCCACGACCTGTTCCTCGTTGTGGCTTTTGGCGCCATCATTCTGGTCGACTGGCACGGTTTCCTCTGGCTCATTGGCCGCCGGGACCTCGCGGAGATCATCCGGCTCGACGGGGCCGCAACACCCCTCATCTGGGGTGGTCTGGTTGGTTTGCTGGCCACCGGCGTGTTCCTGGGCCCGCACCTGGGCAACCCCCTGACCGAGGTCAAACTCGCGGCGATCCTGGTGCTCAGCCTGAACGGAATACTGCTGATCCCCCTCATGCGGAGGCTGGCCCGGTTGCCGGTCAAGGCAGCGTTCACGGACCTGAGTGCCGGTCAACGGGTGCATCTGGTGTCCTGCCTGATGATCTCCCAGCTGTGCTGGTGGACCGCAATCATCATTGGGTTCATCAACGCGGCCTCTTGAGGCCGGGGATTTCTCCGCCCGGGAGACCGCTAGGATCAGACAGGGTGCCTTGATCAACGTGAGCCTGCCGCACCGCCCCACACACCCACTGATTTGGCCGCGATCGTGAAACCGGCAGGGCGTTCCGTGCCCATCAGTCAGCATCTGAAGAGGACATCACCCATGAGTTTGATCCGGCTGAACGACGTCAACGTCAGTTTCGACAAAAGCCAAGTTCTCCGCGAAGCCTTCTTCAAGCTCGAGGCCGGAGACCGGGTGGGTCTGATCGGCAAGAACGGATCCGGCAAGTCCACCATCCTCAAACTGGTCCAGGGCCTGGTTGAACCGGACTCCGGCGCAGTCGCCGTCGAGTTGGGCACCAGGCTGGCGTACTTCTCCCAGTTCTCAGAGCTGAACGGTGAGTCCACCATTTCAGAGGTCCTTGACGGCCTGTTCGCGCACGTGAAGGCGATCGAAGCCGAGCTGGCCGGCATCGACGCCGCCATCGCCACCGATTCCTCCGATGCCGCCCGGCTGGATGAGCTGATCCACCGCCAGTCCGAGCTGTTTGAGGCCATGGACCACTTGGACGGCTGGGACTACCGGCGCAGCATCGATAAAGTCCTCACCACCCTCGGCTTCAGCGAACACCACCGCACCTGTGCCATCGACGAGCTCTCCGGCGGCTGGCGGAACCGGGCGGCGCTGGCGAAGATCCTGTTGGAGGCCCCGGACGTCCTGCTGCTGGATGAGCCGACCAACTACCTGGACGTTGCCGGCGTCGAATGGCTCGAAAGCTGGTTCAGGACGTTCAAGGGCGCGGCGATCATCGTCTCGCATGACCGGAAATTCCTGGACTCCGTTGTCACGCGGATCATCGAGGTGGAGAACTACCACCTCCACGAGTACCCGGGGAACTTCGCCGAATACGTGGTTGCCAAACAGTTCCGGCTCAAAAGCCTGGAGAGCCAGTTTGTTCACGAGTCGGAGCTGCTGGCCTTCGAGGCCGAGGGCATTTCGGACCGCCGCGAGGCTGCCAAGGCCGCTGGCAAGGGCCTGGCAAACCAGCTGGCCCGCATCAAGAAGTCCAGGGCGCCGCGGCCCGTGGACCAGATCATCACGGAGATCTACGGCGGTCTCTACGTCAAGGACGTTCTGTGCCGCGTGGAATCCCTGGGCAAGGCCTACGGCGGCAGGACGCTCTTCAGCGATCTGAGTTTTGAGATCGGCCGCGGCCACCGGATCGCCGTCATCGGAGCCAACGGCAGCGGCAAGACGACGCTGCTGCGGGCGCTCACGGGGGAGGAGCCGGCCGATGCCGGCACGGTGGCCTGGGCCAAGGGCGCGGGCATGGTTTCGTACAACCAGGTGCTTGAGGAGCTGGACGACGACGACACGGTCACCCACGCGGTGAACGCGATGCCGGACAGCCTGGCCCTGACGGCGACGAAAAAATCGGTCAACAGGTTCCTGGCGATGTTCCAGTTTTCCGAAGCCGACCTCAAGCAGAGAATCGGCAACCTCTCCGGCGGCCAGCGCGCCCGCGTGGCGATGGCCCAATGCCTGCTCTCCGGCGCCTCGGTGCTGCTCCTTGACGAGCCCACCAACCACCTTGACCTGTCCAGCACCCAGGTCATGGAGCGCGCCCTGCTGCACTTTCCGGGCGCCGTGGTGGTGGTCAGCCACGACCGTTTCTTCACGGACAAGATCGCCAACCGGAGGCTGGTGTTCAGCACGGCAGACTCCGGCCACGGGGCCGTTGACCTGCACGCGAGCTAATACCCGGCGCGGCTAAAGCCAGCCCTTCCTCTTGAAAATGGCGTACATCAGCGTTGCGGTGGCTGCCATGAGCACAATGGCCATGGGATAGCCGGCGGCCCAGTGAAGTTCGGGCATGTGGTCGAAGTTCATCCCGTACACCCCGGCCACGAACGACGGCGCGAAGAAAATGGCCGCCCACGATGAGATCTTCTTGACCTGTTCGTTCTGTTCGGCGCTCGCCTCGTTCTGCCGGTTGGCGGTCAGGGTTCCGTCCAGGGTGAGCGCGTTCTGCAGCAGGTCACGGAACGAATCCGCACGCGAGATCACCCGTTCCACGTGGTCCTCCACGTCCCGAAGGCTGTGTTGGAGTTCGGTGTTCACGCCGTACTTTTCGAAGCCCCGCCTGAGCTGCTGCATCATCTCCGGCAGGGGATGGATGGCGCGCTGGAACTGGATGACTTCGCGGGCCAGCTCGTAGATCCGGCGTGAGACGCTGCTGTCTCCGCTGAACAGCTGGTCTTCGATTTCGTCGATATCGTTTTCCAGGCCGGCCACCACCGGCGCGTAATCGTCCACCACCATGTCCAGCAGGGCATAAAGGACCGCTTCCGGGCCGTGCCGGAGCAGGTCCGGCCGGCCCTCCAGACGACGCCGCACCCGGCCCACCCCGGCCATTTCGGCATGGCGGATGGTCACCACGAAGTTCCGGCCGGTAAAGACGTGCAGTTCGCCGAACTCGACGGTCTCGGTGGAGTCCAGGTAGCGTGCCGGCCGAAGCACCGTAAACAGGTTGTCTTCGTACCGCTCCAGCTTGGGCCGCTGATGCGCCGAAACGGCATCCTCCACCGCTAAGGCATGCAACCCGAACTCGTCGGCCACGGCAGCCATTTCCTCGGCAGTGGGCCGGTACAGCCCGATCCAGGCCATCCCGCCGTGATGGGTGAGGGTTTCAAACGTCTGCTCCAGGCTTTGCGGCTCTGCACTGCGGAGGCCGTCAACATAGACGGCGTTATCAATAATGGTCACGTCAGGTCATCCATCCTGGGAATCTTAGCCTTGCCCGGCGCGGCCTGCGCCAGCCGGCTGATCAGGGGTTCGGTGCGGTAGGGGATATGGGTGTGGAGTGCCAGGACCGTTTCGGTGCGGATGACACCCTTGATGCGGAGGATCTGGCGGAGGGCGGATTGCAGGTTGTGGGTATCGGTGGCCACAACCCGGCACCACACATCGCCCCGGCCGGAAATTTCGTGGACCTCCAAAACCTGCGGCAGGAGCCGCAGCGAGCCCACCACTCCGTCCAGTTCCCGGTGGGTCACTTCGATCGTGACGAAAGCGACGACGTCGTACCCCACCGCCGCGAGATCAATCTCGCGGCCGCCGTCGTGCAGCACCCCCGCCCGCAGTAGGCGCCGGACGCGCGATTGAGCCGTGTTCCGTGCAATGCCCAGCAGTTCGCTGAGTTCCCCGATCTGGACGCGGGGATCACGAATGAGCTCCAGCAGTATTTTCAGGTCGGTTGAGTCGAGAGTATGCAAACCGTCACTTTCAGTCATGGCTGTTTCCACAAATTGCGTGTTTTGCTCAATTCAACCACGTACCGCGGCTCCATCCGGCAGCAATAGACCACAATTTTGGATATCCACGTACACCCCGGGGCGCATCCCACAAGGAACTCAAACTCCGGCAGATGCCAAGGCCACCCCTCATGACCGTCTTCAATGAACTCCGCATGCGCCCGTCCACAGCCGCGAGCCGGGGCTGGAACGCCTCCACCACCGCCCGGCTGGTCATGGCAGGAGCCGTGATCTCCCTGCTGCTGGTCGGTGCGAACCTGGCCACACCCCTCTACCCGCTGCTGCAGGCAAACCTGGGGCTCTCGCCGCTAGGGGTGACCGCCGCCTTTGCCAGCTACGTCCTGGCGCTGGTGGCCACGCTGATGCTGGCCGGGCACTGGTCCGATCATATTGGCAGGCGGGCCGCGCTTATCCTTGCTGTCCTGGCTGGACTGGCCGGCGGGTGGGTGTTCTCCCAGGCCGGGAACCTGCTGGCGTTGTCGGCCGGCCGGGCGCTGCAGGGTGTGGCTGTTGCGCTGGCCACCGGTGCCAGTGCTGCCGCCCTGCGGGAACTGCTCCCGTCCCGCCCCGAGTGGGCCTCCCGCTTCACCCTGCTGGCCACGGCCGGCGGCGTGGCGGCGGGTCCTGTCATCGGCGGCGTGCTGTCCCTGCTGCCCGGACCCACGACGGCACCCTACTACGTCCATTCGGTGGCGCTCGCCGGAATGCTCGTGCCCTTGGTCCTCCTGAACGCCCGGCCCGCCATTAAGCTTCCGGCCGGACCGAGGCCCATCCTGGTCCTGGCTCCGCGCCGGCCGTCGGTGTCCACTGAGGCGCGGGGTGCCTTCTGGCTCGCCGCCGCCGTCGGATTCCTCAGCTTTTCCGTTTTTGGTTTTTGTCTCTCCCTGGCACCGGGCTACTTCGCGCAGGCCCTGGACACCGGCTCCCGCCCGCTGATCGGTGCCCTGGCCGGTTTGACGCTTGGCGCCTCGGCGCTGAGCCAGCTGCTGGCAGCACGGGGACGCTTTGTGGTTCCGGCCGGCCTGGCGGTCCTGGGGATGGCCGTGCTGCTGCTGGCCACCGCCGCGGCCTGGCACAGCCTGTGGCTGCTGGTGGCGGCCAGTGTCTGTGCCGGGCTCGGTCAGGGCGTAGCCTTCCGGACCGTTTTCAACGATGTGGCCGCCAAAGTGGAGGTTTCGCAGCACGCCCAGGTGGTCAGCACTGTCTACGTCATCACCTACCTGGGCAGTGCCGTCCCGGTCATCGGGCTGGGCTGGGCCACCGCCGCGTTCGGCCTGGAGGCCGCAGTCATGGCGTTTGTGACCGTGTGCTGCGCTGCCGCAATGGCACTCGCCGTTGTGACTTTCCGGACCGCTCTGCAGCGGCAACGCCAGGAGCGGGAAGGGCTAGATCGGCAGCGGTCCGTGATTGCCCTGGATGTGCTCGAAGACGAGGGTCGTTTCGGTGTGGCCCACAACGGGGTCGGTGGCCAGGTTGTCCAGGACCCAGTCCCGCAGGTCCTCGGTGCTTCCGACGGCGATGTGCAGCAGGTAGTCCACGGACCCTGAGGTGTGGAAGGTTGAGAGCACTGCGGGCAGGTGGGGCACCCGCGCCGTAAAGCGGTCGATCTGATCCCGATCGTGTGCCCGGAGCCGGACTGCCACCAACGCCTGGACAGACCGGCCGATCGCAGAGAGGCTGAGCTTGGCTTCAAAGCCTTGGACGATCCCTCGCTCGGACAGCGCACGGGTCCGCATGAGGGCGGTGGAGGGGGCAATGCCCACCAGCTCGGCCAGCTGCTTGTTGGAGATCCTCGCATCGTCCACCAGGGCGGCGAGGAGCCGCTCATCAATGGCATCCAGTGGTTCGACGTGGCTTCCCGGCCGGATGTTTTTTGGGTTGGTGCTCATGGGATCTCCTCAAATGTCCTTGAGTTCATCCTAGACGTCCGATTCCGCCCGATCATCTTCGGTCAGAGCCGATTCCCGAACAATCGCCAGAGGTACGGGCGGTTTCGTGACAGATAGTTCTGCACGGGGCACGCCCCCGCCCGCCCGCGCCTTCCCCTGCTCACGGCCGTACCGGCGGGTTCAGCCGCGGATGCACCACGGCGACCGTCACTGCCGTTACGAACGTCATGGCCACGATGACAAGGGCCAGGGCTGTCCAGCCGAGCGATTGGAAGAGCAGTCCGCCGGACCAGCCGATGAGGCTTGAGCCAAGATAGTAGGCCAGGTTGTAGAGCGATGCTGCCTGCGCCCGGCCGGCGGTGGCGATGGTTCCGGTCCAGCCGGAGCCGATGCTGTGTGCCGCGAAAAACCCGCCGGTAAAAATCACCAGCCCGGCAAGGATGACGGCCAGCACCGGTGTGAGCGTCAGGGCAAGGCCCGCGGCCATCAGCCCAAGGCCTGCCAGCAGCACGCTCCGGCGGCCGAAACGGGCCGTCAGGCCGCCGGCCCACCGGGAAGTCACGGTCCCTGACAGGTAGGCGAGGAAGATGAAACTGATCAGGGTGGCCGGGAGCGCGAACGGCTCCGCGGACAGCCGGAAGCCCAGGTAGTTGTAAACCGCCACGAAGCCTCCCATCATCAGGAACGCCTGGACATAAAGCGCCAGCAGCCGGGGGTTCCGTAAGTGGCCCCCGAGCGTTGCCAGGGCGCCGCGAAGGCCCGCCTTTCTGGTGGCCGCGAACCCTTTGGCCCGGGGGATGAGGATCAGGAAGAGGACGGCGGCCACGGTTGCCAGCAAGGACACCGCCAGGGCCGCTGTCCGCCAGCCCCACACATCACCCACGGGGCCCGCAACCAGCCGGCCGGCGAGGCCGCCCAGGGTGGTGCCGGCAACGTAGCTTCCTGCCGCCACGGCCGCATGGGCGCGGTTCACCTCTTCATTCAAATAGGCGATCGCGATCGCCGGAATTCCGCCCAGGGCCATGCCTTCGAACAGCCGGAGGGCAAGCAGCATCCCGAAGGTGGGGGCCAGCGGCACCAGGAGCCCAAAGGCGGTGGCTGCCGAAATGCCCCAGGCCATCGCCTTGACCCGGCCGATCCTGTCCGCCAGGAAGGACCAAGGGATAACGGTGACAGCCAGCCCCACTGTCGCCAGTGAGATCGTCAGCGCTGCCTCGGCGGCCGTGACCTGCAGGTCCGCAGCCATGATTGGCAGCACGGCCTGGGTGGAGTAGAGCTGGGCAAAGGTGGCCACGCCCGCGAAGGCCAGCCCCGCGAGGATCTTGCCGTAGGCGGCGGAGCCTTTAGGGTGGCCCTGCCAAGCATTCCCCTGGGACCCGCTGCTTCCGGAGGGGGCGGGCGATCCGGGTGGGGTGGCAAGGTCTGGCATGAATCAAGGGTAGGGGTTACGGATTCATGCTTCCAATGCATGATCCAATTAGTATCAATAGCGAAGATGGAACGTTTACAGGCGCAGCGAAGGACGAACCCGTGCTCACCGATCATCAGCAACTCTCAAAGCTCCTGCCGCTGCTGCCCATCCTTGCGGAACTCGGACGCACGCAGCACGTCACGGAAACGGCCGAACTGCTCGGAGTACCCCAGTCAACGGTGAGCAGGGCGCTGTCCCGGGCCAGCGCCGTCGTCGGAACTGAACTGGTCATCCGGGACGGGCGGGGAGTGCGCCTCACGGCGGCCGCCACGACCCTGCTTCCCTATATCGACGCGGCACTGAGTGAATTCCAGGCCGGACTGGACCTGGTGCGGCACGAATCGGATGTGGTGCGGGGAAAGATTTCGCTGTCCTTCCAACACACGTTCGGCGAGGCCACGCTGCCCCTGCTCATCAGTGCCTTCCGCAGCCGGCACCCGGAGGCTGGTTTCATCCTGCGGCAGGGGGCCCGGGACGCCTGCCTCGCGGAACTCGCCGCAGGACAGGCGGATCTCGCCCTTACGGCGCCTGTGCCCGGCGCCAGCAGCAGCATCGCCTCGAGCGCCCTGTACCGCGAGCCCCTGCGGCTGGTGGTACACCACAGCCACCCGCTGGCAGGCCGCCGCAGTGTGGCGCTGCAGGACATCCGCACAGACCCGTTCGTGGCGCTTGAACCGGGGTATGGCATGCGCTCGCTCACCGACGCGCTTTTCCGTGAGGCGGGGTTCCGCCCCCGGATCGCGTTCGAAAGCCAGGACACGCACACAGCCCGCGGCCTGGTCTCCGCGGGTCTTGGGGTCAGCATCCTCCCGCCGGGCGGCCACGGGCCAGGGCGGCATGTCAGCCCGGAAACAGGAAACATGGGCTGGGTTGAGCTGCCGCTCGAGTCGGCCCTCGCCTACCGGGAGATCGGACTCGGCTGGCGCCGGCGGAAACCCGGACCGGACGCAGAACCGGATGCCGTCAAGTATTTCCGCGAACTGGTGCTGCAGGAAGGGCCGGAACTTCTGGCCGGCCTGGTGGCCGCGCGCTCGCAGGGCAGCTGAGGAAGGTCGGTTGGGACACGACGACGGCCCTTCAGTAGGCTGATGGGGTGACTGACACCGAGCACCCCCAGGCCGCGCCCTCCGGAAACCAGCCCGGAACCGGCGACGGAAACCAGCCCGGAACCGTAGCATCTTCCCTGACCCGGTCAGGAGCCATTATCGGCCTGGACATCGGCGGGACCAAGACCCGCGGCGTGCGCTTCGAGGACGGCGTGGCGGTGGCAGACCAGTCCGCGGGCAGCGCCAACGTCCAGAACGTCAGCCGTGAACAGGCCGCGCTGAACCTTGCGGACCTTTTCGCCCGGATCGGCGGCGGCGCCGTGGCCCAGGTATATGCGGGGGCCGGCGGAATCGACACCGACGACGACGCTGCCGCCCTCGCTGCGCTCATCGCGCCGCATGCCCCGGGCGCCAAAGTCACGGTGGTCCACGATTCGAGGCTGCTGCTCGCCGCCGGCCGTGCGAACTCCGGGGTTGCCGTGATTGCCGGAACCGGCTCCGCGGCCTGGGGCAGGAATGCGGCGGGGGAGGAAGCCCGCGCCGGCGGCTGGGGCTATCTGCTCGGCGACGAAGGCAGCGGCTACTGGCTGGGCCGTGAGGCCGTCAGGCACAGCCTGCGCCGCATGAACCAGGGGCTCCCGGCCGACCAGCTCACCACCGCCCTGCTTGCAGCCTGCGGTGTGGACCACCCCAACCGGCTCATCGCGCTCTTCCACTCACCGGAAACCGGCCGCCGGTTCTGGGCCCAACAGGCGCGCCTGGTGGTGGACGCCGCCGCGGCCGGCCATGAGGCCAGCCAGGCCCTGCTGGACCAGGCTGGCAAGGATTTGGCGGCGCTGGCCGCGCAGGCGCTCCGGAAGCTGGGAATCGAGGGCCCGGTGATCCTGGGCAGCGGGTTGGGCATGAACGTGGTCCCACTGCAGGTCGCCTTCCGGAAGTACCTTGCCGCGGCCGGCATTACCGAAGTCCGGGTACTGGACCAGGATCCGGTGTTCGGCGTTCTGCAGTTGGTGCGGGAACCCGCTTCGTGAGGGAACCCCGTCCGTGCGGGAACCCTGTCCGTAAGCCGGTCAGAATTCGTGGGAGCGCCGCCGCGGCGCGAGCCTGACTGCCGGCATCGGCGGAGCCGGGATGCGGCCGGCTTCTGCGCCGGCGTCGGGGCCGTGCCCCGGGACCAGGCCGTAGCGGGCCCCGCTGGCTTCTGCGTCGGGCAGGGCCGCCTGTGCCTCCCACTCTTCGCGGGCCTGCGCCACCTCGTCATGCGTGCGGCCCACGAAGTTCCACCACATCAGCAGTTCCTCCTGGAACGGTTTGCCCCCGATGAGCAGGAACCGTGTGCCGGGGCGGGCCTCAACGTCCAGCGCCTCCCGGCCGGCGCCCAAGTAGCCCAGCGGGCCCGGCAGGACCTGTTGGCCATCCAGCATCAGCCCGCCGTCGAGCACCAGGACAGCATGCTCAAAAGCAGTGTTGAGTGGCAGGACCGCGCGGCCATCGGACACTATGTCGGCTCCGACAATGGGGGAGTACATGGTGGCCGGTGATACGGCCCCGGCGAATTCGCCCACCATGACAGTGGCGGTGAACCCCGGCCCGGTTGCCGTGGGCAGATCGCGGTGCTGCTCGAACGCCGGTTCGCGGTGGCGGTCGCTGTCAGGAAGGGCAACCCAGAGCTGAAGTCCACGCTGCAGCGGCAGCAGCGCGCCGGCGTCGGGAGCCGGCAGAACCGCAAACTCGGAGTGGGAGACCCCCCTCCCCGCCGTCATGATGTTCAGTTCCCCGGGCCGGACCACCACATCGCTGCCCACGCTGTCCCGGTGCCGGATGTTCCCGGCGAGGGGCCAGGTGACTGTCTGCAGGCCGGTGTGCGGGTGGGGGAGCACGGACATGGCGGTGCGGTCCGGGCCGAAACTGTCCAGGAAGCACCAGGCGCCGATGGTGGGCAGGCCGCGCTGGGGGAGGGTCCGCTGAACGTTCATGGCCCGCACCCCACCCAACGGGACCTCACGCTGGGGCCAGAGTTGGAGGCAGGGGCCGGCCGTCCCGCCCGGTCCGGCGGGGGGACAGATTTCCTCTGTGGGTGCCACTTCCAGGTTCGTCACAGTCCCACTCTAGGTCCGGACGGGTCCCGTGTCAGGCACACGCCCGCGGAGGCACATCAACCTTTCCCAGGACCCATCCGGACAGGGCAGGGCAACGAATGAATGGTTACAGTAGGGATTCGCTTGCCCGGAATTGCCCGCGGATCTGGTTACGCGGGGAACTGATTGCGCTACGGTAAATATCAGCGAGCTTACGACCACCGCTTCACCGTCCGATGCCGTCCCAACAGAACGGGTAAAGTCCGGGAATGGACCCAGCCATGATCGAGTTCCAGAGCGTCACCAAGCAGTACGAGGGCGGGAATCCGGCCGTGGACAGCCTCACTATGTCCATCGACAAAGGATCCATCACCGTTTTTGTGGGACCCTCCGGCTGCGGCAAGACCACGTCCCTGCGAATGATCAACCGCATGGTGGAGCCCACCTCGGGCGTTATCACCGTGGACGGGCGTGACGTCACCACGGTTGCAGCCGCGGAATTACGCCGGTCCATGGGTTATGTGATGCAGTCCTCCGGCCTGATGCCCCACCGCTCCGTGCTGGATAACATCGCCACCGTGCCCCGCCTGAACGGTGTCTCCAAGGCGGAGGCCCGCAGGCGTGCCACGGAACTGCTCGACGTCGTCGGGCTGGCTTCATCGCTCGGCAAGCGGTATCCGTCCCAACTCTCCGGCGGCCAGCAGCAGCGCGTTGGCGTGGCCCGGGCGCTCGCCGCCGATCCGCCCATCCTCCTGATGGACGAGCCGTTCAGCGCCGTGGACCCGGTGGTCCGGGACGAACTGCAACAGGAGCTCCTGAGGCTGCAGCAGGACCTCGCCAAGACCATTGTCTTCGTGACCCACGACATTGACGAAGCCACCATTCTCGGCGACAAGGTGGCCGTGTTCGCCGTCGGCGGGAAGCTGGCACAGTACTCCACTCCCGAAGAGATTCTGCGTGCCCCGGCGAACGACTTTGTGGCCTCCTTTGTGGGACGGGACCGGGGCTTCCGCCACCTCGGGTTCACCACGTCCGACGCCGTGACCATCCATCGGGTGCCCACGCTGATAGTTCGCGGCGGCCAGTTCGACGGCGACCCTGCAGCCGTGACCGACTGGCAGCTTGTGGTGGATGAGGGCATGCGGCCCCTGGGCTGGGCGCGGCCGGGAACCAATACTGACCTGATCCCGGGAGGCTCCCTGTTCCATCCGGGCGAATCCTTGCGGCGGGCCCTGGACTCAGCGCTTTCCTCCCCGTCCGGCCAGGGCGTGGCCGTGGACGGTGAGGGCAGGGTCCTTGGTGCCATCAGGGCACAGGAAGTCCTGGAAGTCATCGAGGCGGCCCGGCAGGTAAGACAGGCTGCACTCTGATGGAGTGGTTTCTGGCGAACAGCGGAATGGTCCTGGAGAGGGCAGGGCAGCACCTCGTCCTCGCGCTGATCCCGATGGTCCTGGGGCTGGTCATTTCCATTCCCCTCGCCCAGCTGGCCCGGACCCATCCCGCGCTGAGATCCGTTGTGGTGACGGCCAGTTCACTGCTGTACACCATCCCGTCCCTTGCCCTGTTCATCATCCTGCCCTCCCTCCTGGCGACCCGGATCCTTGACCCGCTCAACGTCATTGTCGCGTTGACCCTTTATGCCGTGGCCCTGCTGGTGCGGGCGGCCCTTGACGCATTTGACTCCGTGGAGGAGGACCTCCGGCAGGCGGCCACCGCCATGGGCTACAAGCCCTGGCTCCGGTTCGTGCAGATCGATCTGCCGCTTTCCCTCCCGGTCATGTTTGCCGGGCTGCGCGTGGTGTCCGTCAGCAACATTTCCCTGGTGAGCGTCGCTGCCCTCCTGGGTGTGGGCAACCTGGGGATGCTGTTCACCGACGGACTGCAACGCAACTTCGTCACCGAGGTTGTGGTGGGAATCCTGGCCATCCTGGTGCTCGCGCTGCTGATGGACGCCGTGCTGGTGCTCCTTGAGAGGCTGCTCACCCCGTGGACCCGGGCCGCCAAAGTGGCCGGCCCCTCGGTGCCGGTCAGCGCACAGTACGTGGCCGACGCCACTGTGCATACAGGAGCCGCGCCATGAGCAACATCTTCACGGACACCATCGGCTGGCTCGCGGACCCGGTCCACTGGACCGGCAGCTCAGGAATCCCCGTCCGGCTGAGCGAACACCTCCAGTACAGTGCGCTGGTGCTCGTCATTGCGGCGGCGATCGCGGTCCCCACCGGGCTCTACATCGGGCACACCGGCCGCGGGCGGGTGGTGGCCGTTGCGGTGGCGGGTGCGCTGCGCGCCCTGCCGACCCTGGGCCTGCTGGTCCTCTTTGCCCTCCTTGCCGGAAGCAGCCTGATGCCCCCGGTCTGGGCCCTGGTGATCCTCACGGTCCCGCCCCTTCTCGCCGGCACCTACGCCGGGATCTCCAGCGTGGACAGGACCGTGGTGGATGCCGCACGGGCCATGGGCATGACCGAACTGCAGATCCTCTTCAAGGTGGAGGTGCCTAACGGACTGCAGGTGATGTTCGGCGGCATCCGCACCGCCGTCCTGCAGGTCATCGCCACGGTCTCCGTGGTGGCCTACCTGCCGCTGGGCGGTCTGGGCCGGTACCTGTTTGACGGGCTGGTCCTGCAGGACTTTCCCCGCATGCTTGCCGGCTCGCTGCTCATCGCCGGGCTGGCAATCGTTGTTGACCTGATCCTGGCCGCCGTGCAAAGAACCATTCTTTCGCCGGGCCTCAAAACCGATCCCCGCGGTAGCCGCACGGCCACCGCCGATCTCCCAGCTGCCGCGCCTGCGCCAGCTGCTGTTCAAGGAGGTACCTATGAAAGATAACGACCGGACAACCGTCACCCGCCGGGGACTGGCCGGCCTGGCCGCCGGCGTCGGCCTGGCCGTAGCGCTGACCGCGTGCGGCGGCGGCAACCCGCTGGCTGCGCCAAGCACCAGCGCTGCAAGCGGCGGCAGCGGAGGCGGGTCCCTGGTGGTGGGCTCGGCGGACTTCCCCGAGAGTCAGATCATTGCGGAAATCTACGCGGGCGCGCTCAACGCCGCCGGCGTGACTGCCAGCACCAAGCCGAACATCGGCTCCCGCGAAATTTACGTCAAGGCCGTCCAGGACGGCTCGGTGGACCTGGTGCCGGACTACACCGGCAACCTGCTGTCCTACTTTGACGCCTCGGCCCCGGAAGTTGCAGCGGACGACGTCTATAAAGCCCTGCCCGGCAAGCTCCCGGACGGACTGGCGGTCCTGGACGCGTCAAAGGCTGAAGACAAGGACGCCATGGTGGTCACCAAGGCCACCGCCGAGAAATACCAGCTGAAGTCCATCGAGGACCTGGCCAAGGTCTGTAAGGACCTGACCATGGGCGCGCCTGCCACCTTCGAGACCCGGCCCTACGGCTTCCCCGGCCTGAAGAAGAACTACGGCTGCGAAATGAAGGGGCTCAAGCCGTTCAGCGACGGTGGCGGCAACCTGACACTTCAGGCGCTGCTGACCGATGACGTCCAGGTGGCCGATATCTACACCACCACCCCGTCCATCGCGGACAACGACCTGGTGGTGCTGGACGACCCCAAGAACAACTTCAAAGCCCAGCAGGTCCTTCCCCTCTACAACAAGGCCAAGATGACAGACAAGGCCAAGGAAGCGCTGAACGGCGTGTCGAAGATCCTGACCACTGATGACCTGATCAACCTCAACCGGGCCGTCAGCGGGAGCCAGAAGCAGAACCCCAAGGATGCGGCGGCTTCCTGGCTGAAGGACAAAGGCATCGTGAAGTAACCTCTCACGTCCTGCGATGACCACGACGGCGGCTGCCGGACCCACAAGGTCCGGCAGCCGCCGTCGTTCGCGGGACGCGCAGGTGTGTCCGAGGTCTCAACGGAAGCACATCCTTCCTGTGGCATATTTGATGGATGGCAGAATTCAAGCAGTCCACCAAGCTTCGCAACGTCCTTTACGACATCCGTGGACCGATTCTCCTGGCCGCCCAGCAGATGGAGGCGGAGGGTCACCGCATCCTCAAGCTGAACATCGGAAACCCTGCGCCGTTTGGATTCGAAGCGCCGGACGCCATCCTAGTGGACATGATCCGCCACCTGCCGCATGCCCAGGGCTACAGCGACTCCCGCGGCATTTTCTCGGCCCGCACCGCCGTCTCGCAGTACTACCAGACCCGCGGCATCCAGAACATCCACGTTGACGACATCTACCTGGGCAACGGCGTCAGCGAGCTGATCACCATGTCCCTCATGGCGCTGCTCGACGTCGGCGATGAAGTGCTGATCCCGACGCCGGACTACCCGCTGTGGACCGCCTCCGTCGCCCTCGCCGGCGGCAAACCCGTGCACTACCTGTGCGATGAGGAATCCGGCTGGCAGCCCGACCTTGAGGACATGGAGGCCAAGATCACGCCCCGGACCAAGGGCATCGTGGTGATCAACCCCAACAATCCCACCGGTGCCGTGTACCCGGAGGAGACGCTGAAAAAGATCGTGGCCCTCGCCGAAAAACACGGGCTGGTGATCTTCGCCGACGAAATTTACGAGAAGATCCTGTACGAAGACGCCGTGCACATCAACCTGGCCGGCCTGACGGGGGACGACGTCCTCTGCCTTACCTTCAGCGGACTTTCCAAGGCCTACCGCGTGTGCGGCTACCGGGCCGGCTGGATGGCCATTTCCGGGCCCAAGAAGGATGCCGCAGACTACCTGGAGGGCATCAGCCTGCTGGCGAACATGCGCCTGTGCGCGAACGTTCCGGCCCAGCACGCCATCCAGACGGCCCTCGGCGGCTACCAGAGCATCAACGACCTGATCCTGCCCGGAGGCCGGCTGCTCGAGCAGCGCAACAAGGCCTACGACATGCTCAACGCCATTCCCGGGGTCAGCACGCAGCAGGCACGGGGGGCCATGTACCTCTTCCCGAAACTCGATCCCGAGGTCTACCACATCCGTGACGACGAGAAGTTCGTCCTGGATCTCCTCCGCGAGCAAAAAATCCTGGTCTCGCACGGCAGGGCGTTCAACTGGGTCCGCCCGGACCACTTCCGGATGGTGACCCTGCCGCTGGTGAAGGACCTCGAAGAGGCCATCAACCGCATGGGGGACTTCCTGAGCAGGTACAAAGGGAACTAGCCTGTGGTGACGCGCTTCTTGGCGCGCGGAACGATCGGAAGGGACCGCCGTGGCCGGAATCGTGGAATTTGAGAAGCATCCTGCCGACACGCTGAAGGTGGGGAAAGGTTTCTCCCTTGCCAAGGCTGACCCTGATGCGACCCCTGGGTACAGCGGAAACAAGGCCGACGGTGAGGCCCTGCTGGCCGATCTGGACGGAAAGCTCACGGCCTTGCAGGAAATGTTGTTTGCAGAGTCCCGGTTCGGCGGCAGGAAACGGATCCTCCTGGTGCTGCAGGCCATGGACACGGCCGGCAAGGGCGGGATCGTCAATCACGTCATGGCCACCATGGATCCGCAGGGCGTCCAGTTCAAGGCATTCAAGGCGCCCACCGAGGAGGAGAAGTCCTACGATTTCCTCTGGCGGATCGAGAAGGCCGTCCCCGCTGCTGGCATGGTGGGGATCTTCGACCGCTCCCACTATGAGGATGTCCTCATCCACAAGGTCCACAACTGGGTAACCCCTGAGGAACTCAAGCGCCGGTACCGTGCCATCAACGAGTTTGAGCGGCGGCAGACCGATGCGGGCACCACGGTCATCAAGGTGATGCTCAACATCAGCAAGGACGAACAGAAGGCCCGGCTCCTGGCCAGGCTTGACGACCCCGCCAAACACTGGAAGTACAGTGGCGGCGATCTGAAGGAACGCGCCTTCTGGCAGGACTACATGGACGCCTACCAGGCCGCCTTCGACGAGACCAGCAAGGATCACGCGCCCTGGTACGTGGTTCCAGCCAACAAGAAATGGTATGCGCGGATCGCGGTGCAGCAGTTGGTCCTCGCTGCGCTCAGCGACCTCCGGCTGGAATGGCCGAAAGCTGAGTTCGATGTCCCGATCGAACGGGAGCTGGTTGAACGCTCCTAGAGGGGCTGGTCGCGGGCGGCAGCGAGCCGCTTGCGTGCCCCTTCCAGCCACTCCTCGCAGCGTTTGGCCAGGGCTTCACCACGCTCCCACAGCGCCAGGGATTCCTCGAGGCTGGCACCGCCGGCCTCGAGCTTGCCCACCACCAGGACCAGCTGCTCGCGGGCTTCCTCGTAGCTGAGGGCGTCGATTTCCGGGTCAGGCTTTGTCTCGGGCATGTGTTTCTCCTTGTGTAAGTTCGCCGGTGGAGGTGGCGCCGAACCGGCCGTCGGCGACCCGCACGGACAATGCTGTCCCGCGGGGCGCCTCGGAAGGGTTGCGGACCACAGCATGGCCAGCGGCTTCCGTGGGCCGGGCCGGCCGGCCGTCGGCGAGTTCCACGACCGCGTAGCCGCGGTCGAGGGTCTTTTGCGGCGACAATGAGCGCACTTGGGCCTGCAGATGGATCAGCTGGTCAGTCGCCCGGACCACGGTTGAGCTGACGGCCGTCGACGACCGCCTCAGGAGCCGTTCGAGTTCCTCAGCGCGCACCGTGACCATGCCCTCGGGGCTGGCAAGGACCGGCCGGGAATGGAGTGACGCGAGCCGGTCCGTCTCGCGCTCCACCAGCCTGGCAATGCACCGCCGCAGGTATTCCCGCGCCTGCCGCACGCTGGCCAGTTCTTCGGCAACGTCAGGCACAATCCGCTTGGCGGCGTCGGTGGGTGTCGAGGCGCGAAGATCGGCGACGTCGTCGAGCAGGGGCCGGTCCGCCTCGTGGCCGATGGCACTGACGACCGGAGTGACCGCTGCGGCCACGGCGCGGATCAGTTCCTCGCTGTTGAACGGCAGCAGATCCTCCAGCGCCCCGCCGCCGCGGGCGATGACAATGACGTCCACGTCCTGGCGGCCGTCCAGCTCCCGAAGGGCACGGACGATCTGGGACACCGCGGTGTTGCCCTGGACGGCGACTTCGCGGATTTCGAATTCAACCGCCGGCCAGCGCAGGGCGGCATTTTGCAGGACGTCCTTCTTGGCGTCCGAGTCGCGCCCGGTGATCAGCCCGATCCTGTGCGGGAGCATCGGGAGCGGCTTCTTCCTTGAATCGGCAAAGAGCCCCTCGGCGGCGAGAGCCTGGCGAAGGCGTTCGATGCGGGCCAGGAGGTCGCCCAGGCCAACTGGCCGGATGTCCCGGACCTGCATGTTCAGGCGGCCGGTCTTGAGCCAGAACTCCGGTTTGAGCAGCGCCACCACGCGGGAGCCACGCTCCAGCGGCAGGTTCTGCCGGTCAAGGATCTTGGTCCAGACGGACGCAGGCAGCGAAACTTCCGCATCCACGTCCCGCAGCGTCAGGTAGGCGTTGCCTCCGCGGCGGTTCATTTCGATGACCTGGCCCTCCACCCAGGCTGCCGGCGCACGGTCGATATGGATCTTGAGTTTCTGGGAGAGCAGCTGCAGGGGCCACGGATTGTCCGGGGTGGTGTCGGCGGCGGTGGCGGGAAGAGTCGACGCGCCGGTGCCGGGAAGGGCAGCCTGTTCAGACATGTGCTGTGCCCCGGGGAGGTGTAGCTGGAGGCATGACAGGTCCTTTGTTCGCAAGTGCTGGTGCAGCTTATGGATAAGGTTGGTGGCGGCTGTCATTCAACCTTATCCATAAGCTTTACCACCCGGGGCTGACATCCCCTGTCCGGGGACCGGCCCTATGATGGCTTAGCCGCCCCAACCAGTAAGGACCCGTTTTGCGTACCTTTGTCTCGGCCGTCGCTGCCGTTCTTGGCCTTCTGCTGTCCGCCGTGGCAATCCCTGCGATCTGGGCCGACCGCAACATCGTCCAGGAGGATGGGTTCGTAGCGCTGGCGGCACCGCTCGGGCAGGACGCCGGGTTCCAGCAACGGCTGGCCGCCGCAACCGTGGGCACCATCGACACCGCCGCGGTACCGGACGCCCTTGCCGGTCTGGTCAAGCCGGTCCTTGAAGCAGCGGCAGGATCCCTGACAGGGCTGCCCGGTTACCCTGCGGCCTGGGAGGAAACCCTGCGCCGGAGCCACCGGCTCAGCTTCGCCGACCCGGCCGCATCGCCTCGCGAAGCGGACTCGTCGTCGTCGCTCACCTTGGACGTTGCACCCCTGGTGGCGCTGGCGACAGGGGAAATCTCCCGCGCAACCGGGCTGCCGCTGGATGCGCCCAAACAAACGCTGATCAAGGTTGGGCAGTCGGGCCAGCGCCAGCTGATCGCGGGCCTGACCGCGTACGCCCCGCTGGGTTATCCGATGGCCATCGGCGCTGGAATTGCGTTCGCCCTGGCCCTGGTGGCCGCCCGCCGCAAATGGACAGTGCTCGTCTGTGTGGGCTTCGGGGCCCTCGTGCTGGCGGGCCTGTGGACCCTCGGCTCCGCCGCGGCGCGCGACGCGGTGCTGCGGACAGCCAGCGGCAATGGCATCGCGGACATGTTCAAGAACGAGTTCGTGGGGGCTGCTTCCAATAGCTTCGGACCGTGGGTCACGGGAGCCCTCATTGCCGGCGGCGCGCTTCTCGTTGCAGGCCTTGTGACCAGGATCGCGTCGCCGGGGCGGCGACGGCCCAACCGGTAGCATGGAGGCATGACCTCCTCCGTTTCCCTTTCGATGCCAACTGTCCCGCGAAGGCGGCGCTCGCCTGAGGAAGTATCTGCCGCAGCGCCGGTATCAGGCCCCAAAAAGGTCCTGCTCGCAGCTCCCCGAGGCTATTGCGCCGGCGTGGACCGGGCAGTCATAGCGGTGGAAAAGGCCCTGGAGCACTACGGCCCGCCCGTGTATGTCCGCAAGCAGATAGTGCACAACGTCCACGTTGTAAGCTCGCTCGAGGCCCAGGGCGCCATCTTTGTGGACGAAACCGACGAAGTGCCCGAAGGCGCCCTCGTGATTTTTTCCGCCCATGGCGTGTCGCCCGCGGTGGTTCAGTCGGCCGAGGACCGCGGCCTGCGCACCATCGACGCCACCTGCCCTCTGGTGACCAAGGTCCATAAGGAAGCCGTCCGGTTCGCCAAGGATGACTTCGATATCCTCCTGATCGGCCACGACGGTCACGAGGAAGTTGAAGGTACGGCCGGCGAAGCCCCCGAACACATCCAAATCATCAACGGCCCGCACGAAGTGGACAAGGTCACCGTCCGGGATCCCGAAAAGGTCATCTGGCTCTCCCAGACCACGCTGAGCGTCGACGAGACGATGGAGACCGTGCGGCTGCTCAAGGAGCGCTTCCCCACGCTGCAGGATCCGCCCAGTGATGACATCTGCTACGCCACCACCAACCGCCAGGTGGCCATCAAGAAGATCTCGCCCCAGGCCGACCTGGTCATTGTGGTGGGATCGGCGAATTCGTCGAACTCGGTCCGGCTGGTAGAAGTCGCCCTGGAGTATGGCGCCAAAGCTTCCTACCGGGTGGACTTCGCCAATGAAGTGGACGAGGCCTGGTTCGAGGGGGTCGCGACCGTGGGTGTCACGTCCGGCGCTTCGGTTCCGGAGGTCCTGGTCACAGATGTCCTGCGCCTGCTCGCGGACTACGGCTACGGCTCGGTGGAGGAAGTGGTCACCGCCGAGGAAGACCTGCTGTTCTCCCTGCCCAAGGAACTCCGCGCAACCCTGAAGGAAGCCGGCGACGTCAGCCGCGCCCTCGGCGGACGCCGGTCACGCGACTGACATCCGCACCACCTGATAGCCCATTCGCGACTGGCATCCCGCAACTGACGGCAGCCATGTTTGCCCTCCGGTAATCGGGAGGCCAAGCCTGGCTGCCGTACTCCGGCTTCTGTTTTTAGGCTGCCTCGTCATCCTGCTGAAGTTCCGGGGCGGACAGCGACCGTGGCGTGACCTCCAACGCCGGTGGCGTCAGCAGCCCTGACTCATCCATCGCATTGAGTTTCCGTGCCGTGGGCAGGATGCGGGCCTCCAGGGTGCCGATCAGGGAGTTATAGCGGTCCACGGAAGACTTCAGTGAGGATCCGAGCTTTCCGACGTTGTCGCCCAGGGTTCCCATGCGTTCGTAGAGCTGGCGGGCAAGATCGAAAAGTTCGCGGGCGTTGTCCGTCAGCACATCCTGGCGCCAGGTGAAGGCCACCGATTTCAGCACGGCCAAAAGCGTGCTTGGTGAGGCGAGCACCACGTTCCGGGACAAGGCATGGTCCAGGAGCGTTGCGTCCGCGGTGAGCGCTGCCGCCAGAATCGATTCCGCCGGCAGGAAGCAGATCACCAGCTCGGGGGAGTTGCCGGGGATGTCCCAGTACTTTTTGCTGCTGAGCGCGTCCACGTGGGCCCGCAGGGCCTTGGCATGGGCGGCGAGCAGCGCCTGCTGGGAAACGGTACCCTGGGTTCCGCGGGCGTTGGCCGCGGACGGCTCCAAAGCGGATCCGGACCCCAGCTCCTGCGCTTCAAGATATGAGGACAGCGGCACCTTGGCGTCCACCACAAGCTGCTTTTCGCCTGGAAGCTGCACCACAAGGTCCGGCCTGATGGTCGAGTCGCCCCCTGCGCTGTGCACCTGCTCCAGGAAGTCGACGTGCTTGAGCATCCCCGAGGCCTCCACCACACGGCGAAGCTGCACTTCGCCCCACTGGCCGCGGGCACTGTTGGAACGGAGCGCCGACTCGAGGGCATGCGTGGAACGGATCAACTGGGCATCGGACAGCCGGGCCTCCTGCAGCTGCTGAGCCAGCTGGCCGTACTGTTCGAGGCGGTCCCGCTCCAGGAGAGCCACCTGCTGCTGCACGGCCGTCAGCTTTTCGGCCACCGGGGCCAGCGCACGGAGGACGTTGCCGTCCTGGCTGCGGGACTCACCCAGCTCACGGTTCTGTACGCTCAGAAGCCGCCGCTCGGCGTCGGCCGCTGCGAACTGCGCGTTGACCTCGGAAAGGCGCGCGGAGACGGCGTCGAAGTCTTCTTCCAGCGCCTGCGTACGCCGACGCAGGAGCAGGTAGGCACCAACGGCGCCGGCAACGGCACCGAGTAACAGCATCAACAGGGCAAGAATCACGGCTAAAGCATCCATAGCCTCACTGTGGCATGGCCCTCTGACATTTTCCGGAAGCGACGTATTCCGCTCGCAGTCCGCGCCGGTCCCCGGCGCGTTCGGCCCTGCCGGGGCCGAGGTGTGCCGCAACCGGTAGAATCAATACTCGTGGCTCTTACTATTGGCATCGTCGGACTGCCCAACGTCGGCAAATCAACCCTTTTCAACGCACTGACCCGCAACCAGGTGCTGGCGGCGAACTATCCGTTCGCCACCATCGAACCGAACGTGGGCGTCGTGAACCTGCCGGATCCCCGGCTCAAGCAGCTCGCGGAGATCTTCGGCTCCCAGCGGCTGCTGCCCGCGCCGGTGTCCTTCGTGGACATTGCCGGTATTGTCAAGGGCGCGTCCGAGGGCGAAGGCCTGGGCAACAAGTTCCTGGCCAACATCCGCGAGGCGGAGGCAATCGCCCAGGTGGTCCGCGTGTTCGATGACCCGGATGTCATCCACGTGGACGGCAAGGTGGATCCCCGCTCGGACATGGAGACCATCAACACGGAGCTGATCCTGGCTGACCTTCAGACGATCGAAAACGCCATTCCGCGGATCGAAAAAGAAGTCAAGATCAAGAAGCGGGACGCAGCCGAGCTCGCAGCCATCAAGGCGGCCCAGGCGGTCCTGGAACGCGGGGACACCATCTTCTCCTCGATCACCAGCGACAAACTGGAGATGGAGCACCTGAAGGAGCTCAGCCTCCTGACCGCCAAGCCCTTCATCTACGTCTTCAACGCAGACGAAGGCATCCTGGGCAGCCCGGAAAAGCAGGACGAGCTCCGCTCCCTGGTTGCACCGGCGGACGCAATTTTCCTCGACGCCAAGCTCGAGTCCGACCTCGTGGAGCTGGACGAAGAAGAGGCCCGCGAGATGCTGGAGATGAACGGGCAGGATGAGTCCGGCCTGGACCAGCTGGCCCGCGTCGGCTTCCACACCCTCGGCCTGCAGACCTACCTGACGGCTGGCCCCAAGGAAACCCGGGCCTGGACCATCCACCAGGGTGATACGGCCCCGCAGGCAGCCGGCGTGATCCATTCCGACTTCCAGCGCGGTTTCATCAAGGCTGAAGTGGTTTCGTTCGATGACCTCATCGAGGCCGGGTCCATGGCCGAAGCCAAGTCCCGCGGCAAGGTCCGGATCGAAGGCAAAGAGTACGTGATGGCCGACGGCGACGTGGTGGAGTTCCGGTTTAACGTCTAACGCTTCGCTTTGGCAGTACAACAACGCAGCTCAGTCATTTGAAGTCGACTGAGCTGCGTCGTTTATGTCTGCGTAATCGTCCCGGCCCAGTGCACGGAATCATCCCTCCGGCACCGTGCCGACCTGCTTCGCTGGCACGCCGACGACCACTGCCCCGGCTGGGACGTCCTTGGTGACGACCGCACCCGCGCCGACGACTGCCCCATCGCCAATGCTCACGCCCGGCAATACTGTCACGTTGGCCCCAAACCACACGCCCCGGCCGATTACAACGCGGGCCGGGTGCATATCGGCCCGCCTGCTCGGCAACATGTCATGGTTCAACGTTGTGATCACGGCGTTGTGGCCGATGAGGGATCCGTCGCCGATGTCGATGCCGCCTTGGTCCTGGAACCGGCAGCCGCTGTTGACGAACACATCCTCACCGAAACTAATGTTCTTGCCAAAGTCAGCGCTGAACGGTGGGAAGAGTTGCAAGGAATCGGGGACTTGGCTCCCGATCAGTTCACTCATCAGGGTCCTTACTTCAGCGGGGGAGTTGTAGCGCCCATTGAGAGTGGCGGTGACGCGCAGCGACACCTGACTCGCGGCCAGCATGGCCTCGTGGTGCGGCGAACCGCCGGGGATCGTCTCCCCGGCATTCAGCGCAGTCAGCAGGTCCTTGAGTCCTTGAATTTTGGCCATGGGCCCACGATAGCGCTTCGTTGCGTGGGGAGTACCGCATCCGTCCAGCCTCTGGAAACCGAGCCGCGCGGGGTTGCCTGCAGCGCGTGACCTAGGATCTACCCATGACGACTCTTCAGGGTGCGGTTGTTCTGGTGGTCGGCGCCACTGGCGGACTCGGTTCGCGCATAGCCGCTCAGCTGGAGAGTGCCGGCGCTATCGTCGCCCGGTCGTCAAAGTCTGCTGGGTACGATCTGCGCGAACCCTCGGTGATCCAGGAGGTGCTGGATGGCACAAATGCGCAGTACGGACGTCTCGACGGGCTAGTGGTTGCGTCCGGGGTCGTCGCCTTCGGCGCCGCATATGACCTTGAACCCGCCACGGTGGACGAACTTTTCGCTGTGAACACCATCAGTCCGATCCAGCTCATTACCCAGAGCCAGCCCTACCTCGCGGCCTCGGCACGTGAGGGCCGGGAGCCTTTTGTGGTCACACTGAGCGGCGTCGTTGCCGAGGCACCCGTGGCTGGTCTGGCGGCCTACTCGGCGTCGAAGGCTGGGCTTGCGTCCTTCGTCGCCGCAGCGGCACGCGAGTATCGCCGCGCAGGCATCCGAATCCTGGACGCCCGCCCAGGTCACACTCGTACCGCGCTCTCCGAGCATCCAATCGCCGGGTCAGCGCCGCGATTCGGAGCGGGGCTTGATCCGGACGTGGTTGCAGCCCGGATTATCACCGCGATCGTCGATGGCGAGAAGGATCTACCCAGCACCGCCTTCTAGGCTCAGCCCGCCGTAGGGCCATGCTGTACCTCGACAAAGCATGGCGGCATTTGCAGTGCCTCACTGCACCAGCGGAACCAGACGTGATCGCCCGCCCTGCCTATCGGATGTTCCAAGGCGCAGTGGTCATGAACGACATGGGCTGGCAGCCTTGGGTTCGGACATTCACCCCACCCGAGGTGGTGGCTGTCGCCAGTGACCTGGAAAATTTCACCGACGAGGATTTGGAGCTGCGCTGGCGGGAATCGCATTTCGTCGGTAGCGACCTTGATGGTGAGTTCGACTTTGTCGTGAGCTACCTTCGGCAAGCGCGAACCTTTATGGCGAACCTTGCTGCTGAGGGACGCGGCATGGTCTACCTGATCGGATGATGCTCTCCATGGCCTCTTCACGGGGCTTGCAGCGGCCGCGGGCAGTCGGGCAACGCCTACACAGTCGGGGACCACCCCAGGGCGGGGCCCAAGGTGGTGGCGATGTCGGTAAGGATCTGGACATAGTCCTCGTGGTCGAAGCTGAAAGGCAGCGCGAAGGCCACCTCGTCGACCTCCTGGAATCCCTCGTGTGCGTATAGCTGCTCGGCGATCTGATCACTGGTCCCCAGAAGGTCGGCGGCAAACAGCATCCCTCGTGGCCCCTGGGGCGTCAGGGTCCGGGGCGTCCGCTCCCCGACGTAGCGCTGGTATTTTTCGCGCTGCCCCGGCGAGGCCGAATCAGTGGGGATCACCACCAGGCCTTGCGAGACCCGGGCCGGGCCATGCGGCTGCGCTGACGCGGCGGCGGCTTCACGGTACGCACGGATCTGGGACTGCTGGATTCGGGCAAAGGCCGGCTCCTCATCCGGTTCGGGGAAAATCACGCTGCTGGAGAGCAGATTGAAGCCGTTGGCCCCGGCCCACACTGCCGATTTCCTGCTTGCCGCCCCATACCAGAGCCGTTCACGCAGGCCGGCGGAGTGCGGTTCCATACGGTTGGAGAACTCCTCGACAACACCCTGTTTGCCGGAGAATTCCCGGACCGGTTCACCGGCAATCAAACGCGCCAGCCGCTCCACCCGCGCATAGCTGAAGTCCTCCAGATCGGCGGTATGGGGATACAGTTCGTGCTTCACCGTCTCGAAGTGCATGGGTTCACCCACGCTCAGACCCGGATTGATTCGTCCGCGGGCGAGCAGGTCCACGGTGGCCAGGTCCTCCGCCAGCCGCAAGGGGTTTTCCCACCCCATCGGGGTTACTGCAGTTCCAAGCTCGATCCGGGAGGTGCGCTGGCTCGCCGCAGCCATGACGGCAATGGGGGAGGAGATGCCGAATTGCAGGTGGCGGTGGCGCAGCCAGGCGCTGTCGAACCCGAGCCGCTCACCCAGTTCGATGACCTGCAACGTGGATTCGTGGCCCGCGGCCGGGTTCGCCGGATCGAAAAGCCCGATCGTCAGGAAACCAAGCTTGCGCAGCGGGTGTGAAGACTGGGGCATGGGCGTCCTTCGGGATCGGCAGGGGGACTCATCCTCATCATATGCGGGGCGGCAGACCCGCTCCTGGGCGGGCTCCCGGAACCGTTAGAATTCAATGAAAACAAAGTGACTTACGGCGTGTGGCAAGAAAATACGTTCCGCTTCAACGTCCGGAACTGGCAAAGGAGGCGGCATGCCGCTGAGGCGTTTGATGCAGGTCATAACGGGGGCCGTTGCCGCGGTGCTGGTCATCTCAGGATGTTCCGCCTCCGGGGGAGCCCCGCCCGTGGTCGTGGGAGAGACCAAACGCGGCGGCAGCGTCACGGTGGCCGAGGTGAACGCGTTCACGTCCTTCAACCCGTTCAGTGCCGCAGGCAATACCGACATCAACACCAAGGTCGGCCAGATCACCCACTCCGGGTTCTACTACGTGGACAACAACGAAAAGGTGGTCCGCAACGAGAAGTTCGGCCGCTACGAGAAGGTGTCCGACAGGCCGCTAAAGGTCAAATACACCGTCAACGAGGGTGTGAAATGGTCCGACGGCGACCCCATAGATGCCGGTGACCTCCTGCTGGCGTGGGTCGCGGACTCAGGCTACTTCGACGACGCGAAGGCAGGGACCGGCACCACCTACTTCTCCGCCGCTGCTGACAGGACCGGCCTGGCGGGCACCGCATTCCCGGAGATCGGCAGCGACGGCCGTTCGATCACCCTCGAGTACCTGTCGCCGTACGCGGACTGGGAGGTGGCGTTCGACGTCGGCCTCCCGGCCCACGTGGTCGCCGCCAAGAGCGGCCTGAACGACGAAGGCGACCTCATCGCGCTGCTCAAGGACTCGCCCCGCGGAGACACCGACCGCCCCGCGGTGAACACCCGGCTTAAGCGTGTCAGCGATTTCTGGAACACCGGCTTCGACACCAAGGCGCTGCCCCCTGACCCCGCGATGTACCTCTCCAGCGGCCCGTACATTGTCCGGGACATGGTTCCGGACACCTCTGTCACTCTGGTGCGGAACAAGGACTACGTCTGGGGTGCTGAACCTTACCTGGATGAGATCACCGTGCGCTTTACCGGGGCTGCCCGTGCCGCCGCCGCGGCCCTCCGCGCCGGCCAGGCAGACATCATTGCCCCACAGCCCACTGCCGGGACCGAAGGACTCTTCGATGGGCTGGCCGCCCA
Organism: Pseudarthrobacter sp. IC2-21; assembly: GCF_034048115.1. Lineage (NCBI taxonomy): Bacteria > Bacillati > Actinomycetota > Actinomycetes > Micrococcales > Micrococcaceae > Pseudarthrobacter > Pseudarthrobacter sp. IC2-21. The sequence goes on along the minus strand of NZ_CP139145.1, from coordinate 2,870,515 downwards.
GGGAAACACGGTGGAGAGGTACAACCAGTCCGGCTATGACCATCTCGATCTGAAGTTCTCCGGCCCGTTCGCGGAGAAGAGTGTCCGTGAGGCGTTCCTCAAGACCGTTCCGCGGCAGGAAATCGTCAAAGGCGTGGTGGGCGGCCCGGTGGATGATGCCAAGCCGCTGGATTCGCACGTGTTCCTTCCGGACCATCCCAAGTACGCCGACACTGTCAAGAACAACGGATCCGCTGACTACGCAAAAGTGGATATCCAGGGCGCGGCCGCGCAGCTCCGCGGGGCGGCCCCGACAATCCGGGTCCTGTACAACAAGGACAATCCCAACCGTGCACGGGCCTTTGCCCTGATTCGAGATTCGGCCAGGGCTGCCGGGTTCACCGTCGAAGACGCCGGCCTCGGAAGTTCTGATTGGGTGGCCGCCCTGAGCAAGGGGGCGTACGACGCCGCCATCCTGGGGTGGATCGGACCCGGCGTCGGTGTCAGCCGCGTCCCCCAGATCTTCAAGACCGGCGCAGGCAGCAACTTCACCGGGTTCTCCGACGCTGATGCGGACAAAACCATGGAGGAACTGGCTGCCACCACGGACCTGGCAAAACAGGACGAACTCCTGGCCAACGTGGACAAACGGATCTGGCAAAATGCCTATGGCCTGCCGCTTTACCAAACCACCGGAATGGTCGCCTACAGCAACCGTGTCACCGGCATTGTGCCCAGCTCCGGCCCGCTGGGCGTCTGGTGGAACGTGTGGGACTGGCGCCTGAAATAGTCCTGCCCAGGCGTGCCCAAGTCCGGACGGACCCGGCATGCACAGCCGATTTCGCCGTCGGTCCTACCAACGAGTAGCATGTGACTTGCGCAACTTCCGGGTGCAGGCTAGTTATCGGCGATTAACTGATTACGGTTTGGCAACGGTGTACCAGTATTTGGACTTTGTGCGGTTAGGCTACTCGTACATGGGCTGCGTCACAGTTTAAATCTGGGGCCGGCCTGCCGGGGAGCAAACGATCCCCTGAACATCTCCCACAACTCATAGGAGGCGGAATGCGTTTCACGCGCACTTCCAAAGCACTCGGCATGGTGGCGATCGCTGCCTTAGCCCTGACCGGCTGCGGCGCTGGAGGCGGCAGCAATGACGGTGCCAGCCAATCTGCCGGTGATCCCAACAAGGTCATCACCGCCTACAGCAACGAACCCCAGAACCCACTGCTGCCGGCCAACACGAACGAAGTTTATGGCGGCAGGGTCGTCGAGCTGCTCTTCGAAGGCCTCCGCAGCTACGACGCCGATGGCAAGCCGGTTAACGCCCTGGCAGAATCCATTGAGTCAAGTGACGCCCAGAACTGGACCATCAAGGTCAAGAAGGGCCACAAGTTCACCAACGGTGAAGCCATCACCGCGAAGACGTTTGTGGACTCCTGGAACTTCGCAGCGAACTCCAAGAACCTGCAGAACAACGGCTTCTTCTTCGAGTCCATCGCCGGCTATGAGGATGTCTCCGCCGTAAACACGGAAAAGGCGGCGGACGGCAAGACCACCACCACTCCGGCCCCGAAGGCCGAGACCATGTCCGGCCTGACGGCCACCGACGATTCGACCATCACGGTCAAGCTGGCCCAGCCTGAAGCTGACTGGTCCCTGCGTCTGGGTTACTCGGCCTTCTACCCGCTGCCCTCGGCAGCCCTGACCGACCCCAAGACCTACGGCGAGAACCCTGTTGGCAACGGACCGTACAAGCTCGAAAAAGCCGGTGCCTGGGTCCACGATCAGTCCATCTCGCTCGTCAAGAACGCTGACTACGAAGGCCCCCGCGGATCCAAGAACGGCGGCGTGACCTTCAAGTTCTACACCGATCCGGGCCCCGCATACACGGACCTGCAGTCCGACAACCTCGACGTCACCGACGTTCTGCCTTCCAACGCGCTGAAGACCTACACCTCGGACTTCCCGGACCGCAACTCCACCAAGCCCGTAGCCACCGACTCCACGCTGAACATCCCGGGCTACAACCCGAACTTCCAGGGTGAAGCCGGCAAGCTGCGCCGCCAGGCGCTGTCCTACGCCATCAACCGCGAGGAAATCGCGAAGGTGGTCTTCAACGGAACCCGAACCCCGGCCAAGGCGTTCGCCCCGCCGGTCATCGATGGTTTCAAGGCCGACCTGAAGGGCAGCGAAGTCCTTAAGTTTGACGCTGCCAAGGCCAAGGACCTGTGGGCCCAGGCCGACAAGATCCAGCCCTACGACGGCTCCAAGCCGCTCCAGATTGCCTCCAACACTGATGGCGGCAACAAGGAATGGATCGACGCTGTAGCCAACGGCTTCAAGAACAACCTCGGCATTCAGGCTGAAATCCAGCCGTTCGCCAAGTTCGCCGAAGTCCTGAACCTCCGCAAGTCCCAGCAGCTCCCCGGCCTGAGCCGCGCCGGCTGGCAGGGCGACTACCCATCGCTGTACAACTTCCTCGGACCGGTCTGGGCCACGGGAGCATCCTCCAACTACGAGAAGTACTCGAACCCCGAGTTCGACAAGCTGCTCAAGGAGGGCCTCGCCGCCAAGACCACCGATGAGGCGAACGCCAAGTTCAACCAGGCACAGGAAATCCTCTTCCAGGACCTCCCGGGTCTGCCCCTGTGGGACCAGGCACGGCCGATCGTGTGGAGCAACAACGTTACGAAGGCCGAGACCGGCTGGAATGGCGGCATTCTCTACTACAACATCACGGCCAAGTAGTCTCCAGGATCTAAACTTGCCGTCAGGCAAATGGGGGTCCGGCATCAGCCGGGCCCCCATTGTCCTGTACGGCAGGAAGGCACACATGAAACCCCCCACTTCTTTCCCCGAAGGCTGGTGATCCGGTGGTCCGCTTTATTCTGCGTCGGCTCCTCCAAGTGATCCCCGTCTTTATCGGCACCACGCTCCTGGTCTACTACATGGTCTTCGCCCTTCCCGGCGACCCCATCGCCGCGCTCTTCGGTGACCGCCAGCCCCCGCAGGCCGTCATTGATACCCTCCGCAGCCAGTACCACCTCGACCAGCCCTTCTGGGTCCAGTACGGCCTGTTCCTGAAGAACCTTTTCACCTTCAACCTGGGTAATGACTTCACCGGTCAGCCCATTGCGGCGAGCCTGGCACGGGTCTTTCCCGTGACGGCCATGCTCGCCGTCGAGGCGCTTGCCATCCAGGCCATCTTCGGCGTTGCCTTCGGTGTTTTCGCCGGCCTCCGCCGCGGCGGCTGGTTCGACTCCACCGTCCTGGTGGCTTCCCTCGTCGTCATCGCTGTGCCCACCTTTGTCCTCGGCTTTGTCTTCCAACTGGTTTTCGGTGTCCAGCTCGGCTGGGCCAAACCCACGGTCGGCGCCAACGCGGACTGGGGCAGCCTGCTGCTCCCCGCGGTGGTCCTGGGCCTGGTGTCATTTGCCTACGTGCTCCGCCTGACCCGCGCCTCGGTCAGCGAAAACATGAACGCCGACTACGTCCGGACAGCCACCGCAAAGGGCCTGTCCCGGCCGCGGGTTGTGATTGCCCACATCCTGCGCAACTCCTTGATACCGGTGGTGACCTACCTCGGCGCCAACCTCGGCGGCCTGATGGGCGGTGCCATCGTGACGGAGGGCATCTTCAACGTCCCCGGTGTGGGCAACAAGCTCTATCAAGCCGTACTGCGCAGCGAAGGGCCAACCATCGTCTCCATCGTCAGCGTCCTGGTGCTGGTCTTTGTGGTGGCCAACCTGCTCGTTGATCTCCTGTATGCCTGGCTAGACCCGAGGATCCGTTATGACCAGTAATAACAGCCACTTTGTGGCGCCCATCGACGAGACGCCGCTGCTTGCAACGGACGCCGTCAAAACCGACCAGGCACCGCTGAGCCTGTGGTCGGACGCATGGCGCAAACTCCGCCGCCGGCCGTTGTTCATCATCTCCTCGCTCCTGATCCTGGCACTGGTGGTCGTGGCGCTGTTCCCCGGACTCTTCTCCTCCGTTGCGCCAAACGACGGTTGCGAACTGGCGAACTCGGAAGGCGGTCCCACTGCGGGCCACCCGTTCGGCTTCACCTTCCAGGGCTGTGACATCTACTCCCGCGTCATCCACGGCACCCAGGCCTCCCTCTCGGTGGGTGTGCTTTCCGTCTTGTGCGTCCTTGTCATCGGTGTAACCATCGGTGCGATCGCCGGCTACTACGGCGGCTGGGTTGACGCAGTCCTGGCCCGCCTCGGGGACATCTTCTTCGCGCTTCCCCTGATCCTGGGTGCCCTGGTCATCACCCAGCTCCCGCTGTTCAGGGAAAACCGGAGCGTCTGGACGGTGGTGTTTGTGATCTCCCTGCTGGCGTGGCCACAAATGGCACGCATCACCCGCGGAGCCGTGATCGAGGTGCGCAACGCGGACTTCGTGACCGCGGCCCGCTCGTTGGGCGTTTCAAGGTTCGGCGCCCTGGTCCGGCACGTCCTGCCGAACGCGCTGGCACCGATCATTGTCCTGGCCACCCTGGAACTGGGCGTTTTCATTGTGGCCGAAGCCACCCTGTCCTTCCTGGGCATCGGCCTCCCGCAGGGCATCATGTCCTGGGGCAATGACATTGCGGGGGCCCAGGCATCCATCCGCACCCATCCGCAGATCATGCTCTACCCGGCAGCGGCCCTGTCCATTACCGTGTTGAGCTTCATCATGCTCGGAGATGCCGTCCGGGATGCGCTTGATCCGAAGAGCCGTCAGCGATGAGAGACAAAGAGATGCTTACTCCAGAAATCAACATCGACGAGGCCGTCCCCACCGGCGTAAAGCCGTTGCTGGAAATCCGCGACCTGGCCATTACGTTCAAGACCGGCGGCGGTGACGTCCAGGCGGTCCGCAACGCGCACCTGACCATCATGCCCGGTGAGACCGTGGCCATCGTGGGCGAATCAGGCTCCGGTAAATCCACGACGGCGCTGGCCGCCATCGGCCTCCTGCCCACCAACGGTGTGGTGTCCGGCGGGCAAATCCTCCTTGACGGGGAGGACATTGCGCATGCCTCCGAAAAGCGGATGATCGAACTGCGCGGCAATACGATCGGCATGGTCCCGCAGGACCCCATGTCCAACCTGAACCCGGTCTGGAAGATCGGCTACCAGGTCAAGGAAACCCTGAGGGCCAACGGGCGGCCCAGCGGCCCGGATGATATCGCCAAGGTGCTGTCCGAGGCGGGCCTGCCGGACGCCCACCGCCGGGCCAACCAGTACCCGCACGAGTTCTCCGGCGGCATGCGCCAGCGTGCGCTGATCGCCATCGGATTGTCCTGTCAGCCACGACTGCTGATAGCGGATGAGCCCACGTCTGCCCTGGACGTCACTGTCCAGCGGCAGATCCTGGACCACCTGGAAACCATGACGTCCGAGCTCGGCACGGCCGTCCTGCTTATCACGCACGATTTGGGACTGGCCGCCGAGCGGGCCGACAAGGTGGTGGTGATGTACCGGGGACAGGTTGTGGAGGCAGGTCCCTCACTGGAGCTGCTCCGCAACCCGCAGCACCCCTACACCAAGCGCCTGGTCGAATCCGCCCCTTCCTTGGCAAGCCGGCGCATCCAGGTCGCCAAGGAGCAGGGTGTGCAGGCGTCAGACCTGCTGGCGTCCGCCGCTGAGGCAGTGGCCGCGGACAACGTCCTGCAGATCCAGGACCTGCGCAGGGTCTACAAACTCCGCAGCGGCCTGGGGAAGTCCACGGACTTCGCCGCCGTGGACGGCGTGAGCTTCGACGTGAAGCGGGGAACCACCACTGCAATTGTGGGGGAGTCCGGCTCAGGCAAGTCCACAGTGGCCAGAATGGTCCTGCAGCTGGAAAAGCCCACCGAGGGCAGGATCCTCTTCGACGGCGTGGACACCTCCTTGCTCAAGGCAAAGGAACTGTTCAAGTTCCGCCGCCGCGTGCAGCCGATTTTCCAGGACCCCTACGGTTCGCTGGACCCGATGTACAACATCTTCAGGACCATCGAGGAGCCGCTCCGGGTACACAAGATAGGGGACGCCGCGAGCCGTGAAAAAAAGGTCCGCGAACTCCTGGACCAGGTGGCGTTGCCGCAGTCGACCATGCAGCGGTACCCGAACGAGCTCTCCGGGGGGCAGCGCCAGCGCATTGCCATCGCCCGGGCCCTCGCCCTGGACCCGGAAGTAATCATTTGCGACGAAGCCGTGTCGGCTTTGGACGTTCTGGTCCAGGCCCAGGTACTGAACCTCCTGGCCGACCTGCAGGCCAACCTGGGGCTCACCTATCTCTTCATTACCCACGACCTCGCAGTGGTCCGGCAGATAGCTGACCACGTGTGCGTGATGGAGAAGGGGAAGCTGGTGGAAACGGGTTCCACGGATGACGTCTTCGAATCGCCCCAGCAGGATTACACCAAGGCACTGCTCAACGCCATTCCCGGTGCGAAGCTGATGCTTCCGCCGGAAGTGGCCTAAAGGACAGTGGCCTAAACGGCAGCAGCCACGCAAGCAGGAGCCGGTGTCCGGAAGGACGCCGGCTCCTGCTTTTAACGCCTACAGCTGGAGGTTGAGTTTCCGAAGCTTGTCGCCGAGCAGCGTGCCCAGCGTCTTTCGGCCGGGGGCGTTCATGTGCACGGCATCCGCCAGGTCCTTCGTGAGGTTGTACTTGGTCAGCCAGTCACCCACGCTCACAAACGGTAGGCCGTGTCTGGCTGCCAGCGCCCCCAGGAGCGCATCTATCTGTGTCCTGCGCCCGCCCCCGTAGTTCGATCCGCGGGCCAAAGTGCCGATCATCGCGAGCCGGGTGCCCGGATACCGGTTCTTGAGGGCGCCGATCAGGCGGTCCGCATTGGCCACGATCTGCGCGTCGGTAGCGCCACGGGCTGCATCATTGCCGCCCCCCTGGATGACAACCAGGGCCGGGGTTCCATAAGGCAGCTTCCAGTCGCCCCGCTCCAGGGCATCAATGTAGTTGCCCGTCTTGCCATTGGCAGCCACAAAGCCGGTTCCGCCCAGGCCGCAAAAGTGGACCTTGTAGCCAACAGCGGCCAGGCCAAGCCGGGGCCAGCCGTCGGCGGGTTCGGATTGTGAGTCACCGATGAGGAGGGCGGTGTGCCTCAGGTCCGGGACAGCAACTTCGTCGCGCCCGCTGGCAGGATTGCGGATTACCGTACCGGGCGGAAGCGCTTCCGGATCAGCCCCGCGTGGAATGTATCCACTGGCGGCACCGCCGGCGGCGCCGGGCCCTGCGGCAAGAGCAGCCCCGGCGGGGGCAGGCGCCTTCGCGGCGGCGACAGGCCCGCCGGCGGCGACAGGCCCGCCGGCGGCGACAGGCCCGCCGGCCGCGATGGGCCCACCGGCGGTTGCCGTCGGAGCCGGTACCGTGGACACAGCGGAGGAAGTGGGGGGTGAAGGTGGCTGCCCGCAGCTGCAGAGGAGGACGCCGGCAGCGATTCCCGATGCGACTAAGCGGGTCAGAGCCGAGGCTTGAGGCATCAGTGGTTCTCCGGGCTTGAAGTATCACAGCAATAATGGGGCATCAAGTCACAAAAATCCAGTGACTTTGAGCACTGTCAGACGGTGGCTGGTAGAGATCACCCCGGTCCACCGGTATTGGGCCCTTGGTCGATTTTTAGGCGCCTTAGGCTGCAGCGTTTAGAATAATGGAAGGCGCCCTGTGTTAATGGGCCAATCCGTCGTGGACTCCGGTTGGAAATGCGGCGAAACAACAGCTGACTCACACTGAATCGAGCAATAACGCATGTCTGAAACCACCACCAACACTGCGGTAGCCACTGCATCACGCAGTGACCTGCGTAACGTCGCGATCGTGGCCCACGTTGACCACGGCAAGACCACACTGGTCGATGCCATGCTCAAGCAGACCAACTCCTTTGCCGAACACAACCACCTCGAAGACCGTGTGATGGACTCCGGTGACCTGGAACGCGAAAAGGGCATCACCATCCTCGCCAAGAACACCACGGTGGCCTACAACGGACCGTCCTCCAATGGTGAAACCATCACCATCAACGTGATCGACACCCCCGGCCACGCCGACTTCGGCGGCGAGGTGGAGCGCGGCCTGTCCATGGTGGACGGCGTTGTCCTCCTGGTTGACGCGTCCGAGGGCCCGCTGCCCCAGACCCGTTTCGTGCTCCGCAAGGCCCTGGCCGCGCACCTTCCGGTCATCCTGCTCGTCAACAAAACGGACCGCCCCGACTCCCGCATCGAGGAAGTCGTCCACGAGTCCATGGACCTCCTCCTGGGCCTCGCCTCTGACCTTGCGGATGAAGTTCCGGACCTGGACCTCGACAAGATCCTTAACGTCCCCGTTGTCTACGCAGCCGCCAAGGTAGGCCGCGCCTCCCTCGTGCAGCCCGCCGACGGCTCCGCCCCGGACAGCGAGAACCTGGAGCCGCTGTTCAAGGCCATCATCGAGCACATCCCGGCACCGACGTACAACCCTAATGGCGTGCTCCAGGCACACGTGACCAACCTTGACGCCTCCCCGTTCCTGGGCCGCCTCGCCCTGCTCCGCATCTACAACGGAACACTGCGCAAGGGCCAGACCGTTGCCTGGGCCCGCGCCAACGGCGAGCTCAAGAACGTTAAAATCACCGAACTGTTGGCTACCAAGGCACTGGACCGCGTTCCGGCTGAGTCCGCGGGCCCGGGCGAAATCGTCGCCGTCGCCGGTATCGAGGAAATCACCATCGGTGAGACCCTGACCGACGTCGACAACCCGCAGCCGCTGCCGCTGATCACCGTTGACGACCCGGCCATCTCGATGACCATCGGTATCAACACCTCGCCCCTGGCTGGCCGGGTCAAGGGCGCCAAGGTCACCGCCCGCCAGGTCAAGGACCGCCTCGACAAGGAACTGATCGGTAACGTCTCCCTCAAGGTTCTCCCCACCGAGCGCCCGGACGCCTGGGAAGTCCAGGGCCGTGGCGAGCTCGCGCTTGCCATCCTGGTTGAGCAGATGCGCCGTGAAGGCTTCGAACTGACCGTCGGCAAGCCGCAGGTTGTCACGAAGACCGTCGACGGCAAGATCCACGAGCCGATGGAACACATGACCATTGACGTACCGGAAGAGTACCTCGGTGCCGTCACCCAGCTGATGGCAGCCCGCAAGGGCCGCATGACCAACATGGCCAACCACGGCACCGGCTGGTGCCGCATGGAGTTCATCGTTCCGGCCCGTGGCCTGATCGGCTTCCGCACCAAATTCCTCACCGACACCCGCGGTGCCGGCATTGCTTCCTCCATCGCCGAGGGCTACGAGCCGTGGGCCGGCCCCATCGAGTACCGCACCAACGGTTCGATCGTGGCTGACCGCTCTGGCGTGGTTACCCCGTTCGCGATGATCAAGCTCCAGGAACGCATGTCATTCTTCGTGCAGCCCACCTCCGAGGTCTACGAAGGCATGATTGTTGGCGAAAACTCACGCGCCGATGACATGGACGTGAACATCACCAGGGAAAAGCAGCTCACCAACATGCGTGCTGCGTCCTCGGACACCTTCGAGAACATGACCCCGCCGCGCAACCTGACCCTCGAAGAGTCCCTCGAATTCGCCCGCGAAGACGAGTGCGTTGAGGTGACCCCGGACTCCATCCGTATCCGGAAGCTCATCCTGGACGCCAACGAACGCGCCAAGGCCAGCCGCGCGCGCGCCAAGTCCTAACCGAGTTTGTTGAAGCTGCCGGTACGGCAGGCGGGAAACCGCCGTCGTACCGGCAGCTTTTCTTTTGCCCGGATGCCGGTCCGGGGAGTGAATGCCGGAAGTCAGTGGCGGGCGCGGGACGCGCGCCGCTCAGGGGCGGGCGGGACCGCTTTCGCGGCGACCACGAGGTGCAGGGGGATCACGACGTCGGCCTGCCGCGTCCGGACGGTGCACTCGCCGTCGTCCGTGGTCACCAGGTGCCCCAGGGCGTCGGTGAGGCCGCCCTCGATCCGGTACCGCACCACAACCCTGGTTCCGGGCAGGGCGGCGGCCAGGAATTCCTGGGGCGTAGGCTGGGCGGGACTCACCAGTTCATACTAAGGCGGTCCGCTAGGTTCGCGGGAACCGGCCGGGAGATAATAAGCTCAGTAGTCAATAGTCCGGAGATTGCACCGGATTCAAGTGCCGGCGGTGGCCGGAACCAACGTGGAGAGGCAAGGGACGTGACGTACGTAATCGCGCAGCCGTGTGTAGATGTCAAAGACAAGGCATGTATTGAGGAGTGCCCGGTCGACTGCATCTACGAGGGTGAGCGTTCGCTGTACATCCACCCCGATGAGTGCGTCGATTGTGGTGCCTGCGAGCCTGTGTGTCCGGTGGAGGCCATCTACTACGAGGACGACACTCCCGAGGAATGGGCCGATTACTACAAGGCCAACGTCGAATTCTTCGATGACCTCGGGTCTCCCGGCGGGGCCGCGAAGATCGGCAACACGGGCAAGGACCACCCGATGATTGCCGCCCTGCCGCCGCAGAACCAAGACGCCTGAGCCGGGCCGCCCCGGTGACATCAGCGGTGAATACTTTTGGCCTGAGCCTGCCCGATTACCCGTGGGAGGCCATGGCGCCCTACCTCGCCAGGGCTTCGGAGCATCCCGGCGGGGCCGTCAATCTCTCCATTGGCACGCCGGTGGACCCGACGCCGGTGCTGATCCGCGAGGCGCTCAAAGCCGCCGCTGACGCTCCCGGGTACCCTACCGTGCACGGCACCGCCGGGCTGCGTGAAGCGATCGCGGCGTGGTTCCACCGCCGCCGCGGCGTTGCAGGACTGGACCCGAAGAACGTCATGCCCACGGTCGGGTCCAAGGAACTGGTGGCGTGGCTGCCGCTCCTGCTTGGACTGAAGCCGGGCGACGTTGTGGTCCGCCCCAAGGTTGCCTACCCCACCTATGACATCGGCGCTACGCTCGCGGGGGTCACCTCCGTAGCCACTGACACTCTGGATGAGCTCGACGCCGCCACCCGCGCCAGGGTGCGCCTCATCTGGGTCAACTCCCCGGGGAATCCCACCGGAAGCGTCCGGGACGTCGAATCGCTGAAGGCCTTGGTGTCCCAGGCCCGGGAACTGGGTGCCGTGGTGGCCTCCGATGAATGCTATGCCGAGCTCGGGTGGGGCTCATGGGATGCCCAGCGCGGCGGGGAACCTGTCCCCAGCGTCCTGGATCCGCGCGTCGCCGGCGGCTCCCACGATGGGCTCCTTGCGGTGTATTCGTTGAGCAAGCAATCCAACGTTGCCGGCTACCGGGCGGCTTTTGTGGCCGGGGATCCCGCCATCATGGCGAATCTCGTCAACAGCCGCAAGCATGCCGGCATGATCGTGCCCTACCCGGTGCAGGAAGCCATGCGCGTTGCCCTGGGTGACGATTCGCATGTCCAGGCCCAAAAGGATCTCTACCGCGGACGGCGCGAACGCCTGGTGCCCGCCCTGCAGCAGTTTGGGCTGGAGATCAAGGATTCCGACGCCGGGCTGTACCTGTGGTCCACGGCGGGGGAAGACACCTGGGACACCGTGGGCCGCCTCGCGGACCTGGGCATCGTGGTGGGTCCGGGTGTGTTTTACGGCGACGCCGGCACCGGTTTTGTGCGGGTGGCGCTCACCGGTACCGACGAACGCATCGACGCGGCCGTGGCCCGGCTGGCCCCGGGGCGGTAACAATCATGTGACTCGCGCCACAAAGGCGGCGTTTTGGGGGGATTTTGACGGCCGCCGATTAGTGCCACCCGACCATCGGGCGGTACTTTTTAAGTGACTATCAATGGTGGCTTTCTACAAGAAGGCAGCCCGGGTGTTGGATTTCCTGGATGAACAGGGACAGTGCCACGGCTCACCGGTTGGATCAAGCTTTCGACAGAGGCCCAAGCGCCTCATGAAGGGGACTCCATGACTGAGACCAACAGCGCAACCCTGCACCATGCAGGAGGCGAGCTCAAGCTCCCGCGCATCAAAGTTGTTGAAGGAAACGAAGGATACGACGTTTCCAAGCTGCTCAAGCAGACGGGCGCAGTCACCTTTGACCCCGGCTTCATGAACACGGCAGCAACCACCTCCGCTATTACCTACATTGATGGCGATGCGGGCATCCTGCGGTACCGCGGATACCCCATCGAGCAGCTGGCGCAGCACTCCAGCTTCCTCGAGGTCTCCTACCTGCTGATCTACGGCAACCTGCCCACCGCCACGGAGCTGGAAGCATTCGACCAGAAGATCCGCCGCCACACCCTGCTGCACGAAGAGCTCAAGGGATTCTTCAGCGGCTTCCCCCGCGACGCGCACCCCATGCCGGTGCTGTCCTCGGCCGTGTCCGCGCTGTCCACCTTCTACCAGGACTCCCTGGACCCGTTCAACGCCGAGCAGGTGGAACTCTCCACCATCCGCCTCATGGCCAAGATGCCGGTCATTGCCGCGTACGCGCACAAGAAGTCCATCGGCCAGCCCATGCTGTACCCGGACAACTCCCATAACCTCGTGGAGAACTTCATGCGCCTGAGCTTCGGCCTGCCGGCCGAACAGTATGAAGTGGACCCGGTCATCGCCAAGGCGCTGGACCTGCTGCTGATCCTGCACGCGGACCACGAACAGAACTGCTCCACCTCCACCGTGCGCCTGGTTGGCTCCTCCAACGCCAACCTCTTCGCTTCGGTGTCGGCCGGCATCAACGCCCTCTTCGGCCCCGCCCACGGCGGCGCCAACGAAGCAGTGCTCAAGATGCTCCGCCAGATCCAGGCCGACGGCACCAAGCCCGAGGACTACATGGAGAAGGTCAAGAACAAGGAGGACGGCGTCCGCCTCATGGGCTTCGGACACCGCGTCTACAAGAACTACGATCCGCGGGCCAGGATCGTCAAGGACACGGCACACGAGATCCTGACCAAGCTCGGCGGTAACGACGAGCTGCTGGAGATCGCCCTCCGCCTGGAAGAGAAGGCCCTGAACGATGACTACTTCATCCAGCGCAAGCTCTACCCCAACGTGGACTTCTACACCGGCCTGATCTACAAGGCCATGGGCTTCCCGGAGAAGATGTTCACCGTGCTGTTCGCCATCGGCCGCCTGCCGGGCTGGATCGCGCAGTGGCGTGAAATGATCACCGACCCGAACACCAAGATCGGCCGCCCGCGCCAGCTGTACATCGGCGAGCCGGAGCGTGACTACCCGGTCCGCTAAGCGCGCCACGGTCTGTGAACTGAGTACGACGGCGGCCGGTTACCTTCTCCGCGAAGGTGACCGGCCGCCGTCGTTCTCTCATCGGTTGCTCCGTAGGTGCCGTTTTCGGGGCTCAAAACGGCGATTACGGAGCAATCGATGCTAGGAGGAGTAGCCCTGCGGGTTGTTCTTCTGCCAGCGCCAGTGGTCCTCGCACATCTCGTCCACGGTCTTGGTGGTGGACCAGCTGAGGTCGGCCAGGGCGGAGGTGGCGTCCGCCCAGAACGCGGGAAGGTCGCCGGCCCGGCGCCCGGTGATCTCATAGGGGATCGGTTTCCCGACCGCCTTCTCGAAGGACCGCAGGACCTCCAGCACGGAGGAGCCCTTGCCTGAACCGAGGTTCCAGCGGAAGACTCCCGCGCGGTCCGCCACGTGGTTGAGGGCGGCGACGTGCCCTTCGGCGAGGTCGACGACGTGGATGTAGTCCCGCAGGCACGTTCCGTCAGGCGTGTCGTAGTCGCCGCCGAACACCATGAGCTTCTCGCGGCGGCCCACAGCCACCTGGGCGATGAAGGGCACCAGGTTGTTGGGGATGCCCTGGGGGTCCTCGCCGATGCGGCCGGACGGGTGCGCGCCCACCGGGTTGAAGTAGCGCAGCAGCGCGATGTGCCAGCGGCTGTCCGCGGCGCCAAGGTCCGACAGGACGTCCTCGATCTGCTCCTTGGTGCGGCCGTACGGGTTGTTGGCGCCGATCTCCATTTTTTCCACGTAGGGAATGGGGTTGTGCTCGCCGTAGACGGTGGCGGAGGAGCTGAAGACGATGGAGCGCACGTCATGGCGGTCCATGACCCTTATCAGGTTCAGCGTGCCCACGAGGTTGTTGTAGTAGTACTTCAGCGGTTCACGGACGGATTCGCCCACGGCCTTCAGGCCCGCGAAGTGAATGACGGCGTCGATCCGGTTGCTTGCGAAAACGCTGTCCACTGCTGCCTCGTCCACGAGATCCACGTTGTGGAAGTCCGCGGTCTTGCCGGTGAGTTCGGCGACGCGCCGCAGCGATTCCTCGCTGGAGTTCACCAGGTTGTCGATCACCACCACATCGTGACCGGCTTCCTGAAGGGACAAAACAGTGTGTGAACCGATATAGCCGGTGCCGCCTGTGACCAGAATTTTCATGCCCCCACGCTATCCCAATTCCGTCGATGAACGGATTACAGCACGGGCGTGCTAAATAGGAGTAGTGCCCAAAATTGTTGATGCCGAAGCCCGGCGCGCGGAAATTGTCGAAGCGGTCTTCAGGATCATCGCCGTGGACGGGCTGGAAAGGGCCTCCTTGCGGGAGGTGGCCGACGAAGCAGGCCTGGCCGTCGGGTCCGTCCGGCACTACTTCGCGGGCAGCGACGAACTGCTCCGCTTCTCCTTCGCTGCGGTGGTGGACCGGATCCTGGCAAGGCTTACGGCGGGACTGCCGGCGATGCTGGAGAGTGAACCCGGATCGGAGTCCCGGCGGGAGGCCGTTTTAACCCTGCTGGGTGAATTCCTGCCCCTTGACGAAGACCGCGCCGTGGATGCGTGCGTATGGATGGCCTTCAAAAACGCGGCCAGGATCCGGCCCGTGCTCGCGGCCGAAGCCGACCGCAGCCACCGCGAGGTGGCCGCCGTCGTCGGACAGGTGATCACGGCCCTGGTCCGCGGCGACGGTGAGGATGAGGACCGGCTCACGGTGGAAGCAGAGCGACTGCTGGCGACGCTCGACGGGCTGTGCATGCACGCCCTCCTCCAACCCGAATGGATGACTGCGCAGATGTGCCGTGATGTCCTTGACCGGCACGTGCGGAGCCTGGCCGGCTGACACTACCGTCCGCCGCCATCCGGAATAGACTGGGAGCCGGGGGAGCGGAGCGGCCGGAACCCGGCAGGGGCAGGCCAAAGGAGGAATTGGGATGAATCAAACAGGTGGTCCCGGCTGGCAGATCACAACGGACACCTCCGGACCCCTGATGATCGCGCTGTTTGTCCGCGATGCGGCAGGCCTGGACGGGGCGGGCCATCCCGCACTTTGTCACGCAGCCCCGAAGGTCCGGCAGGCCGACCATTCGCATCTGACTGCCGACGTGGGCGGGGTAAGTGCGCTGAAGACCGAGTGGGAAGCCTGGTGGGAGCAGCTGCTCAAGGCCCATCCGCAGACGGCGCCGGAACTCTCCCCGCCGGCATTTGAGGCCTTCGGCAACTCCCCGGCCCTCCAGCGTGTCCTGCAGGCGCACTTCGGGGCCGCCCTGACCTGGGCACGGGAACGCCGGAGCGAATACACCCGCCTGGAGGCGGAACGGGTGGCCAGTGGCACCGACCAGCTCCTGGGTGACATCGTGGACGACCGGCTGATGGAAGTTGGCCGGGAGGCGCGGGACTTCAACCTGACCATCATCGAATTGCCGCTGAACGAAGAGCGGGCCTGGTACCTGGAACCGGACAAGATCCTCATGAGCCACAACCTCATGTCACAGCCCGAGCTCTTCCGCAGCTACGTCCAGCCGGTGGTGGAAATCCTCGCTTAGGCTCGGCGCCCGGTCCGGCGGCCTGGCCCAGGTTCAGTGGTCCGGCCAGGTCGCACACGCAGGACTCCCCGGAGGGCTCGGCCTTCACGATGGAGAGCAGCCGCCGCCGGCCGGGATCCGCCAGCGCTTTGAACCGCAGCGCCTGCACGCCGCTTGAACCGTCATTCGCGTGTATTGACATGCATCGATATACTCGCTGTATCGACGAACGTCAATGAACCCAAGGGGACCACATGAGCATTCCGGCTGCCAAATAAGAGCCCCGCCCCCGCCAACGGAAGAAGCAGCGCGCACCATGGATTCACTTAAAAACCTTCCCATTGCCGTCATCGGTGCCGGACCCGTCGGTCTCGCCGCCGCGGCCCACCTGCTCGAACGCGGCCTCCAGCCGCTGATCTTCGAGGCCGGTCCGACGGCGGGGGCTGCCATTGAGCAGTGGCGCCACATCCGGCTGTTCTCACCGTGGCGGTTTAACCTCGACGCCGCCGCGGTCCGCCTGCTCGAGCCGACCGGATGGGTTCCGCCGCGGCCCACGGCCCTCCCGTACGGCGGGGAACTCATCGACAACTACCTCGCCCCGCTCGCCGCTATCCCGGCCATCGGTTCACGGCTGCAGACCGGTGCACGCGTCCTGGCCGTCACGCGCCAGGGCATGGACAAGACGCACACCCGCAACCGCGGGACCACCCCGTTCGTGGTCCGGGTCGAGCACCAGGACGGGCAAGTCCGGGACCACACGGTGGCCGGCGTCATCGACGCGTCCGGAACCTGGTCCACCCGCAATCCGCTCGGCACGTCGGGGCTTCCCGCCAGCGGCGAGGAGTCCGCCGCGGAGCGGATTGCCTCGCCCCTGCCGGACGTCACAGGCCGGGACCGCGGCACATTCGCGGGGCGCCGGGTCCTGGTTGTCGGGGCGGGGCACTCGGCCGCCAACACGCTGATCAACCTGGCCGGCCTGGCCCAGGAAGAACCTGACACGGCGATCGTGTGGGCCGTGCGCGGGCCCTCAGCCGAGAAGGTGTACGGCGGCGGAGACGCCGACGGACTGCCTGCCCGCGGCCAGCTCGGCTCCCGGCTCCGCCGCCTTGTCGAGGCCGGGACCATCGAACTGCACACCGGATTCGGCATCTCGGCGCTCAAATCCCTGGAGTCAGGCGTAAGTGTCGAATCCGTGGACGGACGTCGCCTGGACGTTGATGTCATCATCCCCTGCACCGGCTTCCGCCCGGACCTGGACATCCTGCGCGAACTGCGCCTGAGCCTGGACCCCGCCGTCGAGGCACCCACCGGGCTGGGCCCGCTGATCGACCCTGAATTCCACTCCTGCGGAACCGTCGCCCCGCACGGCGCGAAGCTGCTGGCCCATTTGGACAAAGACTTCTATATCGTGGGAATGAAGTCCTACGGCCGCGCGCCGACCTTCCTGCTGGCCACCGGCTACGAACAGGTCCGGTCGGTCGTGGCGGCCCTCGCCGGTGACCAGGCCGCAGCGGACACCGTCCACCTCGAACTGCCGGAGACCGGGGTGTGCTCCACTGACGGCGGCACCAGTTGCGACACTCCGGCAACCCCGGCGGCCACACAGGACGCCGGTTGCTGCTCCGCTCCGGAACCGGTGCTGGTCGGCTTCCCAACCGGCTTGGCACATGGCCGTTCCGGCAGCAACTGAGCGCTCTCCTACTTCGTGGGCGCTACGGTGATCCGGACCTGGCCGGCCGGGACGTCAGCCACCTGCCAGCCAGCCTGGTCCTTCCGGACCCAGCTATGGCCGGCAACATCGACGCGTGTCACGGCCAGGTCCTTGGCGTTTGCCACGGCCCACTGCGCCACGGACCAGGCCTCACTGCTGGCCGCGTCCACAACCAGCGACTTGCCCTCGACGGCGGTTTCCAGGGCACCGTAGGCCCGAGCGAGTTCCGCGTCCACCGTTTCGGGCTGACCTGGCTCCTGCGGGGCGCGCAGCGTGCACTGAAGTGCCGCCGGCGTCTGGCCGGATAGCGCAGACGCAAAGGACCGGCCCATCTCCTCGTGCTGGGCGTAGGCGTGGGGAAAGGCCGAGCGCTGCACGCGTTGCGCGGCGTCGGTAATGTCCAGGGACTCGTAGCCGGGAATTTTCACCAGCGCGTCGTAGAAGGCGTTGACCGCATAGTACGGATCCATGATCTGCTCTTCGGTTCCCCACCCCTGGGACGGGCGCTGCTGGAACAGCCCCCGGGAGTCGGGCCCGGCGAGGTCGCCGTGATCGATGTTGCGCAACTTGGATTCCTGCATCGCGGTAGCCAAGGCGATGCTGGCTGCCCGCGGCGGAAGGCCGCGCTGCACGGCGACGGCGGTAATCAGCGCTGCGTTGACCGTCTGGTCGGTGGCGAGCTCGGCGTGCTGCGTTCCGACGTCGGCCGTGCAGCGTTCCGCAACCAATGTCTCGGAACGCTGCACGACGGCCACCACCGTATAGATGCCCCCTGCCAGGAGTGCCAGGGCGAGCAGGAGTACCGTGGCGCGCCGCAAGCCACGGCC
The DNA here is from genome assembly GCF_034048115.1 of Pseudarthrobacter sp. IC2-21. Taxonomy (NCBI): domain Bacteria; kingdom Bacillati; phylum Actinomycetota; class Actinomycetes; order Micrococcales; family Micrococcaceae; genus Pseudarthrobacter; species Pseudarthrobacter sp. IC2-21. Next base: position 2,852,329 of record NZ_CP139145.1, on the reverse strand, counting down.
CCTGGTTAGCACCGTGTCAGTTGGCGTGGAGGGCGTCGTTCAGTTCCACCGTCTGCCCCTTGCGCGGCAGGGCTTCGACGGCGCCCGTGGTGGAGTTGCGGCGGAAGAGCAGGTTGGGGACGCCGGAGAGCTCTGCTGCCTTGACGATCTTGGTGGTGTCCTCGCCCACCTCGTCCTTGGGCCCCGGAACACGAACGCGGGTGCCGGCGGTCACGTAGAGGCCGGCTTCCACCACGGAGTCATCGCCAATGCTGATGCCGACGCCGGAATTGGCGCCCAGCAGGACACGCTCACCGACGGCGATCCGCTCCTTGCCACCGCCGGAGAGGGTCCCCATGATGGAGGCGCCGCCGCCCACGTCACTGCCGTCGCCGGTGACCACACCGGCGGAGATGCGGCCTTCAACCATGGAGGCGCCCAGGGTGCCGGCGTTGAAGTTTACGAAGCCTTCGTGCATTACGGTGGTGCCCTCCGCGAGGTGGGCACCCAGGCGGACACGGTCGGCGTCGGCGATCCGGACACCGGAGGGTACAACGTAGTCCACCATGCGCGGGAACTTGTCGATCCCGTAGACCGTCACGGCCCCGCGGCGGCGCAGCCTGGCGCGGGTCAGTTCAAAGCCCTCCACGGCGGCGGGGCCGAAGTTGGTCCAGACAACGTTGGGGAGCTTGCCGAAAATGCCGTCCAGGTTGATGGTGTTGGGCTGCACCAGCCGGTGCGAGAGCAGGTGCAGGCGGAGGTAGGCGTCCACGGTGTCCGCCGGTGCTTCATCAAGGTTGATCTGGGCGAAGACCACCTTCTGGTCGGTCCCGCGGTCCGCGTCGGTTCCCTCTTCGGCGAGCTGGAGGAGGGTTGCGTCCGCGTTCTCCACGGCACGCAGGCTGTCGGCCGCAATGCCCAGGGCCGGTGCAGGGAACCAGACATCCAGGACAGTGGCCTGTCCGCCGGCTGTGGCGATGGTCGCCAGGCCGAAGCCGTAAGCGGAGCGGTCTTCGGAGCTTGCATTCTGGTCTTCGGGCACGGCGGAAGTAGCGGTCTCAGTCATGCCCCCAGTCTAGCGAGAGCAGGGCGCGGGGTTCGAACTAGACTGGCAACGTGACTGCCGAAACCGCCCCTGAACCGACCACCGCTCCTTTAGACCTCAGCCAGGACGTTGCGGTGCTGACCGCCGCCCTGATGGACATCAACAGTGTGTCCGGGAACGAGAAGGACCTGGCGGACGCCGTTGACGTGGCGCTTCGGGCCATTCCGGAGCTCCGTGTGGTCCGCGACGGCGACTCGATTATTGCGCGCACGGAGCTGGGCCGGCCGGAACGCGTCATTCTTGCCGGGCACCTGGACACAGTGCCGCTGCCCACCACCCCCGGCGCGCGCGGCACGGTCCCGTCAACCTGGGATTCCGGCACTCCGGGGAAGGGCGTCCTCTACGGGCGTGGCGCCACGGACATGAAGGGCGGGGTTGCGGTGCAGCTCGCGCTTGCGGCCACCATGTTCGACGGCGGGGCCGTCCCAGGGCGGGACGTCACCTTTGTGTTTTATGACCATGAGGAAGTGGAAGCGGTCAAAAGCGGACTGGGGCGCCTGGTGCGCAACCATGGCGACCTCCTCGACGGCGACTTTGCCATCCTCCTGGAGCCGACGCACGGCACCGTGGAGGGCGGCTGCAACGGCACCAGCCGTTTCGAAGCCACGACGGTGGGGGAGGCGGCACATTCCGCACGTGCCTGGATGGGCAGCAACGCCATCCACGCCGCCGCCCCCATCCTTGCCCGGCTGGCAGCCTACGAACCGCAGACCATCAACGTGGACGGCCTCGACTACCGGGAAAGCCTCAACGCCGTCAAGATCAACGGCGGCACCGCGGGAAACGTCATTCCGGACCGGTGCGTGGTGGAGATCAACTACCGCTTCGCCCCGGACAAGTCTCCGGAGCAGGCTGAGGCCGTGGTCCGGGAGCTGCTGGCGGGGTTCGAGGTGGTGCGCACGGACGCTGCCGCGGGCGCGCGTCCCGGACTGAACCATCCGGCTGCCGCGTCCTTTGTGGCCGCGGTCGGAGCCGAGCCCAAGCCCAAATACGGTTGGACCGACGTCGCGCGTTTCAGTGAACTGGGGATCCCGGCGGTGAACTTTGGCCCCGGTGATCCGTTGCTGGCCCATAAGGATGAGGAACACGTCGACGCCGATGCCATCCGCGAGTGCCTCAGGGTGCTGCGGAGCTGGCTGGCGGAGTAGCTACCGCCTTAGACGCACATAGCGCGCACACAGAGGAGGGTCCGCAGCCAGTTGGCTGCGGACCCTCCTCTATGTGCGCGATGGGCTACTTGAGTTCCGGTGCAACGACGGCGGTGGGTGCCTTCGCCACACCGCCCGCGGTCTTGTTCGACCCGCGGCGCTCGATCCAGACCGCTATCCGGGAAACCGTGATGTTGATCGCGATATAGATTGCGGCGGCGACGAAAAAGATGGGGAACAGGAACGCGTTACCCAGGAAGTCCGCCATGACCTGCACGGCCCGGAGCAGTTCGCCGTAGGCCACGATGTAGCCCAGCGAGGTGTCCTTCAGGAGGACCACCAGCTGGGCAACCAGTGACGGCATCATGCGCCGGATAGCCTGGGGCAGCTCGATCAGCATCCGGGACTGGAAGCTGGTCAGGCCAATGGTCAGGCCTGCCTCCCGCTGGCCCTTGGGCAGCGACTGGATGCCTGCCCGGATGATCTCCGCGAAGATCGCGGCGTTGTAGAGGACCAGCCCGGCGATCACTGCGATGAACGAGCTGGTGCCGAACACCAGCAGGACGAACAGCATCATCAGGACAACGGGCATGCCACGCAGGAACTCCAGCACCACCCGGGTGGGGATCCGGATCCAGGCGACCAGGGAGATGCGCAGCAGGCACAGCATCAGGCCCAGCGGGAAAGCAATGACAGCCGCGATGGCGGCGGCGCTGAGGGTGGCCCCGATGCCGTTGCCAAGCAGTGTCCAGACATCAGCCCGGGTGAAGATGGCCCAGCGGCGGCCTTCGAAAATACCCTGCTGCGCGAGCGTCATGATGATGAAGGCCAACAGGCCCAGGATGATCACTGTTCCGATGATGGAACCGATGAGGGAGATCCGGCGGGCCTTCGGGCCCGGTACGTCGTAGAGGACTGAAGTCATCGGGCAATCGCCACCTTTCGTTCCACCGTGCTGGCAAGGATGCCCAGCGGGACGGTGAGCAGCAGATAGAAGAATGCCACGCCGAGCAGCACGGCCATGACCTGGTCACCGTTGGCGTTGGCCATCTGGCGGCCGTAGCCGAACAGTTCAAGCACGAAGAACGCACCGGCCACCGAGGAGTTCTTGACCAGGGCGATCAGGATGTTGATCAGCGGCGGGATCACGGTCCGAAGGGCTTGCGGCAGGATGATGAGCGAGAGGACCTGGCCGAACTTCATGCCGATGCTGCGAGCTGCCTCGGCCTGGCCGATGGGGACGCTGTTGACGCCCGAGCGGACGGCTTCGGCGATGAATGCCGCGGTGTAGGCACTGAGCGCGATGATGGCTGCGATCTCAAACTGCTCAAACTTAACGCCGAGGCGGGGGAGGACAATCGCTGCGAAGAAGAAGGCAATGGTCAGGGGTGTGTTGCGGAGGACTTCCACGTACACGGTGCTGAATCCGCGGAGGGCCGCTATGGGGGAGACCCGGGCAGCAGCCAGGAGTGTTCCGACAATGAGCGCGATGATCCCGGAGACGACAGAGAGGAAGAGGGTGCGCAGAAGGCCTTCCCAGTAGAGGGGGAGGTTGTGAATGATGACGTCCATAGGATCCTTCGGCTCTGGGCGTAGTGGGCGTAAACCAGGCTGGCACCTTCCGGGGCGTCCGCTGTGATGCGTACGCCCCGGAAACTGCGGAGGCTACAGGGTAGCGGTGCTGCCTAGTAACGGACGATGGCAGGAAGCTCAGGGGCGGTCTTGATGACCGAACCTGCGGTGGCTTCCCATGCCTTCTTGTAGGACCCGTCCTTGGCGAATGCCTCAAGCTGGTCGTCGATCCAGTTGCGGAACTCGGCGTCGTCCTTCTTCAGGCCGATGCCGTAGGGCTCCTTGGTGAAGGTCTCATCCGAGGCAAGCTTGAAGGCGTCCGGTTCCTTGTCCACAAAGCCGGCCAGGATCACGTTGTCCGTGGTGATGGCTTCAACCTGCTTGTTGCGCAGCGGCTCGAGGCAGGCGGAGTAGGTCGCTGCCGGAACGAGTTCGGCTCCGTACTTGTCGACGATGGTGGCGGCCGGGGTGGAGCCGGTCACGGAGCAAACCTTCTTGCCCTTGACATCTTCAGGCTTCTTGATGGTGTTGTTGTCCTTGTTGACCATGAGGGCCTGGCCGGCTTCGTAGTACGGGCCCGCAAAGCTGACAACCTGCTTGCGCTTGTCGTTGATGGTGTACGTGGCGATGACGAGGTCAACCTTGCCCTGTTCGATGAAGGGTTCGCGGTTGGCCGACACGGTCTCGGACCACTCGATCTTGTCCGCCGGGATACCCAGCTTGGCAGCAATGAGTTTGCCCATTTCCACGTCAAACCCAACGGGCTTTCCGTCCAGGCCGACCTGGCCGAAGAGGGGCTGATCGTACTTCGTGCCGATCTTGATGGTGCCTGCGCTGGAAAGCTTCGCCATGGTGGTGCCTGCGGCAAACGACGGCTTCTCGGCAACCGTCGGGTTGGTCGTTGTGCCGGGGGTAGAGCCGCCACATGCGCTCAGGGACAGTGCCAGGGCGGCGCTGGCCGCCACGAAGAACGACTTCCGGCGGGTCATAAATGCCATCATGACATTCCTTTCATTGGTGGGCCGCAAGTCGCGGCCCGGATGCGAGTTGGAGTGGGTAATGGGTGCTGGAAAAATCAGTGGGTGAGCAGCTTGGACAGGAAGTCCTTGGCGCGGTCGCTCTTCGGGTTGGTGAAGAATTCCTCTGGGGTGGCGTCCTCGACGATCTGGCCGTCGGCCATAAACACCACGCGGTCAGCAGCCTTCCGGGCGAAGCCCATTTCGTGCGTGACCACCACCATGGTCATGCCTTCCTTCGCCAACTGGATCATGACGTCCAGGACCTCGTTGATCATTTCGGGGTCCAGCGCCGAGGTGGGCTCATCGAAGAGCATGACCTTGGGCTTCATGGCCAGGGCGCGGGCAATGGCCACACGCTGCTGCTGGCCGCCCGAAAGCTGGGCCGGGAGCTTGGGCGCCTGGTGACCGACGCCCACGCGCTCCAACAGGGCCATGGCTTCCTTGTCCGCCTGCCCTTTGGCCACCCCTTTGACCTTGATGGGGCCCAGGGTCACGTTCTCAAGAATCGTCTTGTGCGCGAAAAGGTTGAAGGACTGGAAAACCATGCCGACGTCGGCGCGCAGCTGAGCCAGCTCCTTGCCTTCTTCCGGCAGCACTTTGCCGTCAATGCTGATGGTGCCGCCCTCAATCGTTTCCAGGCGGTTGATGGCACGGCACAGTGTGGACTTGCCCGAGCCTGAGGGCCCGATGACAACCACCACCTCGCCCTTCTTGACCTGAAGATTGATGTCCTTCAGAACGTGCAGCTGGCCATAATGCTTATTCACACCATTCAGGGAGACGAGCGCGTCGCCGGGCACATGAGTAGTCATAAGAAGAATCTAGCGAACAAAGACTGCTTATGACGGGAATCACGCCATGTTCCCGCGGAATCGTGATTCAAGAGATACCTGCCGCGGCAACGGGACGGGGGCACTAGCCTAGGGGGATGAGCATCAACGCAGATCCGGCAAAATCCACTCAGCCGCGCCGTAAGGGTCCCCTTGAACTGCGCCGCAAACAGGCAGCTGTGGAAATGTCCGATCAGCATTTGCTTGATACCAAGGGCGCAGGACAGTTCGTCCACTCTGATCCGTGGCGCGTCCTGCGGATCCAAAGCGAATTCGTGGAAGGTTTCGGAGCGCTCGCGGACCTGGGGCCGGCTGTCAGCGTGTTCGGTTCGGCGCGCACCAAACCCGGGAGCCCGTTCTATGAAATGGGTATGGCGGTGGGGCGTCACCTCGCGGCCGCCGGGGTAGCCGTCATCACCGGCGGAGGCCCGGGGTCCATGGAGGCGGCCAACCGCGGCACCGTGGAGGGGAACGGTGTGTCCGTTGGGCTGGGCATTGAACTGCCGTTCGAGCAGGGCCTGAACCAGTGGGTGGACCTCGGCATCAACTTCCGTTACTTCTTTGCCCGGAAGACCATGTTCGTCAAATATGCCCAGGGCTTCATCGTCCTGCCCGGTGGACTGGGGACCCTGGATGAACTTTTTGAGGCCATGGTCCTGGTCCAGACCCGGAAAGTGACGTCCTTCCCGATCGTGCTTCTGGGCGTGGACTTTTGGGGGCCGATGATCGAATGGATCCGCGGCACGCTGGTGGCCGAGGGCATGGTCTCGGAAAAGGACCTGGATCTGATCCAGGTGGTGGACGATCCCGCTGAAGCCGTGGACCTGGTGCTGCATGGCCCGGTTCCCACCCCCTCAAGCAACGGGGAACAGCGGCCCGAATAGTCCGTGGGCGGTGATCTGGCACGATGGGTGCTGTGAGTTTTTTCCTGGTTTTCATCGCCGTTGTGCTGGTCGGTGCCACGATTTGGGCCGGTGTCGGTGGTTCCCACAGCATCCTGGCCGGCTTCCGGCGCATCACCGGCCGGGATTCCAGCCCCGCACCTGCGGCCGACCCCCCGGGCGCGGAGCTGCTCTATGGCGGATTCGCCCAGCCCCCGGCCAACCTGCCGCCGGTGCTGCTGCCCGCGGACGCGGCACCGGCCGACGTCGATAACGTCCGGTTCTCCCTGGGCCTGCGGGGCTACCGGATGGATCAGGTGGACCAGGTCCTGGACGAACTGCGGGACCAACTGGCGTCCAAGGACGCCGAACTGGCGGAACTGCGGGCCCGGCTGCTCGATGCGGAACGGGCCGCTGCCCCGGAGGCCGGCGCTTGAGCGCTGACACGGGGGACAGGACGGGCCCGACGGCGGCGGTCGCTTCCCTGCGGGCCCGCGCCGCCGGTGCCATCGGGCGGTGGCCGTGGTGGCTCCAGGTAGCCGTCCTCTACGTCGCGGCCCGCCTGGTCAGTGCCTGCATTTTTGTTGCCGCTGCCCGGCATCAGGGGCCCAATCCCTGGCTACCCTCCAAACCTGATTACTGGAATTTCATCAACATTTGGGATGCGCGGTGGTACGGCCGGATCATCACTGACGGGTACCCCTCGTCGTTGCCCACCGATGCAGCGGGCAATGTGCAGGAAAACGCCTGGGCCTTCTACCCGCTCTTCCCCGCGCTGGGCCGGATGCTGTCAGAGGTGACCGGGGCCAGCCCGGCGGCGGGTCTGACGGTTGTGGCGATGCTCGCGGGCCTTGCGGCCGCCCTTGCCGTTTACTCCCTGTTCCGGCACAGGGCATCACATGGCACGGCCCTGTGGGGAACGGCGTTCTTCGCCACCTTTCCCGCCTCGGCCATCCTTCAGGTTCCGTACGCGGAACCGCTTACCATCCTCCTGCTGGCCATCACGCTGTTGCTGGTTATCCGGCAGCGTTACGGGTGGGCCATGCCGGCGGTGGTGCTCCTGTGCCTGTCCCGCCCCGTGGGCGTCCCGTTTGCGGTCATGCTGGGAGTACTCCTGATCGCCGGGGCCGCGGAACGGATCCGCAATGGCCCCGAGGGATCCCACAGCATCCGCGGGCTGGTGTCCCTTGCCGGGCTCACTGCCGTATGCGGCGCAGCGGCCCTCTCCTGGCCCGTCGCGGCATGGGTTGCCACCGGCGACATGGCCGCCTATACCAAGACTGAAACCGTTTGGCGCGGCCACAGCCTGGTGCCCTTCAAACCATGGTTCGATACCGGCGTGGACCTGTTCGGCCCGGTCCTGGGTATCCTGGCGCCGTTCGTTTTTGCGGGACTCTTTGCACTCCTGCTTTTCGCCCGGCCGGTGCTGCGGCTCGGCACGGAGCTGCGCTTGTGGTGCGCGTGCTACATGGGGTACCTCCTGGTATTCCTGGACCCCCAGACCAGTACATTCCGCATGCTGCTCCCGCTGTTTCCGCTGGCACTCGGGGCGGCGATGCTGTCCCGTTCGAAGGCGTACCGCGGCACCGTCCTGACCATGTTTGTCCTGCTCCAGGTCGTGTGGATTGTCTGGCTCTGGGCATGGGCGCCGCTTCCGGGTGGCGGCGATTATCCCCCGTGACGGTAAGCGGTCCCGCGCCCCGGGATCGGAGAATCCGACGCGGCCGTAAATGTCCATCGATTAGCTACGTGCGGGTAATTACAGGATAATAGGGAGTAAGCAGGGACAACAGGATTCAGAATGTTCAGCAATGGCGGCATCAGTACGGGCCGCCATAGCGGCTTGATTTGACCACGCGGACACAGCCCGCCCGGGCTGCTATGTCCTGGGACTAAATGGAGGGGAAATTCCTCATGGCGGCTATGAAACCACGCACGGGCGACGGCCCTATGGAAGTCACCAAGGAGGGCCGCAGCCTGATCATGCGCGTACCGCTCGAAGGCGGCGGACGGCTTGTGGTGGAACTCAACGCTGCTGAGGCGGCCAACCTTAAGGAATGCCTCGTGGGCGTTACCGAATAATTTCGGGACCGGTTGATCCCGTGGGGCGAGGGTCCGCAGCTACAGGCTGCGGGCCCTGTTCTGTTTTTTGACGGTGCGGTTTTTTGACGGTGCTGTTTTTTGACTGTTCTATCTCTTGACGGCGACCAGCAGGCCGTCGCCGGTAGGCAGCATGGCAGAGGCGAGGCGGTCGTCGTCGCGGATCGTTTTGCCCACCTGACGCAAAACCACGGTGTTGGCCTCGCGGGCGGCAGGGTTGGCGACGCGGTCCTTGTCCAGGGCGTCGTTGATGATCAGCAGCCCCCCGGTCTTCAGGAGCCGGACCGCCTGCTCCACGTACCCGGGCAGGCCGGGCTTGTCGGCGTCAATGAAGACCAGGTCATAGGCGGCATCGGTCAGGCGGGGCAGGACGTCGCCCGCCCTGCCGGAGATGGTCCGGGTGCGGTTCGCCGGGCTGCCGGCCTCCGAAAACGCCTCGCGGGCAGCCTTCAGGTGCTCCACATCAACGTCGATGGTGGTGAGCACCGCGTGCGGACCCAGGCCCCGCAGAATGCAGACACCGGAGACGCCCGCCCCTGTTCCGATTTCGACGGCGGTCTGGGCTTTGGACCCTGCAGCCAGCACCGTCAGGACAGCACCGACGCCGGTCCCGATCGGGGTCACCCCCAGCTCGAAGGACCGCTCCCTGGCACGCACCATGACTTCGTCCTCGGCGGGCAGATCTTCAGCATAGGACCAGCTCGTGGACTTGTCGGCGCTCATGGGGGATTCGCTTTCTAGGCGCAGGGGAGTGTTTAGTACAGCCTACTGTGTCCGGTGGTGCGGGCAGTGGAAGTAATCCTTTGCGCCGTCGGCTGAAGGGCTGCTCTGATCAGGAAATTCCCAGTCAACTTTGAAATGATGGAGATCCGCTCATCCGCGAGGTGATCGGCGCCGAACCAGAGATGTCAACAGTATCCGGGCGATAGCAATCCACGATGGGAGTGGACGATGTCAGCATCAGATGTGACACCTGTCCCTGCAACAGAACTTTCCGCCGCCTGGGTCAGGCCGACCTGGGAAGAAGTGGTGGCCAACCACTCCGCGAAGGTGTACCGGCTCGCGTACCGGCTGACCGGAAACAAGTTCGACGCCGAGGACCTCACCCAGGAAGTGTTCGTGCGCGTCTTCCGCTCCCTGGAGAACTTCAAGCCGGGAACCCTCGACGGCTGGCTGCACCGGATCACCACCAACCTGTTCCTGGACCAGGCACGCCGCAAGAGCCGGATCCGCTTCGATGCTCTGGGCGAGGATGCGGAGGCCCGGATCCCCGGGCGCGAGCCCGGTCCGGAGCAGAGCTTCGAGCTGAACAACCTGGACCTTGATGTTCAGGCCGCCCTGGAGGAGCTGCCGCCGGACTTCCGCGCCGCCGTCGTCCTGTGCGACTTGGAAGGCCTTTCCTATGATGAAGTGGCCGCGGCACTGGGAGTAAAGCTTGGCACCGTGCGTTCACGGATCCACCGGGGCCGGACCATGCTCCGCGAGAAACTGGCACACCGGGATCCCCGGCCGCAGCAGGGCCGGAAGCCAAAGCTGTCGCTGCCGCGCATCGCCAGCATCCTCTGATCGGCACCATGACGCCTCAGAACCCTTTTGGCCGCCGGCACCACCGCGGAGCAGAACACCTGCAGTGCTGCACGGAGTGCGCTGCGACCGTCCAGCGCGAACGTCAATACATCGAGCGGCTCCGTGAATCGGCCGTGCCCCCGGCCAGCGATGATCTGACAGCCCGCCTGCTGGCCCGGACCCACCTGCTCGCGGCCGCACCGGAACCTGCCCAGAGCCGGCACCCCGGAGTGCGGGCACTTGCCCTCGCCGCCGGCGGGACGGCTGCCGCGGCCGGGATTCTTGCCGTCGGCGCATTCGCGCTGGCAGGAGACACCCTACCCGCGGCGGGCGCGGCTATGAATGGCAGCCTGATGCAGCACGCCACCCAGCTGCCCGCCGACGGCAGGGCGCTCACGGCCCCGCAGCTGTCTGCGCTTCGTGCCGAAGGGTGGGTGTGCCCGGGGCTGGAGTCGCTGGGTTTCCGGATCCGCAGTGCCAACGCCGTCACACGCAACGGCATGCCGGCCGTGGAGCTGCACCTTTCGGACGGGCAGCACTACGCCACCGTGGTGGAACAGCACCCCACCGCTCCGCCCTCGTCCACCGGCGAATTTGAGGTGACCGGCACGGCTCCCTGGACGGCTACGTATGCCACGTCCGCGGGCACGTTCTCCGTGGAGTCCGACCTCCCCGCAGACCGCGCCGAGGCCACGCTCCCGGTGTTCCAGCGGCTCAGTTCAGTGGCGGCGGAAGGTGTTGAGGCCGACGCCGGCATCGCGCCAGGGGCGGCCTCCCCGGTTGTCGGTGAGGAATCGCCGGCGGCCAGGCTGGAACGGGGAATCCGCAAATTTGGAGAGATTTTGGCGGGGTAATGTTGGCACGTACCCGGCCCGGCGGACACGAATCGTCAGAGCGGCTTCGGAGAGGGTAATCTTCCTAACGTGTTTGGAATCAACGGCCCTGAGTTCTTTGTGCTCCTGATCATCGGCATCCTGGTGATCGGTCCCCAACGGCTGCCCGAATACACCCAGAAGCTGGCGAACCTGGTCAAGGAAGTCCGCCGGATGGCCTCCGGGGCCCGCGAGCAGATCAAAGAAGAAGTGGGGATCGACATCGACGATGTCGACTGGAAGAAGTACGATCCCCGGCAGTACGATCCGCGCCGCATCATCAAGGAAGCGCTGCTGGACGACGACACCAAACCCGTCAGCTCCGGGGCTCCCGCCGCTGTGGCCGCTGCCTCAGGCGCCGCGGTGGCTGCCGCAGGCCATGCACCGGCCCGGCCCCAACGCGTGGTCCAGACTTTGCCGCCGGGCGCAGCAGCTCCGTTCGACACCGAGGCCACGTAGCCGTTTCCCGGTGCGGCGGTTCAGCGCGGCTGCAGGCCTAGTTTCATGCCCGGCAGGCCCCGTGGTTTGGCGGCGAGCTTCCCCGCGATGGCGTTTAGGGCAACGGCCGCCGGCGTTTCCGGCCGGCCAAGCACAATCGGCTCACCGGCATCGCCGCCCTCACGCAGCAGGATGTCCAACGGGATCTGTCCCAGCAGCGGAACGTCGGTGCCCACCGTCGCAGTGAGCCGTTCGGCGAGGACCGCCCCGCCGCCGCTTCCAAACAGTTCCATCCTCCCGCCGTCGGGCATTTCCAGGTAGGACATGTTCTCGATGACGCCGGCCACCGACTGCCCCGTTTGGGTCGCGATGGCGCCCGCGCGCTCGGCGACGTCGGCTGCCGCGGCCTGGGGTGTTGTCACCACCAAAATCTCGGCCTTGGGCAGCAGCTGGGCCACTGAAATGGCGATGTCGCCGGTGCCGGGCGGGAGGTCCAGGAAGAGGGCGTCAAGGTCGCCGAAGTAGACGTCGGTGAGGAACTGCTCCAAGGCGCGGTGGAGCATGGGCCCCCGCCAGGCAACAGGCTGGTTGCCACTGACAAACATGCCGATGGAGATGACCTTCACGCCGTAAGCCACGGGGGGCAGGATCATGTCGTCCACACGGGTGGGCGGCTGGGTGATGCCCATGAGCCCCGGGACGGAAAAGCCGTAAACGTCCGCGTCCACAATGCCAACGCGGAGGCCCTGGGCAGCGAGGGAACACGCGAGATTGACGGTGAGGGAAGACTTGCCCACGCCGCCCTTTCCGCTGGCAACGGCGAAGACCTTCGTCAGCGACCCGGGCTCGTTAAACGGAATGCCGCGCTGGCTCCCGGCGCCGCGCAGTTGCTCCTTCAAGGCATCACGCTGAGCCTGGTTCATCACCTTCAGGTCAACCTCCACGGCCGTCACACCCGGCACGGCGGACAGCGCCCGTTCGGAGTCCGCCGTGATGGTGCCCCGCAGCGGGCAGCCGGCGATGGTGAGCAGCACAGCAAGTTTCACCCTGCCGCCGGCATCAACGTCCACCGATTCCACCATGCCCAGTTCCGTGATGGGACGGCGGAGCTCAGGATCGATGACGGTGGCCAGTGCAGCGTGGACTGCCTGCTCCAAGGTGTTGCTCATGCGGGCAGGGCTCAGCTTTCCGGGGTAGTGGTGTGCTTCGGGGCGGCCGGGACTTGCTCTGTGCTCCCGCCGGACGTGGCCCCGGTGGCGGCGTGGCCGGGTTTGGTCCGCGGCAGCTGCTGTGTGCGGGGGCCCCGCTGTTTGTCGCGTTTTTCCTTCAGCTTTTCCTTGACCTTGTCGCGGGGCGACTCGTGGCTGGCGGAGCCGGCGGGATCGTGGGTACGCAACTCCTCCTGCGCTTCGAGTAAGTCCTCCAGGAGCGATCGCAGCTCGGCGCGGACATAATCGCGCGTGGCCACTTCCCGCAGGGCGATGCGCAGCGAAGCGAGCTCGCGGGTGAGGTACTCGGTGTCCGACAGGTTGCGCTCCGCACGCTGCCGGTCCTGCTGGAGTGACACCCTGTCCCGGTCGTCCTGCCGGTTCTGGGCAAGCAGCAACAGGGGGGCGGCATAGGACGCCTGCAGGGACAGCATAAGCGTGAGCAACGTGTAGCCCAGCGCCTGCGAGTCAAACTGCCACTGTTCCGGCGCAAACGTGTTCCAGCCAAGCCAGACCACCACGAAGATTGTCATGTACACCAGGAACTGCGGCGTACCCATGAATCGGGCGAAGCCTTCGGTGGCATGGCCAAAGGCGTCAGGGTTGGGTGCGAATTTCGGCAGCATTCGCTGCCGGCCGCTCAACGGCGTATCCAGGCCGCCCTTGGCAGGAACTTTGGCGGAGCCGCGCTGAGTGGAGTTTTTTGGCTGGGTGAAATTCTTTGAGGGGCCGGTCTCAGCCAATGCGGCCTCCAAGTTTTCTTATCGGGGCTTCGCCATCATAGGCGCGCCAATCATCCGGCAACAGATGATCCAGGACGTCATCAACAGTCACCGCCCCCACGAGGCGGCCGTCGTCGTTGACCACGGGAAGGGAGTTCAGGTTGTAGGTTGCCAGGGTCCGGGCGACTTCACTGATGTGGGCCTGGTCGGACAGCGGCTCAAGGTTTTTATCCACCAGGTTCCCCAGCGGTTCAAACGGCGGGAACCGCAGGAGCTGCTGGATGTGAACCACCCCCAGGAAACGTCCGGTGGGCGTCTCCAGCGGTGGCCGGGCAATAAAGATCGATGAGGCCAGGGCGGGGGACAGCTCCTCGCGCCGGACGTGGGCGAGGGCTTCGGCCACCGTTGCCTCAGGGGGAAGGATGACCGGGACCGGCGTCATCAGGCCACCGGCGGTGTCTTCATCGTATTCGAGCAGACGCCGGACGTCCTCGGCGCCCTCGGGTTCCATCAGCTGCAGCAGCTGCTCCGCCTGGGCCGAAGGCAGCTCACCGAGAAGGTCTGCGGCGTCGTCCGGGTCCATCTCTTCCAGGACATCGGCTGCGCGCTGGAGGTCGAGGGCCGAAAGGATCTCCACCTGATCGTCCTCCGGGAGCTCCTGCAGGACATCGGCGAGCCGTTCGTCCTGGAGCTCGCTGGCCACCTCGAAGCGCCGCTTGTCGCTCATCTCCTGCAGCGCATCGGCAAAGTCCGCAGGTTTGAGGTCCTCATGGTTGGCCACGAACTGGGTGGCCGCCTGCGGTTCGGTCCGCGGACCCTGCAGGGCGTCAGCCCAGTCGATGATCATGGTCTCGTTGCGCCGCAGCCGGCTAAGCGGGGACAGCGAATGGCCGCGGCGGACGAAAAGTTTGCTGACGAACCAGTCACCGGAGCGGTGCTGGTCCATGGCGATGTCCTCGATGGTGGCATCGCCGCTGCCGTCCCGGAGGGTGACCCGGCGGTCAAACATTTCGGCGACCACCAGGGTCTCCGCGCCGCGCTGCTCAAAGCGGCGCAGGTTGACCAGCCCGGTACAGATGATCTGGGTCTGGTCGATCGAGGTAATACGGGTCATGGGAACAAAAACGCGCTTCTTGCCGGGAACTTCGACGACGATGCCCACCACATGCGGTGCGCCCCGGCTGCCGCGGGAGAGCACCACAACATCGCGCAGCCGGCCCAGGCGGTCGCCCAAGGGGTCGAAGACATCAAGACCCAGAAGGCGGGCCACAAAGACGCGCGAAAGATTTGTACTCACGCCTACAGGCTACCGAGTCTGCTCTCTTTTAGCTGAATTTCAGGCGGCACACATGCTGATGGGCAAGAATGGGTGTATGTCAAACATCTTTGGTGCTCCCAAGGCCGGTAGCCCTAACGGGCCCGACGACGCCCGCATGGTTCCGGTCGGTGACACCGTCGGCTCGTACACCTCCTATCTGGATGCCCAGAAAGCGGTGGACTACCTCGCAGACCAGCAGTTCCCGGTCCAGATGGTGTCCATCGTGGGTAACGAACTCAAAATGGTGGAGCGGGTCACCGGCCGCCTCAGCTACCCCCGGGTGGCGCTCTCCGGCGCACTCAGCGGTATGTGGTTCGGCCTGTTTGTCGGCGTCATGCTGTCCTTCTTCGCCCCGTCCGCCGGCTCCTTCTCCATCCTGGCGTCGGTGCTGATGGGCGCCGCCTTCTTTATGCTGTTCGGCATCGTCACCTACGCCATGCAAAGGGGCAAGCGCGACTTCACCTCGACCAGCCAGGTGGTGGCCACGAACTACGACGTTGTGGTGTCCGTGGAAGCCGCCCATGAGGCCCGCAGGCTCCTGCAGCAGTTGCCGATGACGCGCTCAGACGCAGCAGCCACCCCCTACAGCGGACCGGGTTACCACAATCCGCAGTATGGCCAGCCGGGCCAGCAGCAGCCGCAACAACACGGCCAGCAGGGTCAGGCGCACCAGCCGGGACAGGCCCCCGCCCGGCCCGCTGGCTGGAATGACCCCTACGGTCAGCAGGGTGCCGGCCACACGGCAGAACCCGGGCAGCCTGCGCCCGCCGAGGATGCGCAGCAGCCGGCCAAGGCTCCCGTTGCAGCCGTCCGCTACCCCGACCTTCCTGACGGCCGGCCCCAGTACGGGGTCCGCGTCAGCGATCAGCCGGCCGCGGGCAGTGCAGGTCCCGGCCAGCACACCGCCGGTGAGCCCCACGCCCGGAACAACGCCCCGGCGGAATCCCCGAAGGATTCAGGCGAGCCCACGCCGTAGACGGCCCACCCGGGCAGTCCGTGCGGGCCCGCACGTCAACAGAAGAACTCCGTCCCCACCCGGCGATCTGCCGAAGGGACGGAGTTCTTTTTTGCGTGCCCGGCTGGAGGTTTTGCCGGACCTTTTTCCGGGCGCCGCTGCCGCTATGTGACGCTGCGGGCTACTTGACGCTGCCGCTATGTGACGCTGCGGGCTACTTGACACTGCCTGCCGTCAGGCCGCCCACGAGGTACTTCTGGAACATAAAGTACAGCACCACCACAGGGACGGCGCACACCAGCGATGCGGCCATCATCTGCGAATACACGGGGATCGCTCCGCCTTCAACCGCCGAGGCGAAGACCTGCAGCGCCACGGCCGCGGTGTGGGTGTCCGGCCGGGTGAAGACCGACGCGAACAGGACATCGTTCCAGCCAAGCAGGAAGGCGAAGATTGCAGAAACGATGATTCCGGGCCAGCTGAGCGGAATGATGATCCGGAACAGGATTCCAAGGTTGGAAGCGCCGTCGATGCGTGCCGCCTCCTCCAGTTCCCGCGGAAGTCCGCGCAGGTAGGTGACCATGACCCAGGTGGAGAACGGCAGGGCGAAGGTCAGGTAGGCGATGAAGAGCCCCCAGAGTGTACCGATGACCGTTACACCCAGGTAGGTTCCCGCCGAGGAGAACAGCACAAACACGGGCAGAAGCATGAGGGTTCCGGGAATGGACTGCAGGCCCAGCAGGCCCCGCAGAACCGTCAGGCGGCCCCGGAATTCGAACCTGACCAGGACATAGGCTGTGCCGATAGCCATCAGGGCGGAAACCACGGCCGTGGCACCGGAAACGATCAGGCTGTTCCCGATGGCCTTCGCCAGGCCCACCGAATCCCAGATCTTGCTATAGCTGTCCAGCGAGAAACTGCTTGGCCAGAACTCACCGCTGGCCACCCCGACGTCCGTGTTCAGGGACGCGAGGAAGATGTACAGGATGGGGATCAGCACCAGGGCACACAGCAGGACCGTGATGATGATCAGCAGCGGCTTCGGCATCAGGCGTGTGACTTCCAGGGCGGCGTCACGGCGGATGGGCTGCTTGGACTGCCGTTCGATAGGGTTCGCTGCGTCGAGGGTCATTTCTTTCCTCCCTCGTGCACGTCAAGCCTGACTGCGCGCAGGTAGATGAAGAGGGGGATGGCGATCAGTATCAGTGACACGACAGCCATGGCGGCGCTGAGGCCAAACCGGAAGCTCTGGAAGCTGGTGACGTAAACCAGGATCGGTAGTACGTTCACGTCCGACGGGGCCGGCGCGCCAAACAGGACGTAGGGGAGCGTGAAGTTATTGATGTGGTTCAAGGTGGCCAGCAGGAAGGCGAGCGAGACCGGGCCCTTCAAGTAGGGAAAGATCACGTAGCGCAGCTTGGTCCACCAGAGCGCACCGTCAAGGGCCGAGGCTTCGTGAACTTCGTGGTCAACGGCCTGCAGCCCGGAGAGGGCAAGCAGGTAGATGAACGGCCACGCCGCCCAGATTTCCACCCACACCAGCGTCCAGTACGAGTTGGGGCCGTTGAGCCAGAGCCCGCCGCCCATGCCCATATTGGTCAGTGTCACGTTCACGATGCCGTCCGGTTGCAGCATGGTCCGCCACACGCTGGCCACCACGAAGGACGGCAGGACGTAGGGAATCAGGAAGACCGAACGCACCAGCGCGCGGCCGCGGTAGGCGTTCTGCGTGACGACGGCGGCAGCGACGCCCAGGGGGATGGTCACCAGGGTTGAGATGACCGCGAAGGAAACGGACAGCCAGATCGAGCGGAGCAGGTCGCTGCTGGTTGCCGCTTCAATGTAGTTGTGGATGCCGATGAATTCGGCACTGACCCAGCGCCGCAGGCTGTACTGGTCCAGGTCGATCACGGACATCCAGATGCCCATGGCCAGCGGGATGAGGATGACGACCGTCATCAGGAACCCGCCGGGAATCAGCAGCCACAGCGGCCGGTTCTTTTCGCTGAGTGCCTTCCGGCGCTTTCCCCCGGGTGTGGAGCCGCCGGGTCCGGCGGCCGGCCCGGCCGCCGGACTGCTGTCCGACGGCCGGGGCTCGGTGACGCTGCTTGCCATGTTCCGTAACCTTCCGCAGTTCTCCGGTCGGCTTTACTTCTTGGCCCGGTCCAATGCCGTCTGCGACTTGGCCTGTTCGTCCTTGAGCCGCTGGGCGAGGTTGGCATCGCTGACGGCACCGGCGGACAGATCCGGAATGGACTGAACCACCACGTTGGTCAGCGAGAGCTGGACGTCGCCCCAGGCGCCACTGAAGGGAGTGGCCACGGACTTCGCACCGGAGTCGAGGGCAGGAGCGATCATTTCGTTGCTGGCGAGTTCCTTCGCCGCGTCGGCGTTGGCAGGAAGCTGGCCGAAGACCTTGAAGTAGTTGAGCTGGACATCCTTCTCGGTGATCATCTTGATGAACGCGAAGGCGAGGTCCTTCTGCTTCGAGTAGTCCGCCACCACAAGGTTGTCACCGGAAAGAATGCTGGCCGCCGGCTTGCCCCCGGAGGGGTTGGAGGTGGCGCCCGGCGGAACGGTGGGCATCAGGGCGTACTTGTACTTGCCCTTGACCGCGGAGGCGTCCAACGCGGGAATGGACAACGGGGAGGTCATAGGGAAGTAGGCGGCCTTGCCTGCTGCGAATGCTGCCAGTGCCTGCGGGTTGGCCCAGCCAACCGCGGCAGGGTCAACCACTTTGTCCTTGGTCACCCAGCCGAAGTAGGTCTCATAGGCCTTCTTGGTGATGGGATCGTCAAGGCGGACCTTGTTGCCGTCAATGATGGGATTGCCGGCCTGGATGGACATTGCCCAGATGTACTTCCAGGGATCGAAGTTGTCCTTGTAGGCCACGGCCACGCCGTACTGATCGCCCTTGGTGAGTTTCTTGGCCTGTTCGGCGAATTCGTCCCAGGTGGTGGCCGGCTTCTCGATGCCGGCGGCCGCCAGCAGTTCGGTGTTGTAGGCCATCACGAACGGCCGGCTCACGAAGGGGATGCCGATCTGGTTGTCCTTGTCGGGGCCGGAAATGCCCAAAGCCGCGGGAACGAACTTATCCTTGCCGCCAAGCTGGTTCCATTCGTTGTCACCGAGCTTGACGAAGGCCCCGGTGGAGTAGGCCGTTGGAGTGAAGGTGGTGCCCAGGCCGTAAACGTCGGGACCCTGCCCTGACACCACGGAAGTCTGGATCCGGGTCATTTCGTCGTTGGCGGTGGCGAACGTCTCCCACTGGATGTCGGCCCCGGTTTCGGCCTTGAACTTGGTGCTCATCTCCTTGAACCAGGCCTGCTGCTCCTGGGGATACTGCGCGGTCACGTTCATCAGGACGTTGAGCGTTTTCCCGGTGCCATCCACCTTGCCGCCCGTACCCCCGGTGCTGGTGCCGCCTGACCCGCCTGAGCCGCCACACGCGGCGAGCATCAGGACGGAAATGGTCGCGGCGGCAACAGCACCCAGGCGACGTGGTTTGGACATACCCATGAGACTTCTCCTTTGAAGACATACGCTGCGGCAGAGACCCGAGATGTAGATCACAGTCTACGATTTTGTTTCTCCGCGGCTAGCGTATTCACCGAAGTCAACCTTTGGCAAGCGATTGCCAAAAACTGTTATCGGAGCTTCACCCGGCGCAGGGCAGCCCTCAACGCCGGGGGCGGGGGTTTGCGCATTGCCTCAGGCGGCGCCCCCGTGCCCGGCGTGCTCGACCTCGTTGTAGATGCCGGCCATCCAGGACTCGACGTCGGCAGCCTTCCGGGGGAGTTCGGCACTGAGGTTGACCGGACCATCGGCCGTCATCAGGATGTCGTCCTCGATCCGCACGCCGATCCCGCGGTATTCGGCCGGGATGGCGAGATCTTCGTTCTTGAAGTACAGGCCGGGCTCGATGGTGAAGACCATGCCTGCAGTGAGGATGCCATCGAGGTAAAGCTCGCGCTTGGCCTGGGCACAGTCGTGGACGTCCAGTCCCAGGTGGTGGCTGGTGCCGTGCGGCATCCAGCGGCGGTGCTGCTGGCCCTCGACGCTGATGGCTTCCTCCACACTGACCGGCAACAAGCCCCACTCGGCGAGCCGTTCGGCCAGAACCGTGGTGGCGGCGGTGTGGATGTCCCGGAACCTGGTGCCGGGCCGGGCGGCGGCGAACCCGGCATCGGCGGCGTCCAGGACAGCTTCATAGACCTTGCGCTGAATGTCCGTGAACGTGCCGTTGGCAGGCAGGGTCCGGGTGACATCGGCGGTGTACAGCGAGTCGGCTTCGACGCCGGCATCGAGGAGCAGCAGGTCGCCGGCATGAATGCTCCCCGTGTTGCGGTTCCAGTGCAGCACCGTGGCGTTGTTGCCTGCGGCGGCGATGGTGTCGTAGCCCAGTTCGTTGCCGACTTCGCGGGCCCGCGCGAAGAAGGCGCCTTCCACCACGCGTTCGCCGCGGGCGTGCGTCAGTGCCCGGGGGAGGGACTTGACCACTTCCACAAAACCTTCAACCGTGGCTGCCACGGCTGTCTTCATCTGTTCCACTTCCCAGTCATCCTTGAGGAGCCGGAGCTCGGACAGGGCCTCGGAGAGTTTTTCGTCCAGCGCGTCCAGGACGGCGAGGTCCAGGTTCTCCGGATCCTTGGCGGTGTTGTAACGGACCGTATCCACCAGCGCGTCGATGTTCTCATCCACCTTGCGGACCAGCCGGATGGAGATGCCGCCGATTTCGGGGGCGCCCACGTTCTTCGTGATCGCCGTTTCCAGCGCATCAATGTGTGCCGTGGGCAGGCCAAGCAGGGCCTCGAACTCGGCGAGCGTGGGGCGCGCACCGATCCAGAACTCACCGGACCGGGAGTCTGCGTAGAACTGTTCCGTATCCCGTCCCGCGAGCGGACGGAAGTAAAGGGTGGCACGGTGGTTCCCGCCGTCGTCGCCCGTTCCTTCCTCAACCGGTTCCAGGATCAGGACGGCGTCCGGCTCATGGTCCAGCCCGAGCCCGGTCAGGTGCGCGAAGCCGGAGTGCGGGCGGAAGCGGTAATCGCAGTCGTTGGACCGGACCTTCAGCGGGCCCGCAGGGATGACCAGGCGTTCGCCGTTGAACTGGTCCGAGATCGCCCTGCGCCTGGCCGCGGCGTAGTCGGCCACGGCGTCACGGGCAGGCAGTTCCTGGCCACTGGGCGCCCAGTTGCTCGCCATAAAGGTCTTAAAGGCATCGGAACTGGGCCGCTGTGAGCGGTTGTTGACGCGCTCATCGAGCGGCTGGGAAGCAGAGTTCTGGGTGTTTTCGGCATCGTTCACGGCACCATCGTCTCACCAGCACCCTGACATGCGCGAACAACGGAGCCGATCCCGGGCCCGCGCGGTCTACTAGGCTGGGCAGGTGAAGATTGACCTGCATGCGCACTCCAACGTTTCGGACGGCACGGAAGCCCCCGCGGACGTGATGGCCTCCGCTGCCCGGGCTGGCCTTGACGTCGTGGCCCTGACCGACCATGACTCCACGGACGGCTGGGAGGAAGCGTCGCGCGCGGCGCTGGAGCTCGGCGTGGCGCTGGTTCCGGGCATGGAAGTTTCCTGCCGCACGGAGCAGGGCATCAGTGTGCACCTGCTGAGTTACCTGCATGATCCCGCCCATCCCGGGCTGTTGGAGGAAATCACCAAGTCCAAGGACGCACGCCTCACGAGGGCCGAGCGCATGGTGACCCTCCTCGCCGAGGACTACCCGCTGAACTGGGACGATGTCATCCATCATGTGGCGCCGGGCGCCACCCTGGGGCGGCCGCACATCGCGGATGCCCTGGTGGCGGCGGGGGTGGTTTCGGACCGTTCGGAAGCGTTCACGTCCATCCTCACCTCCCGGTCGCGCTACTTTGTCCAGCACTACGCACCCGACCCGGCAGCCGCCGTCGAACTTGTCCGGGCGGCAGGCGGGGTCCCCGTCTTCGCCCATCCGGTGGCGTCCTCGCGCGGACGGATCGTGGGGGAGCGCACCTACCGGGACATGATCGACGCCGGCCTGGCGGGCCTGGAGATCAACCACCGCGACAACCCTGAAGAGGGACGTGAGTTCCTCCGGGGGCTGGCCGCCAGGCACGGACTGCTGATCACGGGGTCCTCCGACTACCACGGCACCGGCAAACCCAACCTGCTGGGGGAGAACCTCACGGCGCCCGACGTCCTGGCCCGCATCGAGGAGCTCGGCACGGGCACCGCCGTCGTCCGCCGTGAGAGCCCCGGTGCCCCGCACCCCAAGTAGGTAGCGCTAAGTGTCGTTTTGACGGTTCAAAACGACACTTACTGCTACCTAGTTGGGCGGGAACGACGTGAACTCGGCGTGGGCACCCAGCCGCTTGGCCATGACCTCTATGGCGGGCTGGTTCTGGTCCACGCACACGAACTTCCGGTCCAGCTTCGCCGCGACGGCGCCGAGTGTTCCGGAGCCGGCGAAGAAGTCCAGGCACCAGTCGCCGGGCCGGCTTGACGCGGCCACCACGCGGCGGATGAGGCCCTCGGGCTTCTGCGTGGGGTAGCCGGTTTTCTCCTTGCCCGTGGGGGAGACGATGGTGTGCCACCAGACGTCAGTGGGCAGCTTCCCGAGTTCCCGCTTGGCAGGCGTCACCAGGCCCGGCGCCATGTACGGCTCCCGGTCCACCTCGGCGCTGTTGAAGTGGTACTTGGACGGGTTCTTGACGTACACGAGGATGTTGTCGTGCTTGGTGGGCCAGCGGTATTTGGCGCGCGCGCCGTAGTCGTAGGCCCAGATGATCTCGTTCAGGAAGCACTCGCGCCCGAAGATGGCGTCCAGCATCACCTTGGCGTAGTGGACTTCCCGGTAATCCAGGTGCAGGTACAGCGTGCCGTCGTCTGCCAGCAGCCGCCACGCCTCCACCAGCCGGGGCTCCAGAAAGGCCCAGTAATCGCTGAACGCGTCATCGTACCGGTGCAGCGCCCCCTTGATGGTGTCGTAGGAGCGCCCCTTGAAGCCCACGCGGTCGCCGTCCCCGTCGGTGTTGAGCACCATCCGGGTTTCCTGGCGGGTCTGGGCCCTGCCCGTGTTGAACGGCGGGTCCACGTAAATGAGTGTGAAGGCGCCGTCCGGCAGCGACGGGAGGAACTCCGCGTTATCCGCGTGTACCACCAGGTTGCTGCCGTCCGGCGCCCAGACAGTGTCAGTCATCGAGGCTGTTAAGCCTCTGCGCTGCCGGGCTTGTCTGCTCCGGCCACTACTTCGCCGTTGCGGCGGCGGGTGCGTGTCCGGCTGCGCCGCGCACGGGGATCCACTTCGCCGGCTGCCGCAGCCGGGGCAGCGGGTTCGGCGGCAGGCCCGGTGGCGGCGGCCGTATCGGACGTACGACGGCGGCGCTCGCCTGAGCGGCTGCCCTCGCCTGAGCGTCCACCTTCGGAGCCGCCGCGGCGGCTGGAGTCGCGCCCGCCGGAACGGCCGGCGTCGCGCCCGCCGTCACGTCCTGCGTCCCGACCGCTGGCGCGGGTGTTCTTCTTGCCGGTTTCGCCCAGGTCCTCCAGGACTTCGGCATCCACGCCGGCGAGGGTGCGCTTGTTGCGGGGCAGCCTGCCCTTGGTGCCTTCGGGGATGTCCAGCTCTGCATACAGGTGCGGGGAGGAGGAATAGGTCTCCACGGGCTCAGGGTAGCTCAGGCCCAGCGCCTTGTTGATCAGGCCCCAGCGCGGCATGTCATCCCAGTCAACGAAGGTCACGGCCGTGCCCTTGTTGCCGGCGCGGCCGGTGCGGCCCACACGGTGGAGGTAGATTTTTTCGTCTTCAACGCACTGGTAGTTGATCACGTGCGTGACGTCATCCACGTCGATGCCGCGTGCGGCGACGTCGGTGGCCACGAGGACGTCCACCTTGTTGTTGCGGAAGGCCCGGAGCGCCTGTTCGCGGGCGCCCTGGCCGAGGTCCCCGTGGATGGCGGCGGCCGCGAAACCGCGGTCCACCAGTTCTTCGGCCACCTTCGCGGCGGTGCGCTTGGTCTTGGTGAAGATGATGGTGCGGCCGCGGCCCCGTGCCTGCAGGATGCGGGCAACAACTTCAACCTTGTCCATGCTGTGGGCACGGTAGATGAGCTGGCGGATGTCGCGCTTGGTGAGGCCTTCGTCTTCGGGGTCGGCCGCGCGGATGTGGGTGGGCTGCGTCATGTAGCGGCGGGCCATGGCGATGACCGGGCCGGGCATGGTGGCAGAGAACAGGAGCGTCTGGCGGACGGCCGGGGTGCCTGCGATCAGGGTTTCCACGTCCGGCAGGAAGCCCAGGTCCAGCATCTCGTCAGCTTCGTCGAGGATGACGATCTTGACGTTCTTCAGGCTCAGGTGCTTCTGCTTGTACAGGTCGATCAGGCGGCCGGGGGTTCCCACCACGATCTCGACGCCCTTCTGCAGGGCTTCCACCTGGGGCTCGTAGGCACGGCCGCCGTAGATGGTGGTGATGCGCGCGTTGCGCTTCAGCGACGCGGTCTGGAGGTCGTTCGCTACCTGGACGGCAAGCTCGCGGGTGGGCACGATGACCAGGGCCTGCGGTGCGCCGGGAACGGCAAGCTTGTCGAAACCGGCATCGTCCGGGCCCACGACGCGCTGCAGCGCCGGGATGCCGAAGCCAAGGGTCTTGCCCGTGCCGGTCTTGGCCTGGCCGATGATGTCATGGCCCGCGAGGGCCACCGGCAAGGTCATGGACTGGATGGGGAACGGGTGGGTGATCCCGGCGTCTGCCAGGGACTCGACGATGTCGGCGCGGACGTTGTAATCGGCGAAGGACTTCTCCGGGATTTCGTGCGGCTTCTCGTCGGAGATGATGGTCTCTTCAGGTTCCAGCGTTTCGGTGCCGGAATCGTCCGTCAGGAGCTGGTGGGTATGCAATTCACTCACAGGTGAGTTTCCTTATTCATTTGGGCGTGGGCGCTGCCTGCTCAACGGGCCGGCCACGTGGCCGCTCCGGAGCACGCTCGGGCGCGCAAGCTAATCCAGTGGAAGCCGATCGCGGGCTATCTAAATGCTGGCACTGGTGACCAGCGGGTCTGTCTCAAGATCGCGTAGGGGCGGGCTTGTTGAATTCAAAATCAAGGAAATCAACGACCGGGCATCCATTTCTACTTCTTCAGTCTAGCCGTACGGATGCCGAAACCCGGCTTTTGGCCCTTCAAGAAGGGGCAGGCTGCTCAAGCCAGGAGTTCGAAGTGGACCGTACGGGTGGTGATGTCGGAGGAGACCAGGCGCACCCGGACCTGCGTGCCGGATTCGAGGTCGCCCGCGCACCGCGCCGTCACGGCCGGCTCGGCGATCTGGATGATGCCTGAGGGACCGTTCCCGTTTTTGCCGTTGCCGTTCTTGCCGCCATTGCCGTTTTTGGCACCGTTCCCGTTCTCTTTCTGCGGCTTGGACCCGGAAATGACAATGGCATCAAATTCCTGGCCGATGTGGTTGACCAGGAGGGCCGCTTCCACGGTGTCCAGGGCCAGGCGCTCCATCCGGCTTGCCAACTGATCGGACGCGGCCATGATTTCCGGGAGGCTGGGCAAGGCTTCCCGCGCCCACTCGGGGACCGGCTTGCCGTTGCTGAGGGCTTCACAGATCACGAGGACAAACCTGTCGATGAGCCGCCGCAGGGGCGCCGTGGTGTGGGCATAGGCGGCGCCAATGGCGGATTGGATGGCGTTCTCGGGAACACTTCCATCAAAAGCCGTGTAGCTTGCGCCGCGGAAGAGCATCCCCGCGGAATAGAGGACGGCCAGTTGCCGGGGCTCGGTGGGGTCCAGGCTGCGAAGGTATTCGCCGTAGCTGATCTTTCCGTCCCACGGCTTGCCGAGTGCCACCGTCTGAAGCCGGAAATGCCGGAGGGAGCGTTCGTCCGGGGCGGGCATGGTCCGCAGGATGCCAACCTTTCCGGCCAGCATCATGTCCGCCGCCGCCATCCCGGTCATCAGCGAAATCTGCGCATTCCAATCCTCCACGGGAAGCTGGGGTGCCGCGGCAATCCGGTAGCCGCCGTCGGGCAGTTGAACGATTTCCTGCTCCGGCATGTTGAGGCTGGCCCCGCCGCGCTGCCGCTCCAGTTCAACCCGTTTGAGCCCCACTTCCTTCAGGAGCTGCAGCACCGGGCCGGCCGTTCCGGCGTCGATCTGGGCCTGGACACCCTTGTAGTCCAGCTTGGCCCGGCTGCGGATCGTGGCCCGCCGCACGGACACACTGTCGACATGGGCGTCGCCGTTGAGGCCGAATTCCCAGACAAACGCCGAGCACAGTTGGTCGGCCAGCAGGCTGCCCGCCTCTTCGCTGATGACCTCGGGGTGCAGCGGAATCCGGCCATCGGGGGCGTAGAACGTCTGACCGCGGCGTCGGGTTTCGGCGTCGAGGCTACCGCCGGGGCGGACGAAGGACGGCACGTCCGCGATGGCGTACAGGACGCGGTAGCCGGCGCTGGCCCGCTCAATGAACAGCGCCTGGTCCAGATCCGTGGACGATGCCGGATCGATGGTCAGGAATTCAACGTCCGTCAGGTCAGTGACCGGCAGCTGATGCGCTGCCACGGCAGCCTCGGCGTCGCGGACTGCTTCGGCCGGGTAGGGCCCGGGCAGTTCCAGCTCAGTCCGCAGTGCACTCAGGGCTGCCGCGAGAGCGTTGGTCTTCTCGTGGACGTTGGGAGCCAACCGATGATGGGACACAAAAGTCAGATTAGCCCGATTTCCGGGGATCGTGCACGCTCCGCCCCGCCGTGCGCCGGATTCCCGGAACCGGCCGGCTGATTCTGCGGAACCGGCAGGGAAATCTCAGGCGGTACCGGCATCCAGGGCGGCCAGGAGGGCCCTGGCAGCGGCAGCGGGATCAGCCGCCTCCGTGATGGCGCGGACCACAACGATCCTGCTGGCACCGGCCGCCACCACCTGTTCTACGTTCGTCAGGTCAATCCCGCCGATCGCGAACCACGGC
Source organism: Pseudarthrobacter sp. IC2-21 (assembly GCF_034048115.1). Taxonomy (NCBI): domain Bacteria; kingdom Bacillati; phylum Actinomycetota; class Actinomycetes; order Micrococcales; family Micrococcaceae; genus Pseudarthrobacter; species Pseudarthrobacter sp. IC2-21. Next base: position 2,825,669 of record NZ_CP139145.1, on the reverse strand, counting down.
ACGGCACCCGGACCGGCCGCATCACCCGCGTCACCGGCATCACCGGCGTGGGCGGCGGCCTTGACCGCGTCTGCGGCGTAACGTACCAGGTCAAGGCCAACGGCGGCACGACCGGGTTTGGTGGGGGTGGCCCACACCGGTCCCACGCAGAAATAGTCAAGGCCGTCGTCGCCGGCCACCGAGGACGACAAGCGGATGGCGCCTTCCACCTGCTCAGTGGTGTGGGTGGAAAGCCCCACCACGGCGCCGGGCCCCAGCAGCGTGCGGGCGGAGGCCACGGGCAGGTCTTGCTGGCCAATGTGGAACACCGGGGCGCCCGAGAGCATGGCGATGTCGGCGCGGTCATTCACTGCCCAGAGCCGTCCATGCCGGGCGGCGGCCGCCTGAAGGACTGCCAGCAGGTCCAACTCCTCGGCGGCCTCGATGTCCTTGTCGCGGAGTTGGATGATGTCCACGCCGCCGGCGAACGCGGCGTCCACAAAATCGGCAAAGTCCCCGCGGTCCCGGCGCGCATCGGTGCACAAGTACAACCTGGCGCCGCGGGGCAATCCGCGGGACTCCTGGGCAGTGGGGCTGGGGAGGGCGCTGGGGCTGGAGGACACGTTCATGGAAACCACCATAGTTCCCCTAAACTGGGCGAGTACTGCGGGAGCCCGTTACAGCCGTCACAAAGCGGCCGGGCTGAGAGGGCGTCAGAGCCGACCGCTTGACCTGATCCGGCTAGTACCGGCGTAGGGAAGGAAACACATGGTCCCCCCATCCGGCGGCGCGTCCGCCAGCACATCCCATCCTGCCGTGGGCAGCTACATGAACGGGCCCGCCGTCCTGCACGCGGACGTGGCGGTGATCGGTGGCGGCGTCATCGGCCACAGCATCGCGTGGGAGGCGCGGGCCTCCGGCCGTTCCGCAGTGCTGATCGACGACCAACCAGGCTCCGGGGCCAGTTGGGCGGCCGCCGGCATGCTCGCCCCCGTCAGTGAGCTGCACTACCAGGAGGAAAGCCTCCTGGAGCTGATGCTCGAGTCCTCGCGTCTCTGGCCTGACTTCGCGGCAAACCTCGGCCGGGCCGGGGCGGGGGACTTTGGCTACCTGACGACGCCGACCCTCGCCGTGGGTGCCGACGCCGCGGACCGTCGGGCGCTGATGGACCTCCGGGCCGTCCAGGAGGCCAACGGACTGCTCGTCGAGCCGCTGACGGTGCGCGACGCGAGGGCAAAGGAACCACTTCTCAGTCCCGCGATTTCGTGTGCCCTGGACATTCCCGCGGACCATCAGGTGGACCCGCGCAGGCTGATCGCCTCGCTCCGGACAGTGCTGGCCGGCCACCAACCGGGCGCCGGGACCTTCGTGGACGGCGCCGTCAACGGTTTCGCGGTCGGTTCCCGGGCCACCGGACTCCTCTGGGAGGGGGACCGGGTTCGGGGCGTGGAACTGGCCAATGGCGGAACGGTCCGGGCGGGGGAGACGATCGTAGCCAACGGCCTTCAGGCCGCTGCCCTGGAGGGCCTGCCGGCCGGGGTGCAGCTGCCCCTGAGGCCCGTATTCGGCGACATACTGCGCCTGCGCGTTCCACAGCACCTGCGTCCATTAGTGACCTCCACGGTACGGGGCCTGGTCCACGGAGTACCCGTATACATCGTCCCCCGCCAGGACGGCACAGTGGTGATCGGTGCAACACAGCGGGAGGACGCACTGCCGGAAGCCGGAGATACTGCCGCGCCAGGAACGGCCGTCTCTGCAGGCGGCGTTTACCAACTGCTGCGTGACGCGCAGGTCCTGGTACCCGCCGTCGCCGAGCTGGAGCTCATCGAGTGCACCGCGCGGGCGCGTCCTGCAACACCGGACAACGCACCGCTGCTCGGCCGGGTCTCCGTTCCCGACGGCGGACACGTGCGGGGGCTGATTATTGCCACCGGTTTCTACCGGCACGGAGTGTTGCTGGCCCCGGCGGCGGCAGCCATCTGCCGGGAACTGCTGGATGGCCGGATCGATCCGCACCGGGCCGCCCTGGACCCGGCAAGGTTTAGCGGCCGGCACCATGAAACCCTTCAACCCACAAAGGAAACAGCATGAATATCACCCTCAACGGCGCGCCGCATGCCGTGCCCCGGGAAGCGTCCATCACCACACTCGTCACACAGATCACGGGCCGCACGATCGCGGCCAACGGCCAGGCCACGGACGGGCAGAAACTTGGCGTCGCCATTGCCCGCAACTCGGAAGTGGTGCCCCGCAGCCAGTGGTCCGCCACAGCGCTCGCGGACGGGGACACCATCGAACTGGTCACCGCAGTTCAGGGAGGCTAAGACCATGACAGATACAAGCACCACCGCCATCTCGCCGGACACCGACAAACTTGTCATCGACGGCGTCGAACTCGGCTCCCGCCTCATCATGGGCACCGGGGGCGCTCCCAGCCTGGACGGCCTGGGAGCCGCACTCCTGTCATCGGGAACGGAGCTCACCACCGTTGCCATGCGGCGGTATTCGCCTGCCGAGTCCGGGTCCCTCTTCCAGCTCCTCGTGGACCATGGAATCCGGGTACTGCCCAACACCGCCGGCTGCTTCACCGCGCGGGACGCCGTCATGACAGCTGAGCTGGCCCGCGAAGCCCTGGAAACGGACTGGGTGAAACTCGAGGTCATCGCGGACGAGCAGACGTTGCTGCCGGACGCCGTCGAGCTCGTTGACGCCACCGAACAGCTGGTGAACCGGGGCTTCAAGGTGTTCGCTTACACCAACGATGATCCCGTGCTGGCCCTGCGCCTTGAGAACCTGGGCGCCACCGCGGTGATGCCGCTCGGGGCGCCGATCGGGACGGGTCTGGGAATCCTCAATCCGCACAACATCGAACTGATCGTCTCGCGCGCTTCGGTGCCTGTGGTGCTCGACGCCGGAATCGGGACGGCATCCGATGCTGCGCTGGCCATGGAGCTGGGCTGTGACGCCGTCCTCCTTGCCACGGCCGTGACCCGGGCCCAGAACCCGGCGCTCATGGGGGAGGCCTTCAAACACGCCGTGATCGCCGGTAGGCTGGCGAAAGCGGCCGGCAGGATACCGCGCCGCGAGCACGCCCTGGCGTCATCGGCGATGGAAAACCGGGCCGAGTTCCTCTAAGTCCGGCACCGCAGGCCGGCCGCCGGCGCGGGCCCACGGAACAAGCCCAGGAGTCCGCTGTGGAAGGAACCCAAGACGTCCTCACCCGGGAAAAGCTTGATGCCGCCCTGGCCGTGCTGCCCGACTGGCGGTACCGGCTGGGCGGGCTCGTCACGGTCTATAAAGCGCCGACGGCGGCTGCCGCACTTGAGCTGATTGCCGCCGTCGGGCGTTTCGCAGAAGAACAGAACCACCATCCCGACCTCGACTGGCGCTACAACAGGGTGTTCATCCGCTATACCTCACACGATGCCGGCAGCGAGGTCACGGAGCGGGACACGGCGGCGGCCGCCGCTGCCAGCGAAGCCGCCGCCCGGGCGGGGGCAATTGCGCAGCCGGGGCTGTTCAGGACGGTGGAGTTGGGCATCGACACCGCGGACCCGGCAGAAATTGCCGAGGTCTGGAGGGTGGCGTTGGGGTACAAAAAAGGCCCCGGCGGCGACCTGGTGGACCCGTACGGCCGGGGGCCGTCCATCTGGTTCCAGGAAACGGCGACACCCAACAGCAGCAGGCTCCACGTTGACGTGCACTGGAGCCTGGCTGAATCGGGTCCGGTGCTGGAGAAGACCGCGGCCACGGGGGCCGTCATGAATCATGACCACGCACCCGACTGGGTGGTGGTTACGGACGCCCAGGGAAACCGGCTGTGCCTTTGCACGGAGGCCGGTCACCGGCCTGAGGCGTCTGCTGGTCCCTGAGGGACTGCCTGGCTAGGATTCCTCCAGCTTGCCTACAGCTTCAGGGCTTTGGTGAGCCGCTGGATGTCGTGCCGTTCGCGGGTCCGCCCCAGGTAGATGACAGCCCCGACAGCCGCCGCGGCGCCCAGGGCCATGGGCAGGATCCAGGGGATCCAGGTGAGGCCGGGCAGGTAGCCGAAGCCTGCCGCGATAAAGACGATCCAGCTGAGCGCACCCACAGTGACGGCCACGCCGGCGGGCAAAGCCATCCCGTACCTGGTATGGCGTTTGTCATTTGCCCAGACAATGAAGCCGGCGGCGGCGGTGACCAGGACAACGATGGTCAGCGAAAGCATGGGATCTCCCTCGGAATGAGTCGGGCCACCGCCAAGAGGTGGTGGCCCGACTGGGTGCTAAAACTCGTGGCTTAGAACTGGCCGAAGCCCACCTTGCGTGCTTCCTCGGCGCCGATCTCGACGTAACCCAGCGCGTTCCCCGGAACGATGATGATGCGTCCCTTGTCATCCTTGAGGCGAAGCTCGGTGCCCTTGGTGATGGCTTCTTCAACGACCGTAGCTACAGCGTCAGCGTCCTGTGCTGATTCGAGCACGATTTCGCGGCCAATGTTCTGAATGCCGATCTTAATTTCCAAAAGGGGGCCTCCCAGCCAATCAAAAGTTTCTTCGGGTCTCTTATTTGTAGTCTAGGTCTCTTTGGGAAAGCGCGAGATTCCGCGCCAAGCTAAACGATAAATGAGGTCGCTGGCCACATCGAGGTCCAGATTACCGTCTGTTTCAAGCCAGTAGCGCGCGCTGACCTGCGCCATTCCGGCCAGCCCGCGTCCCAGCAGCTGCGCCTCCAGATGCGGAAGTTTGGTGTCCTCCGCAATCACGCGGGCGACGGCGTCCGCAAAGGTTTTGTTGAAAGTCTCCAGCCGCGAGCTGACATCGGGATCATTGATGAGGTCCGATTCGAAGACGAGGCGGTGAGCCTGATCGTCGCTGGCAATAAAGCGGTAATAGGCCCGCATCACTGCCTGCACACGTTCGTCATTGTCCGTGGTGGAGTTCAGGGCGCCCAGCATCAGGTCCGTCAGGGACGTCAGGTGGGTGTCCAGCAATGCAAGGTAGAGCTCGCGTTTGGACGGAAAGTGCTGATACAGCACAGGTTTGCTCACATGGGCGGTCTCGGCGATCTCATCCATGGCGGCACCGTGGTAACCGTTGGCGACGAAGACCTCCTGCGCTGCCGCGAGGAGCTGCGCCCGCCGCTCGTCCCTCGGAAGCCGCGCAGACCGCTGGCCCCCGGTGCGTTGAGGTACGGGCGGTTCCCCGTTTGACGCCCGGTCAGCCTGTGCTTCATGCGCCACAGTGAGCCCTACTTTCCCTTGCCGTTACTTACACAATACTGCGCGGTAATATGACCAGGCGGTATCTTCCGGCATAGATTGAAGTATGGCTTCGACTTTGACCGCAAATGACTCGTCTGTATCGCTTATGCCGCTGGTGGAGCCCGCCGCGGAGCTGACGCCTGCCGAGGTGGAACGGTACTCGCGGCACCTCATCATCCCGGAAATAGGTTCGGTGGGGCAGCGGCGACTGAAGAACGCCAAAGTGCTGGTTATCGGTGCCGGCGGACTGGGCTCACCGGCCCTGCTGTATCTGGCGGCCGCGGGGGTGGGAACCCTGGGAATCATCGACGACGACGCCGTTGACCTGAGCAACCTGCAGCGGCAGGTGATCCACGGCGTCGCCGATGTGGGGCGGCCGAAGATCGAATCCGCCCGCGACGCCGTCGCCGCGCTGAACCCGCTGGTGGACGTGCGGCTCCATAACGTCCGGCTCGACGCCTCCAACGCCCTGGAATTCTTCGCCGACTATGACCTGATCCTGGACGGTGCGGACAACTTCGCCACCCGCTACCTGGTCAACGATGCCGCGGCGATTCTTGGCAAACCCTACGTGTGGGGGTCCATCTTCCGCTTTGACGGCCAGGTCAGCGTCTTCTGGGAGAAGCACGGCCCCACGTACCGCGACCTGTACCCTGAGGCCCCGCCCGCCGGGTCCGTGCCATCGTGCGGTGAGGGCGGCGTCTTCGGCATGCTCTGCGCCGCCGTGGGGTCCCTCATGGTGACGGAGGCAGTCAAACTGATTACCGGCGTCGGGCGTTCCCTGCTTGGCCGGGTGGCACTCTTCGATGCGCTGGGCGGCAGCTGGCGGGAGATCCGCGTGTCCAAGGATCCCGCCGCTGAGCCCATCACCGAACTGACCGACTATGAGGCCTTCTGCGGAATCACGCCGGCCGTTTCCGCAGACACGGAGCACACGGTCACGGCCACCCAGCTGGCCACCATGCTGGCTTCGCGCAAGGCGGGGCTGAAGGACTTCGAACTGGTGGACGTCAGGGAAACCGGCGAACACGACATTGTCCGTATCGACGGCTCCGTGCTGATTCCGCAGGGCAGGATCCTTGCGGGCGAGGCCTGGGCGGAACTGCCGCAGGACAAGGACATTGTGTTCCATTGCAAGGCGGGGACCAGGTCAGCGAACGTCCTGGCGGCTGCACGGAAGGCGGGGTACCAGCGGGTCAGCCATCTCGACGGCGGGATCCTGGCGTGGGTGCGGGACGTGGAGCCGGAAAAGCCCGTGTACTGAGCACCCCCTCGCAACGCTCTCTCACTTAATGTCGTTTAAACGACGACGCTCTCTCACTTTCTTCAAGAAAGTGAGAGAGCGTCGGTCTGAAAGCCGCATTAAGTGAGAGAGCGTTGCCCTGGGTCAGGCGGTTGCCGTGCCCGGCCGGGCGCTGCCTGCGTGGTCCACGGGGCACTCGGCCTGGGCCGCCGCGGCGGGCTGCTCCACGGTGATGCCGTAGAGGGTTTCCAGAGCCGACACGTAGTCGTCCTGCTGGCCGTTCGCCGCCAGCTCGCGGGCGCGGACCGTGGGAACGTGCAGAAGCTGCTTGACCATGCGGCGGAGCGCGAACTCCACTTCCTCGGCGGCGGCTGTGCAGCCGTGCCGGGCGCGGACCCGCTCCATCTCGGCATCAAGGACGTTCATGGTGTGCCGGCGCAGAGCAACGATGGCAGAGTCCACGGAGCGTGCTTCGCGTTCCTGTTCGAACGCCTGGGCGGCGCCGGACACGATGCTGCTGGCCTGACTCAAGGATTCGGCCTGTTCCTGCGGAGCGGCCAGGCGGACGGATTCCAGCGTGAGCAGTTCGACGCCGTCCAGTTGGCCCACTTCGGGGTCAAAGTCGTGGGTAAGGGCAAGGTCGATCGCGATCAGCGGCTGGGCGGACCCGGCACGGACCTGGGCCAGTTCAGCGGCCTCAACGCGGGTGTCCGAGCCGCTGCAACCGATCATCACATCGGCTGCGGCCACAGCGGACGGGAGCGTCTCCGCGTCCAGTGCTGTTCCGCCGCGGCTGGCGACGAAGGCTTCGGCGCGGCCTGATGAGGAGAAGACGGAGATGTTGGTGCAGCCGCGTTCGCGCAGGAGAGCCATGGTGGCGCCGGCGTAGGCACCCGTGCCGAACAGGACGACTTCTTTACCGGCCCAGTCGGGGTTCTCGGACAAATCGGTGGCAAGGTCCAGGGCCACGGAGACGATGGACAGGCCCCGTGATCCGAGGGCCGTCTGCGCGCCGACATCCTTGGCAGTTTTGGATGCGGCCTGGAACAGCCGGACCAGGCCGGCGCTGGCCGTGCCTCCGTGCTGGGCGTTGATGAGGGCTCTGCGGACCTGCCCGGCGATTTCACGCTCTCCGACGACGGCGGAATCGAGGCCCGCGCTGACTGCGAAGAGGTGCTGGCTGACTTCCGGGCCGGTGCGGGTGCTGAAGGAGCGGGACACCAGCTGTTCGTTGAGTCCGCTCAGTTCGCTGATCTCGGACACCAGGGCCGCCCTGGCGGCTTCAACGTCATCGGCGTTGGGGGCTTCACCGTAGATTTCATACCGGTTGCAGGTGGCAAGCACCACCGCACCCTTCACTGCCGGCGATCCGGAGAGTGCGGATGTTGCGATCTCTGAAGCACCGCTGCTCAGTTGAGCAACGGTCTCAAGATCGATGTCGGCGTGTGTAGCCACCAATGAGAAAAGAACCACAGCAGACCCATCATAGCTTTTTCGTGGTGCTGTAGAACAACCCGGGGGCGCAGTTCCCGGGCGTCCTGCCCGTGATTCCTGCCACGCTGCGGTGAATCCGCCCGCATGTGACAGATTGTGCGTTATCTTTTAGGCCCGTTTTTGGGCACAATCAAAGGCATGACTTCCAGCTCCGTCGCGTCAAACACCGCGTCCAATGCCCCGTCTCACGGTGGCGCCCTTGCCGACAGCCACCCGCTGATGGATGGCCGCACGGCCGATTCGCCGCTGATCACCGCCTACCGGGGCGGCAAGCCATCGCGGCGCCCCGTGTGGTTCATGCGCCAGGCCGGCCGCTCCCTTCCGGAATACCTGAAGGTTCGCGAAGGCGTGGCAATGCTCGATTCGTGCCTGCGGCCGGAACTCGCCTCCGAGATCACCCTGCAGCCCGTGCGGCGCCACGACGTGGACGCGGCCATTTTCTTCTCCGACATTGTCATCCCGCTGAAGCTCGCCGGCATCGGAGTGGACATTGTTCCCGGTGTGGGCCCGGTGCTGGACAAGCCGGTCCGCACGGCGGCCGACGTGGCAGCCCTGCCGCAGCTGACCTGGGAAGCGTTGGAGCCCATCCGCGAAGCGGTCCGCCTGACCGTGGCTGAACTGGGCAAAACTCCTCTGATCGGGTTCGCCGGCGCACCGTTCACGCTCGCCGCCTACATGGTTGAAGGCAAGCCCTCCCGGGACCACCTGGGCCCGCGGACCATGATGCACGCGGACCCGGAAACCTGGGCCGCGCTGGCCAATTGGGCGGCCGACGCCTCCGGACTCTTCCTCCGGGCGCAGCTCGAGGCCGGCGCCTCCGCCGCCCAGCTGTTCGACTCCTGGGCAGGGTCGCTGGGTCTGGCTGATTACACCAAACACGTGGCGCCGGCATCTGCCAGGGCCCTGGACCACGTCCGCCACCTGGGCGCACCCCTGATTCACTTCGGCACCGGCACGTCCGAACTGCTGGTGGCCATGCGTGACGTCGGCGTGGATGTGGTGGGCGTTGACTACCGCCTTCCTCTTGACGAAGCGAACCGCCGCCTCGGCGGAACCGTGCCGCTGCAGGGAAACATTGATCCCGCGCTGCTGTCTGCCCCGTGGGAAGTCCTCGAAGCCCACGTGCGGGAGGTCATCGCAGCCGGCTCCTCGGCCCCCGGCCACGTCCTCAACCTCGGCCACGGCGTGCCGCCCGAAACCGACGCCACGGTCCTCACCCGGGTGGTCGAACTCATTCACTCAATCTCCCCGGAGTAGGCAGGTGGGCAGCTCCTTGACGCCCGCCAGGACCGCCATCGTCCTGGGCGGCGGAGTCTCCGGCCTGTTGGCCGCGCGGGAGTTGGCCGCTGCAGGCCACGCCGTGACGGTCCTGGAAGCGGCAGACACCTGGGGTGGCTGCGTGGGCAGCCACGTGGTGGCTGGCCTGACCCTGGACAGCGGCGCGGAATCGTTCGCCACCCGCTCCACCGCGGTGGCTGACCTCGCCGCTGAGCTTGGGCTTGCCGGCCGGATTGTTGCGCCGCGCCCCGGCGGCGCATGGGTGCAGCTTCCCGACGGCCCCCGCGAACTGCCCAAGACCGGGGTCCTGGGCATTCCCGCCAACCCGTGGGACCCGGAGGTCCGGCGTTCCCTTGGCCTGGCGGGCTCCCTGCGGGCGTCCCTGGACAAGTACCTGCCGGCCAGGTTCGGTGCCGCCGCGGAGGTCACCAGCGTTTCGGCCCTGGTACGGGCACGGATGGGCCGCCGTGTGCTGGAGCGGCTCGTTGCCCCCGTGGTGGGGGGCGTGCACTCGGCGGATCCGGGGCTCCTCGATGTGGACATGGTGGCGCCGGGACTGCGCGCCGGGATCAAGGCCCACGGTTCCCTGGCAGCCGCGGTGGCTGCCCAGCGCCGCAATGCCGGCGGACCTTCCGCGGCGAAGGCAGGTTCCGCCGTCGCCGGTCTCGAATACGGAATGCACACCCTGGTCACGGCGCTGCTGAGCGACCTCCAGCAGCGTGGCGTTACCCTGCTCAGCGGCCACCCTGCCGCTGCAGTGGCGCGGACAGCAGGCGGCTGGCGCGTCACCGCCGGTGAGGAAGCGTACGACGGCGGCCTGCTGGTGGTGGCGCTTCCGGGCCCCGACGCCGTCGGGCTGCTTCAGGCGGCGGTCCCGGCCCTGGCAGGCAGGAGCCCGGAGCACGGGCCCGACGTCCGCCTTGTGACGCTGGTGGTGGACCTGCCCGAACTCGACCGCAGGCCGCGCGGCACGGGCGTCCTGGTAGCACCGCAGACCCCCGGCATCGAGGCCAAGGCACTGACCCACGCCACCGCGAAGTGGGACTGGCTGGCCGCTGCGGCCGGACCCGGTACCCACGTGCTTCGGCTCTCGTACGGGCGGCTGGAGCGTGCCGGCGACGGCACTGCCCCGGCAGACGCCACGCTGGATGCTGCCGCGCCGGCCACAGACCGGGATCTCCTGGCTACCGCGCTGCGGGATGCCTCCGCTCTTCTGGATGTGCCCGTGCAGGACAAGGACGTGGTTGGCTGGGACGTGGTGAGCTGGCAGGGAGCCCTGCCCTTCGCGGCCGTTGGCCACAAGGCGCGGGTGGCCGAGATCCGCAGTATCTGCTCGGCGGAAGAGGGGCTGGGCATTGTCGGAGGCTGGGTTGCCGGTAACGGACTCGCCGCTGTTGTGTTCGACACACGCAAAGAAGTCCGCGTGCTGGCTGGCTGACCATCGCTCCTGCTCAGCGGATTGCCGGCCCGGAGATAGCGCACCGAGGGCCAGAATATGGGTTTCCGCTCCGTCCGATCCGGTGACTAGGGTCGATACCTATGGTGATTTACAGGTCTCAGCTTTCCAGTTCCAGGACCGGTATCCATGGGGGACTTCGACGTGGCGCGGCGGGAGCTGCCCTCGGAGCGATACTGGTGTTTTCCGGCGGCATTCCGGCCTCGCAGGCGGCTGACGGCGCCGTTGCCGACGGCCAGAGTTCGCCGGGCAAATCCGCCCAGGCCAAGGGGCCGAAAGACGAGTCGGTGCTCGGCGGTGTGCTGAAGGACCTCCGGGGCGGTCCGGCAGGCCGTTCCCACGACCGCCCGTCGCCATCCGGACCACCGGTTTCCCCGAGCCCGGTCCCCAGCCCGGCACCCGCCCCCATCCCCACGGCACCCGCCGGCCCGGCACCCACGGCACCCGCCCGCCCCGCACCCGCCGACCCGGCCCGGCCATCGGACCCGGCCACCCAACCCCCGGCTCCCACTCCTGGGGCTCCCGGGCCGACGTCGCCCACGTCTCCCACCTCGCCGCCGGCTGTTCCACCAGCCGTTCCCGCACCAGGCGCCCCGTCCTCAGGCGCCCCGTCCACAGGCGCTGCTTCCCCAGGGGCTGCTTCCGCAGGGGCTGACGGGGCGCCGTCGGCCCCATCTTCAACGTCCGGGAATCCGCGAAACGAGTCTGCGGCCCACGGAGTACTCAAGGGAATGGGCGCCGGCACCCCCGCCGGTCCAGGGGCGCGGGGAACGGCGCAGCCTGGACCGGAGGGCCACGGCCTCCGGCAGTCCGACGCCGACGATGGCGCTGAACCCGCAACGGTCCAGACCTCAGCCGGCGCCCATGGCACTGGTTCCACGGTGGCCTCCGGCTACCCGAATCGTGCCGGGGCACCCGCGGCCCGGCATGACATGACGGCCGCCGGGCCTGCGGCGGAGACCACCAAGGTCTGGCTGGGCGTCGGCCTGGTGGGGTCGGCCGGGGCGGCCGGCCTCCTGCTTGCCAGGATCCGCAAGTTTTGAGCCGCGGCCGGTGTGAAATTGAGCACTTCTACGTCCTGTAGAACTCGCCCGTTTCGACTTGGGGGTAACTAACGGGCAAACTGGTAAGCATGAGCCACACTTCTGCCGAATCTGTCACTAAAACCGAAGAATCAGCCGAGCAGTTCTTCACCCTCTGGACGGTTTTCAAACGCTCAGAGCAGCTCGTGCGCAGCGCTGATGCTGCCAGCGACTTCGACGCGCTGCTCGCCCGCCTGGCGGAAGCCGGGGTGACCCACCGCGGCAGCTACGACGTCTCGGCAATGCGCGCCGACGCCGACATCATGGTGTGGCTCCACGGACCCAAGCCCGAAGACCTCCAGAAGGCCATCCGCGACATCCGCCGCAGCAAGCTTTTCGCCGGCACCGAGATCGTCTGGTCGGCCATGGGGGTGCACCGTGAGGCGGAATTCGCCAAGAACCACACCCCGGCCTACTCCCGCGGCGTTGCGCCGGCGGAATGGCTGTGCGTCTACCCGTTTGTGCGCTCCTACGAGTGGTACATCCTCCCGGAGGCGGAACGCGGCAAGATGCTCCGCGACCACGGCCTGCTGGGCCGGGACTTCCCGCAGGTCATCTCCAACACTGTTTCATCCTTCGCGCTGGGCGACTGGGAGTGGATCCTGGGCCTCGAGGCTCCGGAGCTGGTTGACCTCGTTGACCTGATGCGCCATTTGCGTTCCACTGAGGCACGCAACCATGTGCGCGAGGAAATCCCGTTCTACACCGGCCGCCGCATCACCTCGGCCGAGGTCGCAGAGGTTCTGGCATGACCGCCGCCGATCCCCAGCCGGGTCCTGCCGTGACCACCGTCAACGCGGTCACCGAAGCCGGCCGGATGGCGCCCAAGGAATATGACGCAGTCCTCCTGGCGTCCTTCGGCGGACCAGAGGGCCAGGAGGACGTCCTTCCCTTCCTCCGCAACGTCACCAGGGGCCGCGGCATCCCGGATGAGCGCCTTGAAGAGGTGTCCCATCATTACCGGGCCAATGGCGGCATCAGCCCCATCAACGAGCAGAACCGCCGGCTGAAGGCTGCCCTCGAAGGCGAGCTCGCGGCGCGGGGCATCAGCCTTCCGGTGCTGTGGGGCAACCGCAACTGGGACCCGTACCTTCCGCAGACCCTGCAGGACGCGTACGACGCCGGCCACCGCAAACTGCTCATGGTCACCACGAGTGCCTACTCCTGTTACTCCAGCTGCCGCCAGTACCGCGAGGACATCGGCGTCGCCCTGACGGAGACCGGGTTGGATGGCCGGTTGGAAGTGGACAAGGTACGCCAGTACTTCGACCACCCCGGCTTTGTGGAACCCTTCATTGAAGGAACCGCTGCAGGGCTTGCGGACGTCCGCGCCCAGCTGGCGGCTGCCGGCACCCCGGACGCCCCCGTGCACATTCTCTTTGCGACGCACTCCATCCCGACCCGTGATGCTGAAGCAGCCGGACGGTCCGAGGCTGAGCCGCGGGAGTTTGCGGAAGGCTCGGCCTACGTGGCCCAGCACCTGGCGACAGGCGCGGCGGTCATCGACAGGGTCAAGGCCGAGTCCGGCCTGACTGCGCCGTGGTCCCTCGTGTACCAGTCCCGTTCCGGCGCGCCGCACGTGCCGTGGCTGGAACCCGACATCAACGATGCCATTGAAGAGCTCGCGGGCCAGGGCATCAAGGGCGTCGTCATCGTCCCGCTGGGCTTCGTCAGCGACCATATGGAGGTGGTGTGGGACCTGGACACCGAAGCCATGGAAACCTGCCGCAACCTCGGACTCGCTGCAACACGCGTTCCGACGCCCGGTACCCACCGGAAGTTCGTGAACGGCCTGGTGGACCTGATTTCCGAACGGACGCGGACCAACAACATCAGCGACCGCCCTGCCATGACGGCCCTGGGGCCCTGGTACGACGTCTGCCGGCCCGGCTGTTGTGCCAACTTCCGCGGCGAAAAGCCGACCATTGCCGGAGCTGACACCACCGTGGGTATCGGGCATGACGAGTACCCGGCAGGCGTCGCCGGCACCGCCGGGGGAGAAGGCACGCTGTGACCGTTCGGATCGGAACCAGGGCCAGCAAACTCGCCCTGACCCAGACCCGGCAGACAGCTGACCAGCTGGCGGCCGTCGGCGGCTTCCCGGTGGAGCTGGTCCACATCACCACCGAGGGCGATGTCAAAACCGGATCCCTGTCCCAGATGGGCGGCACCGGAGTGTTTGTCGCGGCCCTGCGCGATGCGCTGCTGCAGGAATCCTGCGATGTTGCCGTGCACTCGCTCAAGGACCTACCGACTGGCGCCGCACTTGGCCTGACCATCGCGGCGACGCCCAGGCGGGTGGATGTCCGGGACGTGCTGTGTGCGCGCGATGGCCTGAAACTGGCCGATCTGCCGCAGGGGGCCAAGGTGGGCACCGGCTCGCCGCGCCGCGCAGCCCAGCTCCGTGCCGCCCGCCCGGACCTTGATGTGCTGGATATCCGCGGCAACGTGGACACGCGCCTGGGCCGGGTTCCCGGGCTGCCCGGCAATGCCGAAACCGCGCCGGGCGATCTTGACGCCGTTGTGCTGGCAGCCGCCGGGCTGGAACGCATCGGCCGCCTGGACACCGTCAGCGAATTCTTCGAGACGGACGTGATGCTGCCCGCGCCCGGGCAGGGTTCGTTGGCCATTGAATGCAGGACAGCCGACGCCCCGCGCACGGCCGGTTCCACCCAAGGCTCCCAGGGCGTCCTCGCCCAGGCCCTGGCCGCGCTCAATGATGAGGACACCCGCCTCGCCGTGACCGCCGAACGGGCAGTGCTGGCGCGGCTCGAAGCGGGCTGCGCCGCTCCAGTGGGCGCCTTCGCCTCCCGCAAAGGCAGCATGCTGTACCTCGAGGCGGCAGTGTGCGCCGTGGACGGGACGAAAATCGTCCGCGAAAAGAAGGCGACGGACGGCCTGACCGAGGTCGGTGCCACGCTGCTCGGCATCGAGGTGGCCGAGCTCCTGCTCGCTGCCGGTGCCGCGGAGATCGCGGACCTTGCCGCTTCCTGACGGTCCCGCCGGCGCGCTGGCCGGCTCGTTGGTTGGCCGGCGTGTCCTGATCACCCGGAGCGCCGACCGCGCCCGGCCGCTCGCCTCGCTGCTCAGCAGCCTGGGGGCCGAGCCCCTGGTCCTGCCGCTCATCGATTTCGAGCGGGCCACGGACCAGGCGGCGCTCAACGCGGCCCTTGATGACCTGGTGGCCGGAGCCTATGACTGGCTTGTCATCAGCAGCATCACCACGCTGCGCATGATCACGGAAAAGGCGGCTCAGCGGGGGAGCACCCCGGCCGCCCTGATACCCGCCGGTACACGGGTGGCCACCATCGGGCCGTCCTCCAGGCAGGCCCTCGAAGCCCTGGGCATTCCCGTGGCACTTGCCCCGGAGGATAACCAGTCCGCCGAAGGGCTGGTGGCGCTCTGGACCGCAAAACGGGAACGTGTGCTGCTGCCGCAGGCGGACATCGCCGCGCCGGGACTGCGCGAGGGCCTCGCCGCCGCAGGCGCCGACGTGACCTCCGTCATCGCTTACCACACCGTGGATTACCCGGCCCGTGCGGAACTGCGGCTGGCAGCCGACCTGCCCCCCGCCGTCGGCCGTTCCACCCGCGCAGCACCGCAGGAGCTCAGTCCGCCGCAGGCGAGGCGGGAACTCGACGCCGGCACCATCGACGCAGTGGTGGCGGCCTCACCCAGCGCAGCGCGCCGCATCGCCGCGACCCTGCTGCCGCTGGGCAGGTGCCGTTTCATCGCCATTGGGCGTCCGACGGCGGCAGAGGCCGCCGCACGTGGCATCCCCGTGGCTGCCACCGCCAAAGTACCTACCCCGGACGGGATTGCCGCCGCCCTGGGCGCTGTATTCGCTAACGAAGGGAACACCAGATGAGCTTTCCGAACCACCGCCCGCGCCGTCTCCGCACCACTCCGGCCATGCGCCGGCTCACCGCCGAGCACCGGCTGGCCCCGGCGGACCTGATCCTGCCGGCCTTCATCCGCGAGGGCCTCAGCGAACCCAGCCCCATCACGTCCATGCCCGGGGTGGTCCAGCACACCACCGAGTCACTTAAACGGGCGGCCGCCCAGGCTGTGGAACTCGGCATCGGGGGCATCATGCTCTTCGGCGTTCCGGCCGTGCGCGATGCCCGCGGCACCGCATCGCTGGATCCGGACGGAGTCCTCAACAAGGGCATCCGCGACATCCGGGCCGAGGTAGGCGATGACCTGGTGATCATGAGTGATCTCTGTTTGGACGAATTCACTGATCACGGCCACTGCGGAGTATTGGACGCCGAGGGCTACGTGGACAACGATGCCACTCTGGAAATTTATGGCCGGATGGGCGTTGCCCAGGCCGAGGCAGGGGCGCACGTTGTGGGCCCCTCAGGCATGATGGACGGCCAGGTGGCCGTCATCCGCCAGGCCCTTGAAGACGCAGGACACAAAAATACCGTCATCCTGGCTTATGCGGCCAAGTACGCCTCGCCCTTCTACGGCCCCTTCCGGGAGGCCGTGGACTCGCAGCTCACAGGCGATCGGCGGACCTACCAGATGGACTCCGCCAACCGCCGGGAAGCCATCCTTGAGGTGGAACTCGACCTTGAAGAGGGCGCCGACATGGTCATGGTCAAGCCGGCCATGAGCTACCTGGACATCCTGGCCGACGTTGCCGCCATGAGCCCGGTGCCGGTCTCCGCTTACCAGGTTTCGGGCGAGTACGCCATGATCGAGGCCGCGGCAGCGAATGGCTGGATCGACCGCCGGGGTGCGATTGTGGAGTCCGTCCTGAGCATTAAGCGCGCCGGCGCCAACACCGTCCTGACCTACTGGGCCGCCGAGCTTGCGGGCTGGCTCAAGGAATCCTGACCGGACGGGAATGTTTTCGGAGCATGCGAGGTTTGAATGCGTATGCATGAAAATAGCGCAGCTTCCGAAACTGTTCCCTTGCCCGCAAACCCCACCGCTCCCGTAGCGGCAGACACGATGCTGTTGGGCGTCAGCACGTTCGGCGACGTGGACCTGGACGCCGAGGGTGTCCCCAAGCACCATGCCCGGGTGCTGCGGCAGGTGGTGGAACAGGCCAAAGTAGCCGAGGCCGTCGGCCTCCACTCCTTTGGCGTGGGGGAGCACCACCGCAAAGACTTCGCCGTCAGCGCGCCGGACGTGGTGCTGGCAGCCATCGCCACAGCCACCGAAAACATCCGGCTCGGCAGTGCGGTGACGGTCCTGAGCTCGGACGATCCCATCCGCGTTTTCCAGCGCTTCGCCACGCTCGACGCCCTGTCCAACGGCCGCGCCGAAGTGATCCTGGGCCGCGGCTCCTTCACGGAGTCCTTCCCGCTCTTCGGCCAGGATCTTGCCGATTACGACATGCTGTTCGAGGAAAAGCTGGAGCTCTATGACCTCGTACGCTCCCAGAAGCCGGTGAACTGGGACGGCCGTACCCGGGCCGGCCTCCGCGGCCAGATGGTCTACCCGCACGTCGAAGGCCGCCTGCTGCCCACGTGGATCGGTGTGGGCGGCTCGCCCCAGTCCGTGGTCCGCACGGCGTCCTACGGCTACCCCATGGTCCTTGCCATCATCGGCGGCGAACCGGAGCGGTTCCGCCCCTACGCCGACCTGTACCGGCGGACCCTCGCCGAGCTCGGCAAGGAACCGCAGGCACTGTCCGTCCATTCTCCCGGCTACGTGGCCGACACCGACGAGCAGGCCCTCGAGGAGTACTACCCGCACTGGCTCGCCGTGCGGAACAAGCTCGGAGCCGAGCGCGGCTGGGGCCCGGCCGGGCGTGGCGAATTCGAAGCGGCGGCCGATGAGGACGGCGCTCTGTTCATCGGGTCACCCGAGACGGTGGCGGCGAAAGTGGTCCGGCTCAAGGGCACGCTGGGTGCGGACCGCTTTGAGATGAAATACAGCAGCGGCACGCTGCCCCACGAGCAGATGATGCGTTCGATCGAACTGTTCGGCTCCAAGGTTGCGCCTCTCGTCGCAGACAGGCTCGCGGACATGCTGGCCGGCAGCTGAGGCTTTGGTTCCGAGGTCGAAGCCAAAGCCGGACCTGATGCCGGAGCCCGCGCGTGGCGTGGGCTCCGGCCACCCTGACGGGGATGGGAGAATAGGGATATGACTCGTTCCGATGCCCTCTTTGCCCGTGCCCAGACCCTGATGCCCGGAGGCGTCAATTCGCCCGTCCGGGCTTTCGGCTCGGTGGGCGGGACACCGCGGTTCATGGTCTCTGCCAAGGGGCCGTACCTCACGGACGCCGACGGCACCGAGTACGTGGACCTGGTCTGCTCCTGGGGCCCGGCGCTTCTGGGCCATGCCCACCCTGCTGTCCTTGAAGCGGTCCATGCGGCCGTGGACCGGGGTCTATCGTTCGGCGCCTCGACCCCGGACGAGGCCAACCTGGCCGCCCTCGTCCAGGAACGCGTGCCGGCGGCCGAACGCGTCCGGATGGTCTCCACCGGCACCGAAGCCACCATGACGGCCGTCCGGCTGGCCCGTGGCTTTACCGGCCGGAACCTCATCATTAAGTTTGCCGGCTGCTACCACGGCCACCTCGACGGCCTGCTGGCTGCAGCCGGCTCCGGTGTGGCCACCCTGGCCCTGCCGGGCTCGGCCGGCGTTACCGAAGCCACCGCCGCCGAAACGCTGGTACTGCCCTACAACGACCTCGCCGCGGTGGAGGCTGCGTTCGCCGCACACGGACCCAGCATCGCCGCCGTCATCACCGAGGCCGCTCCCGCCAACATGGGCGTTGTCACCCCGGGGGAGGGCTTCAACCTGGGCCTGTCCCGCATCACCCGCGAACACGGTGCCCTCCTGATTGTGGACGAGGTCCTGACCGGTTTCCGCACCGGCTACTCCGGATACTGGGGCCTGACCGGCGGCGCTCCGGACGCTGCCGAACCCTGGACCCCGGACCTGCTCACCTTCGGCAAGGTCATCGGCGGTGGAATGCCGGCGGCGGCCCTTGCCGGACGTGCCGACGTGATGGACTAC
The DNA here is from genome assembly GCF_034048115.1 of Pseudarthrobacter sp. IC2-21. NCBI lineage: Bacteria > Bacillati > Actinomycetota > Actinomycetes > Micrococcales > Micrococcaceae > Pseudarthrobacter > Pseudarthrobacter sp. IC2-21. The sequence goes on along the minus strand of NZ_CP139145.1, from coordinate 2,806,912 downwards.
CTGGCGCCGCTGGGCCCCGTCTACCAGGCGGGCACACTCTCGGGAAACCCGGTTGCCATGGCAGCCGGCGTGGCCACCCTGACCCACGCCACCCATGACGTGTACTCGTTTGTGGACGTCCGCTCGCTGGAACTGTCCTCGGCCCTGTCCTCCGCCCTCGACAGTGAGGGAGTGGACCACTCCATCCAGTTCGCCGGAAACCTCTTCTCGGTGGCGTTTGGCACGTCCGCCAACGGCGTCCACAACTACGCGGATGCCCAGGCCCAGGAGACCTTCCGCTACGCGCCGTTCTTCCACTCCATGCTGGACTCCGGGGTCTACCTGCCGCCGTCCGTCTTCGAGGCCTGGTTCCTGTCCGCCGCCCACGACGACGCCGCCATGAACCGGATCTTCGACGCGCTGCCGGCCGCCGCGAAAGCCGCCGCAGCCGCACAGGCCTAGCGCCGCCGTCGGGCCCTGTTTCCGGGGTTAAGCCGAAAATCCCCGCCTCCCGGACGAATCCCCCCTTCATGCGAAGGGGAATTGTCCGGCAGGCGGGGATTTGCCGTTGGGGCCGGCTAGAGGACGTCCGAGAGGAAGCCCTTCAGTCGGTCCGTCCGCGGATCCGTGAACAGCTGTTCCGGCGGACCTGACTCAACCACCACGCCGGCATCCATGAACGTCACGGTATCTGAGACGTTGCGGGAGAAGCCCATCTCGTGGGTCACCACCACCATGGTCATGCCCCCCTTGGCGAGATCGGTCATGAGCGCCAGGACGCCCTTGACCAGCTCAGGGTCCAGCGCCGAAGTGGCCTCGTCAAAGAACATCACTTCAGGCTTCATGGCCAGTGCACGGGCGATGGCGACACGCTGCATCTGGCCGCCGGAAAGGTTGGCCGGACGCACATCCGCCTTGTGCTTGAGGCCCACCAGGTCCAACTGGCCGAGCGCTTCTTCCCTTGCCTTGTCCTTGGACATTCCGCGCAGCTTCCACAGCGCCAGCGAGACGTTCTCCACCACGGTCTTGTGGGGAAAGAGGTTGAACTGCTGGAAGACCATGCCGATCCGCCGCCGCAGTTCGTCCGGGTTGTCCTTGAGCACCGAACGCCCGTCCAGCAGGATGTCACCCTGATCGGGCTCGATGAGCCGGTTCATAACGCGCAGGAGCGTGGATTTGCCTGAGCCGGAAGGGCCGATGACCGAAGCCGTCGTGCCTTTCTCGACGTGCAGGTCGATGCCTCGCAGGACCTGGTTTGACCCGAAAGCCAGATGGATGTTCTGTGCCGTTAAAGTTCCGGAAACGAACTCGCTCATGCCTGGGCTCCCTTTCCGACGACGGCAGCTACCTCGTCCGGTTCTTTTTTCTCCGGCCGCCCTGAGCGCAGCCGGCGGTCAATCCAGTTCACGAAGTGTGTCAACGGGACAGTGAGCACCAGATAGAAAACGGCAGCTGCCACGTAGGGCGACAGGTTGCCGCTGTTGGATGCCGCATCCTTGCCGATCTGGAAGATTTCGCGTTCCGTCGCCAAGAGGCCGAGCATGAAGACCAGGGAGGATTCCTTGATCAGGGCAATGAACTGGTTGACAAGCGCCGGCAGGACCCGCCGGACACCCTGGGGCACCACAACCAGGCGCATGGCCGGCCCGTAGCCGAAGCCCAGGGCGCGGGTGGCCTCGAGCTGCCCCTTATCGACACTCTGGATTCCGGAGCGAAAGATCTCGCCGATGTAAGCGGCCGACATCAGGGACAAGGCCGCGATGGCCATCGGATACGGGCTGCTGGATCCGGTGATCTGACGGAAAATCGGTCCGAAGCCAAGCCCGATCACGAGGATGGTGAGGATGGGGGGCAACCCGCGCAGCACATCGGTGTAGATGCGCGCAATCCAGCGGGCGGCCGCATTCCGGGAGATCCCCATGAGGGCAAGCAGCATGCCAAGTGCCGTCCCGATGACGCCCGAGGTGACAGCCAGAACGAGCGTGTTCGGCAGCCCGACGGCGAACATCTTGGGCAGGACTTCGCCGATCGCCTTCCAGTCCAGGAAGGTATCAGAGAGCAGTTTGAAGATATCCACGGAATGCGCCGGCTTACTTGGCGGGAACCTGGACGGCCTTGCTGCCCGGCTTCCAGCCCTGTGGGGTCTGCTCGGCAGCCGTCGGGCGGTCCGTGTACCACTGGGCCGTGAGCTTGGTCCATGTGCCGTCAGCGATCACGGCGTCGAGGCCTGCATTAAGGGCATCGATCAGCGGCTGGTTGTCCTTGTTGACCGCATAGGCGGTGAAGTTCTGCGTGTTAACGACCTTTTCGGCGATCTTGGTGTTGTCGCCCTCCTTGACCTGGCCGGTGGCCTGCTGCGAGGGCGCGACCCAGGCGTCCACCTGGCCGCTCTTCACGTTGGCGTACACGGTGTTGTAATCCGGGAAACGGACCGGCTCAAGCTTGAGGGTGTTGGTGACGTAATCGTCCTGCACCGTGCCCTGGACAACGCCAATGCGGACGCCTTCCTTCAGGTCGGCGAAGCCCTTGACCTTGGCGTCGCTCTTGGTCACCACGGCCATGTAGCCGAAGTCGTAGCCGTTGGTGAAGCCAACGGTCTCGCGGCGCTTGTCCGTGGTGGAGATGGAGGAGGATCCGACGTCGAACTGCTTGTTCTTGACCTGGGACAGGAGCGCGGAGAAATCGGTGGACGCAAACTCCACCTTGAGGCCCAGCTTGTCGCCGATCGCCCGCAGGAGCTCGTTGTCGTAGCCGGTGAACTTGCCCGAGGGGTCAATGAAAATATTCGGCGGCGCGTCGGAGAGGGTGCCAACGCGGAGGGTGCCGTCGGTGATGAGGCCGAGTTTGGTCTTGTCGATCTTGTCGATCGGGGTGACATCGGCGGTGGTGTACTTGTCCAGCGTCTGCTGGTCGCTGCCTGCCAGGGCGTCCGTGGGGGTACCGCTGGGCTGGGCAGTGCCGGACCCGCAGGCGGCCAGGGAGACGGCCAGGGCCACCGCTACCGGAACGCTGGCCAGCCACTTCATGGCTTTAGTCTTCATGAGGAAGTCACTTTCATCTGAGTCATAAGTTCAACCGGGCCGAAGAGGCTGCACAGGGACGTCGGGAGCCTTGCTCCCAGGACGCCGATCGGCCGGGACGGGAATACCGCAGAAGATAATTATCTCATTCCCGGCTTTCTGCCGGTTCCACCGCACAAATCGAGTGAATCTTCGCGTTTCATCGAATATTACGCAGCGCAGGACAGCGCCTGTCCTTCACTTGAACGGACGTGGCCGCACGGACCGAATTGCCCGGGGGCGCGGTCCCCGCCCTGCCGTTTCCGTCGGAACGTGAGTTAGCTCTCGCTAGAAGTCACCCCGGCTGGCATCTTCCGGAGGAAGCACAGGCCATTCCCCTTCGATGACAGCAGTGGGTTTGGTCTTGCGCAGATAGTTCTGAAAGTCTGCCGCCTGGCTCACGGCCCAGTCCTTCTGCAGTTCGTGCAGCTGGCTGGCCGGCATCTTCAGCTTGGGGAATTTAACGGTCATCGCGTCCAGCATCCTGAGCGTGGCAAGGGCGTCCGCTGCCGAAGTGTGGGCGTTGTCCAGGTTGATGCCGTACTCCTCGCACAGAGCCGTCAGCGTGCGTTTGCCCTTGCGGTAACGGTCAACCTGCTTATTCATGATGTAGGGGTCCAGAACGGGAAACCGGGTGAGCTGGCGGACGCCGTAGCGGGCCGATTCCGCTGCCAGGACCGTAAAGTCGTAGCTGGCATTGAAGGCTATGACGGGGATTCCGGCGTCGAACAGTTCCTGCAGAACGGTGGCCAGCTCGGCTGTGACTTCGTGGGCAGCTCGCCCCTCACTGCGGGCCTGCTCGGTGGTAACACCATGGACCTCGCTCGCTTCAGCGGGAATCTCAACGCCCGGATCCGCAAGCCATTCGTGTTCCTTGATTACGTCCCCCTGATGGTCCACCACAGTCACGGAAGCTGTGACAATGCGCGCGGCACGCGAATTCCGTCCAGTGGTTTCAAGGTCGAAGGCGGCGCGGGGAAGGGTGTTCCAGGTGGTCATGCTTCAACGCTACCGGCCGGCACTGACAGGATCGGTCAGCGCCACTGCAGCTAGTCTGGATCCATGCGGATTGAGTACGTCGAGGCGGTGCTGGCCTTGGTTGAGCTTGTGCCGCCCGGGACCGCACTCGCGTACGGGGATGTGGCGGAATTGCTGGGATCCGGGGGGCCCCGCCAGGTTGGCCGCGTTATGAGCCACTACGGCAGCTCCGTCCCGTGGTGGCGGATCCTTAAGTCCAGCGGGCATGGTCCGGCTGGCCACGAAGCTGAAGCTCTCCGCCACTACCTGCTCGAGGGGACGCCGCTCCTGGGCCGCCCCGATGACTATCTTCGCACCGGCGAGGGCCGCTGGCGGGTTGACCTGACGGCTGCACGCTGGGCGCCGCGGGAGGACGAGTTCGACCGGATTGATGCGATTGCGGAGCACCTGGAGCGGCGGCTGCACAGATTGTCAGTGGCTGATGATGGAATGTCTGTGTGACCCTAACAATTCCCGATCTTGATCCGGCCGAGAACTCCGGCGGTGCGGCCAGCCCGGCTTCACCGCCGGAACACTCCGGCGGCACAGGCCTCAGGCTTCTCCCGCCGCGGCAGGTCCATGCCGAGCTTCCGGTCCTGTCCGCGGATCAGCGCGAAGCTGTGGAGGTGCCTCACGGTTCAGGACCGGTGCTGGTGCCCGGCGCACCCGGAACCGGAAAGTCCACGGTCCTGATCGAAGCTGCCGTCCGCCGTGCAGTGCAGGACGGCGTGGATCCGGAACGAATCCTGATCCTGGCACCGGGCCGCCTGGCGGCCGACTCACTCCGGGACCGGTTTACCGCACGGCTGGACAGGAGCCTGAGCACCACGCCGGCCCGCACCTGGTCTTCCTATGCTTTTGACCTGATCCGCCGGGCGAAGGCCGAGGGAATCCTTCCGCTCCCGCGTGCGCCGCGCCTGCTCTCGGGTCCGGAACAGGACCTCATCATCAAGGAGCTGCTGGAAGGCCACCGGCTGCCCGGCCTGGAGCTGTCCTGGCCTGCGGACCTGGAAACGGCATTGGAAACGCGGGGCTTCCGGCACGAAGTGCGCCTGCTCTTCGACCGAATCATCGAATCCGGCCGTACCGCAGCGGACCTTGCCGACCTGGGCCGTCAATGCGGCAGGCCGGACTGGCTTGCCGCAGCAGCGCTGTACTCGGAATACCGGGACGTCCTTGACCTGCGGATGCCCGAAGCCTTCGACCCCGCCGGCATCATCACCACGGCCCGGCAGATCTTCCAGGACGAGCCCGGGTTCCTGGCCGCCGAGCGCGAACGGCTGCAACTGATCCTGGTGGATGACGTGCAGGAAGCAAACCCCGCTGTTTACGAACTGCTCGCTGATATTGCCGGCGGCAAGGACTGCTTCGTAGCGTTCTCACCGGACACCGTGGTGCAGGGCTTCCGCGGTGCCAGGCCGGATCTGGTCGCCGACCTTCCGCAGTTGCTGGCAGGGGAGTCGGGCGTCCTGGAACGGCCGCTTTGGCACACCCACCGGCACACTCCCGCAATCGCCCAGGCCTGGCTCGGCGTGGCCGCCCGGATCTCGCAACGCGCAGGTGGGCAGCTGGCCCGCCGGCTCGAGCAGCCCGCACCCGCGGCAGGATCTGCGGACACCGGAACCGCCGTCGTCGGCACCCTCCCGACTCCCCCGGGAGGAGTAGAAGCGCACTTGATCCCTTCCCCGGTGCATGAGTTGCGCTACGTGGCCCAGCGCATCCTGGACCAGCACGTCAACCACGGCCGGGACCTCGCCGAGATCGCGGTGATTGTCCGAAACGGCGGCCAACTCAGCGAACTGCAGCGCTACCTTTCGGGGCAAGGGATCCCGGTCCGCGTGCCGGTGGCCGAGTCTGCGGTCCGCGACGAAGTGGCTGTGCGCCCCTTGCTGGACGCTTATGCCATTGCCCTTGACCCCTCCCTGCTGACCCCGGAGGCGGCCGTCGCGCTGCTGACATCCCGGATCGGGGGCGCTACCTCGATTGAACTGCGGCGCCTCAGGCAATCCCTCCGGCGCGAGGAACTGCAAGGCGGCGGGGGACGGACCAGTGATGCCCTGCTGGTCGAGGCACTCCTGGAACCCGGAGCGCTGCTGACCCTTGGAATGGAGGGCCGGTCAGCGCGCCGGACCGCCCGCATGATCCAAGCGGGGCAGCATGCTGCGTCCCAACCCGGTGCCAACGCCGAGTCAGTTCTCTGGGCGCTCTGGCACTCCACCGGGCTGGCCAACCAGTGGACGGAATCCGCCTTGTCCGGCGGATCCCACGGTGCGCGGGCCGATCGCGATCTCGACGCCATGATGGCGCTCTTCCATACTGCGGAGCGCTATGTGGACCAAATGCCTGGCGCGGGCCCTGAGCAGTTCCTCGAATATCTGCTCAACCAGGAACTGCCCATGGACACACTGGCGGCCCGTGCCCAGGTGGACGACGCCGTCGAGCTGATGACCCCGGCCAGTGCCGCAGGCCGCCAGTGGCCCGTGGTCATTGTGGCCGGACTGCAGGAGGGCGTATGGCCCAACACCAGGCTTCGCGGCGAGCTGCTGGGCAGCAGCCTGTTCGCTGACGCCGTGGAGCACGGGGTCAGCTATGCCCTGCAGCTGGATCCGCTCAGCAGGCTGCGGGAAATCCGCTACGACGAACTGCGCAGCTTTTCCACGGCGGTTTCGCGGGCGGAGCAGCTGCTGATCTGCACGGCCGTCTCCTCGGAGGATGACCAGCCCTCGTCCTTCCTCGACTACGTGGCACCCCTCGAACCTGGCCGCGAGGGCAGGGGATTCACCCAGGTGGAGCGGCCCATGACGCTGCGCGCCCTTGTGGCCGAGCTGCGGCAGTATGCGCAGCTGGACGGCAGGTTTGAGCCGGAGGCCGCCGAGGCTGCGAGGGTCCTCGCCGAACTGGCAACCGCGGAACCACCCGTGCCAGGCGCCCACCCGGACAGCTGGTGGGGGTTGCTGCCCCTCAGCACGGCGGAGCCGGTGGTCCCACCCGGCGGGACCGTCTATGTCTCGCCGTCGAAGGTCGAATCAGTGCAGAAGTCCCCGCTCGACTGGTTTGTGCAGGCCGCCGGAGGCGAAGCAGCCACGGATTTTGCCCGCAGCCTGGGAACACTGGTCCATGCCATCGCCCAGGACATGCCTGAGGCGTCGGGTGGCCAGTACGTGGCCGAACTCGTGCACCGGTGGCCCACGCTGGGCATGAAGGACAATTGGGAGGGCAAACTCGACTTCCAACGGGCCGAAACCATGGTGCGCAAGCTCGCCCAGTACGTCCTGGTGATGCGAAGCGAGGGCCGTAGCCTGCTGGGTGTTGAGCAGGACTTCGAGGTACGTCTGCCTGATCGGCCGCCGCTGCAGGCGGACGGCGGGGAGCCGCGAACTGCCATCCTCCGCGGCCAGGTTGACCGGCTGGAGATCGATAACGAGGGAAGGCTAGTGGTGGTGGACCTCAAGACGGGCAAACGGCAACCCGGCAAGACAGAGTTGTCACGCCACCCGCAACTGGGGGCCTACCAGGCGGCAGTTCTGGCCGGCGGTTTCGCGGACGCGTCCGGTCTGGACGCTGGCCGCCCGGCGGCGGAAGCGCCCGGCGGTGCCGTGCTGGCACAGTTGGGCACCAGCACCAAGAGCCCTGGAATCCAGCAGCAGGAACCGCTGGATCCGCAGGACAACTGGGCGCTGGACATGGTCAACGAGGCGGCGGTGCTGATGTCGGGCAACAGCTTCGAAGCCCGGCATGATCCGGCCAAGGGCAGCCACGGCGGCCACGGCTGCCGGCTTCCTGAGGTATGCCCGCTCTGTGTCCGAGGCAAGCAGGTCACTGAATGAACCGGCACCGGCCTCCCGAGCCCCTCTTCAGCCCGGAACAGCTGTCCGCGCTGCTGGGTGAAAAGAACACCCCCACGCCTGAGCAGTCCGCCATTATCTCGTCCCCGTTGGCCCCCCGGCTGGTGATCGCAGGTGCCGGATCCGGCAAAACCGCCACCATGGCCGACCGCGTAGTCTGGCTCGTCGCCAACGGCTGGGTCAGGCCCGAGGAAGTCCTCGGTGTCACGTTCACCAGGAAGGCGGCCGGTGAACTGGCCACCCGCATCCGCGCCAAGCTGGCGTCCCTGCAGCGGATTGCGGCCCAGGACACTGCGCATGCAGTGTTCCCGGAGGGCCTGCTCAGCAGCGACGCCCTTGAGCCGAAGGTGTCCACATACCATTCCTTCGCGAGCGGGATCGTCTCGGATTACGGGCTGCGGCTCGGGGTGGAACGCGACGTTGTGCTGCTCGGCGGCGCCCAGGCCTGGCAGCTGGCCAGTGAGGTGGTGGAAGCGTTCGACGGCGACTATCACCACTTCAGGGCGGCCAAGTCCACGTTGGTCAAGGCAGTGATCCAACTGGCAGGTGAGTGCGCCGAACACCTGCAGGACCCGGCCGACGTCGAGGCCTGGCTGATGGCACGCCTGGGGGAATTCGAGGCGCTGCCTTATGTCGCCGGTGCCGCGAAGAACGCGTCGCAGGCCGCGACCGACCTCGCCGGCATGCTCCGGACACGGGCAAGTGTCGCCGACATGGTGGGCCGTTACACGGCGGCCAAGCGGGCGCGGGGAGCGCTGGACTTCGGAGACCTCGTGGCGCTCGCCGCCCGGGTGTCCAGGGAGGTCCCGCTGGCTGCGGAACTGGAACGCCAGCGATATAAAGTGGTGCTCCTGGACGAGTTCCAGGACACCTCCTACGCCCAGCTGGTGCTGTTTTCCCGGCTTTTCGGGGAAGGGCACGCCGTTACCGCGGTGGGGGATCCGAACCAGTCCATCTACGGCTTCCGTGGAGCTTCTGCCGGCCAGCTTTTCCATTTTGTCCGCGAATTTCCCGTCCGCATGGAACGTGACCAGGACTGCGATGCGGACGGGAAAACCGACGCTGGCCACGCCGTCTACCAGCCGGCCCCAACCTCGTACCTCACCACCGCCTGGCGCAATGGCCGTACGATACTCTCCGCCGCGAATATCATGTCCGAGGCCTTGGGCAGGGCTGGGCTACACACGGCTCCGACCGGCGCCACCCCCGTGGCGGCGGCAGTGCCTCCGCTGCAGCCCAGCCCGTTTGCGGTTGAAGGGCAGGTGGTGCTCGGACGCTTCGGCACTGACGTCGGGGAGGCGTCGGCGCTGGCCGGTGACGTCCAGAGATACCGGGTCACGGATTTCGAGCATGAAGCTGACGGCACACCGGTGCCGCCTGCCCTGGCTGTACTCTGCCGCCGCCGGGCCCAAATGGAGACCATCCGCAGGGAGTTCGAGTCGCGGGGAATCCCGTACGAAATTGTCGGTCTCGGCGGACTACTGGACACTCCCGAAATCGTCGATCTCGTGGCCACCCTGCGGGTGTTGGCGGATCCGGGGCGGTCGGACTCCCTGATGCGGCTCCTCGCCGGCGCGCGGTGGCGGATCGGCCCGGCGGACCTGATGGCCTTCCGTGACTGGTCCAGTCAACTCGCACGCCGCCGCGCACACCGCGCCGGGGCAGCTTCTCTGGATGCCGGCGGGGCGGCTGTCAACGCCGAGGAAGCTCTGGCCGACGCCGTGATTGAAAGCGACCTGACAGACGGCGCCAGCCTGGTCGAGGCGCTGGACTGGCTGCCGCGGGAGGACTGGGTTTCCGCCCAGGGCCGGGCGCTGACCTCCGAAGCGCGCGAACGGCTCGGCCGGCTCTCGACTGAGCTCAGGCAGCTGCGGGGCTACCTCGGCGATGACCTGACCACCCTGCTCGGCGAGGTGGAACGCGCCATGCTGCTCGATATCGAAGTAGCGGCCCGGCCGGGCATCAGCATCCATCAGGCGCGGCGGAACCTGGACGCGTTCCAGGACGCGGCTGCGGGGTTCCTGCGCACTTCCCACCGGGTGGACATCCTTGCCTTCCTCGCATGGCTGGAGGCTGCCTCGGCCGAAGAAAACGGCCTCGACGCGCCGCCGCCGGAGATCAACCGCGAGGCCGTGCAGCTTTTGACCGTCCACGCTTCAAAAGGCCTGGAATGGGATGTTGTTTTCGTCCCCGGCCTGAACGCCGGCGCCTTCCCGAGCAACAAGGATTCCCGATGGAGCACCGGCGCGGCCGCCTTGCCATGGCCGTTGCGGGGTGACCGGTCGGATCTGCCGCAATGGGACACCGATCAGCCTGACCAAAAAGGCTGGCTGGATGCCGAGAGAGATTTCAAATCGGACGTCCAGTTCCACGTCGAAGGCGAGGAGCGGCGGCTGGCGTACGTCGCCTACACCAGGGCCAAGCACGTGCTCTGGGTGTCCAGCGCTGCCTGGGTCGGCTCCCGGGCGGGCCGCGCCGAGATGTCGCCCTTCCTCGCTGAGCTCGAGCAACTCGCGGGCGTCGGGGAGAAACCACCAACTGCCGGTGCCGTGGTGCATCCGTTGTCGGTGGCGGAAGAGTCCTTGCCGGAGAAAAGCCCGCTCACTGCCGAAACTGAGCTGGCTACGTGGCCGTATGACCCGCTCGAAGGGCCTGTGGATCCCCGTACGGGTGAACGCCGCCGAGTGGTTCCCGGCCGGCGGGTGGCCATGGACCGTGCGGCCGCACGCGTCCGGGCGGCGCTGGATGCACCGAATGACCTGGATGCCTCCACCGCCGGCGCGGCGGCTATTGCCGTGGAACCGGCCGCGAGGCTCCGGGGCAGTGCTGCAGACTGGGCCAGGGAAGCCGCGCTGCTCCTGGAACGCCGGTCCAGGCGGGCGGGCGGACAGGACGTGCACCTGCCCGGCCACATCTCCGCCTCCACCCTGGTGGACCTGGGCGAGGACCCGCAGGGAGTAGTCGGCCGGCTCCGGCGCCCTGTTCCGCGCGAGCCGGGCATGTCGGCGCGAAAAGGCACCGCCTTCCACACATGGGTGGAGGAGTACTTCGGCACGGCCGGGATGTTGGACCTCGGCGAGGCCCCGGGTTCGGATGACCACATAGATGCGGCCTACGACCTGGACGCCATGGTCGCCACGTTCAAGGCCTCGGAATGGAGCGACAGGTCGCCCGCGTTTGTTGAAGTCCCGGTGGAAACCCGGGTAGGTGAGGTGGTGGTCCGCGGACGCATTGACGCCGTCTTCCTGGATGCCGACGGCCGCTGGGACCTGGTGGACTGGAAGACCGGCCGCCGGCCTTCCGCGTCACAGCTCCGTGCCAAGTCTGTTCAGCTCGCCGCCTACCGGCTCGCCTGGGCACGACTGAAAGGGGTTCCCGTGGATGAAGTCCGCGCCGCCTTCTTCTACGTGGCCGATAACCAGGTGGTTCGGCCGCACGATCTGGGTTCGGCCGAGGAGCTCGAGCAGATTGTGACAGCGGCGCTGGGAGCTAGTGCTTCCTGACGTCCACCACGCTGATTGCCGCGGTGGAGGTGTCTTCGGCGGTCTGGGGAGCCGGTGCATTGGTGGAGCGCGTCCCGCTGCCCTCTGCCTCGGCTTCCGCCGCATCGCTGACGGCTGTGTCACCGGCAACTGTGTCACCGGCAACCGTGTCACCGGCAGCCGCGTCACCGGCGGGTTCGCTGCCTGCCGGTGACACGGGCACGGGAACGTGGACCGCGGATGCTTCGCCAACAGAGGCTGCCAAGGCCTCGCCCCGGGGAACCGGGATGACCGTCACTGCCGGAACGGGAGTGACGGTGGCTGCCGGGACCGGAACACTGCTGACAGGTGGGACCGGGGCGACGGTAACGGCGGGGGACGCCGAACCGGTCGCCGCAGGTGACCGGACGCCGTCGGCCGTCGCACCGGAAGGGACGCCACCGGCGGGAACACCCGCACCGGGGACGCCTGCACCGGCGGGTACACCCGCTTCGGCGGGGGACCGGCCGGGCAGCGGCTCGACGCTGATCGACTGGCCCCCGTACTCCTCCACATCGGCGGCCAGAGTCTCCAGCATCCCCTCAGCTTCGGCAACCATGCCTGAATCGCCGGCCGCTATGCCCTTGACGAGGTACTGCGCCAGGGCGAACTCCGCCGACAGGGCGGCGCGCCGCAGCAGGTGCTGGTCCGGGGCGTCCCGTCGGCTTGCCGTGTAACTGGACAGCACAGCGTCCACGAAGTCCTGCTCGTTCGAGGCAACCAGCCACGCGAAATCATCGGCGGGATCGCCGATCCGCAGATCGGTCCAGCCCGTTACCGCTGTAACGCGGCTGCCCTCCACCAGCAGGTTGTCCTCATGGAGGTCACCGTGAACAACGCTGGGGTTGAACCGCCACAGAGAGACATCTTCCAGGGCATGTTCCCAGCGGCGCAGGAGCGAGGCCGGAATCTTGCCGGTGGTCGCCGCCTGGTCAAGTTCGTTGAGCCGGCGCTGGCGGAACTCGTTGGGGGTGTAACTGGGAAGATCCGCGTTGCTGACGAGGGAATGTGGAAGGTCGTGGATTGCGGCCAAGGCCGTTCCGATTTCCCGGGCCAACGCTTCGGGGCCGGCCGTCAGTTCCTCCACGCTGCGGGTGCTGCCACCCAGGTGTGAGTACACAAACGTGCTCAGGCTGCCGAGGCGGACACTGCCGGCAACAGTAGGCATCAGGAAGGGCAGCTCTGCCCGGATGGCCGGTGTGAACGCCCGCAGCACAAGAAATTCCGTTTCGAGCCTTGCGCTGGCCTCTGCATGCTGCGGTGACCTGACCCGCCAGCGTTTGCCTTCGGAGTCAAGGAGCAGGGCGGAGTCGAAATCGGCGGGATCGTCCGCGGCGGAGCGGACGGCGGTGGGGGTCAGTCCAGGGACTGCCGCGGTTGCAACGGCTGCCAGTTCGATCGGTTTTCTTCTCACCGTTCCACGGTAGATTGGCTGGCCTCCAACTCAATGATGTGTGGCGGCGAGTCTCCAGATACCGTGCAAATGTCGGCTCTTTTGCCACATCCTGAGGTCCTTGCCACATGTCCCGCCGATTCCTCCCGCCAAATGTAAATTGTCGGTCTGAGTCAGTACGGTGGACACATGAGTTATGCGGAGTCCGCTTTACCGGCCTACCCGGCGCAGGCAGTCCAGCTGCCGGCCAACCATCTATCCGACACGGTACTGCCGGTTCGCCCGGCCATGGTGGACCGCGGCTCCGTGGCACGTGCGCGGCCAGGCATGGTGGAAGACCTGCTGGCCAGAGACGAAACGCTGGCAGTGGTTTTGGCTGGCCGGCAGGCCCTCATCCGCACCAACGAGCTCCTGATGCCCGCGGCGCACGGACTCCTGGCCCAGCTGCGGACGCTGGATACCGTTCCCGAACAGGTCATCTACCTGGGTGCAGCCCTGCCGGGCTCGGATCTTCCTGCGGGCACCGACATCGTTCTGCTCATACTGCCGGACGCTATCGCTCCAGGTGAAGGCGGCATCCCGTCTGACGCCGAGTGGGCAGGATTCCGCGACATCGCCGCCGTCCTGAACCCGACCGACACCGCGCTGTTTGTGGAGGCCAGCGCCATCGCAAACTGGCACGCCACCCACACCCACTGCCCCCGCTGCGGTGTCCCCACCGTGGTGGAGGCCGGGGGCTGGGTCCGGCGCTGTCCCCAGGACAATTCAGAGCACTACCCCCGGACGGACCCCGCCATCATCGTGACGGTGGTGGGACCGGACGGCCGGCTCCTGCTGGGCGGAGGCGGACCGCTGGACGCCAAAAACTACTCCACGCTGGCCGGATTCGTGGAGCCCGGTGAATCCCTGGAGCAGGCCGTGATCCGGGAAATCCACGAGGAAGTGGGCGTCAGGATCACCAGGTGCCAGTACCTGGGCTCGCAGTCCTGGCCGTTCCCGGCCTCCCTGATGCTGGGGTTTTCCGCGGTCACGGAGGACTTCGTGGCAACGCCCGACGGCGTGGAGGTCACCCGGGCGCGCTGGTTCAGCCGGGAGGAACTGCAGGCCGCCGTACTCGCCGGCGAGATCACCATCTCCAGCCGGTTGTCCATTGCGCGCTCCCTGATTGAGCATTGGTATGGCGGCCGGATCATGGACCGCACTGACACGTGACCACGGAACTCCGGCACCTGCCCAGGCAGGCGTCGCAGCTTGCCCGGCAACACCGGCAGCAGTCCCACTAACGGCAGTACCAACCAAGAACAGCAGAAGTGACCACAGAGAATTTTGACAGCGTACAGTCCCTCGAGGAGCGCATCCTGGGCGGGCTCGATGCTGAGCAGCGGGAAGTCGCCAGCACCCTCAACGGGCCGCTGTGCGTCCTGGCCGGCGCCGGCACCGGGAAGACCCGGGCCATCACGCACCGGATTGCTTATGGGGTCCACTCCGGCGTCTACAGTCCGCAGCGGCTCCTCGCCGTCACCTTTACGGCCCGGGCTGCGGCCGAAATGCGCAGCCGGCTGCGGGACCTCGGCGTGGGCAACGTGCAGGCCCGCACGTTCCACGCAGCTGCACTACGGCAGCTGCAATTTTTCTGGCCGCAGGCAGTGGGAGGCACCTTGCCCAACCTGCTGGACCACAAAGCACAGATGATCGCTGAGGCGTCCCGCCGCCTCAGGCTCAGTACGGACCGCGCTTCCATCCGTGACCTCGCATCGGAAATCGAGTGGGCCAAGGTTTCCATGCTGACCCCGGCCAACTACCTGGAGAACGCGCAGGACCGGGGAACGCCCGGCGGGTTTGACCTGACCGCCGTGGCCCGGGTTTTCCAGTCCTACGAGGACGTCAAGACGGACCGCAATGTCATCGATTTTGAGGACGTGCTGCTGATTACGGTCGGCATCCTGCAGGAGGACCAGAAGGTTGCCGCCACAGTCCGGGAGCAGTACCGGCATTTTGTGGTGGATGAGTATCAGGACGTTTCGCCGCTGCAGCAGCGACTCCTGGAACTGTGGCTTGGCGGCCGGGATGAGCTTTGCGTCGTGGGCGATGCAAGCCAGACCATCTACTCGTTCACCGGCGCTTCCCCCAAGCACCTGCTGGGTTTCAAGGCCCAGTACCCTGATGCCAGCGTGGTCAAGCTCATCCGCGATTACCGTTCCACGCCCCAGGTGGTCAAACTGGCCAACGACCTCCTGGCAGCGCGGCGCAGCGGCGGCCCTGTTGCCGACTCGGCCTGGGCAACCCCGCTCCAACTGGTGGCGCAGCGCCCCTCGGGTCCGGTGCCGCAGTTCACCGAATGCTCGGATGATGAAGCCGAAGCCGCCACGGCAGCGGCCAAGATCCGGGAACTGCTCGACGCCGGCACGCCAGCCAGCCAGATAGCCATACTTTTCCGCACGAACGGGCAGTCCGAAGCCTACGAACAGGCCCTGGCGGCGGCCGGAATCGGTTATCAGCTCCGCGGCGGCGAGCGGTTCTTCGCCCGCAAGGAAGTGCGGGATGCCATCCTCCAGCTGCGGGCAGCCACCCGGGCGGTGGCCGAGACGGCAACACCGGAGCCGCTGGGCCAGCTGGTCCGGGACATCGTCGCCTCCCTTGGCTATACCGAAGCTCCACCCCACAACGGCGGGGCACTTCGTGAACGCTGGGAATCCCTGGCAGCGCTGGTGGCACTCGCCGACGAACTGGTCCAGGTCCGGGGCGGGAACTTTGGGCTGGCGGACTTCGTCAATGAACTCCAGGAGCGGTCCCTGGCACAGCATGCCCCCACGGTCCAGGGCGTCACGCTTGCCTCGCTGCACGCCGCGAAAGGCCTGGAATGGGATGCTGTTTTCCTTGTGGGCCTCAGCGAGGGCCTCATGCCCATCTCCTTTGCCGACACTCCCGAGGCCGTCGACGAGGAGCGGCGCCTGCTTTATGTGGGAATCACCCGGGCACGCGAACACCTCGCGCTGTCCTGGTCCACCGCACGGACGCCCGGTGGCCGGGCCAACCGGAAGCCTTCACGCTTCCTTGACGGGCTCCGGCCCAATTCGGTGGCCAGCTCCAGCACCCGCGGCAAAGGGCCCGCCCCGCGCCGCAAAGCTGCCACCCCTGCCACCTGCAGGGTCTGCGGGAGCATGCTGGCCAGCGGCGCTGAACGCAAAGTGGGCCGATGCAATGACTGCCCGCCCAGTTACGAAGAACAGACCTTTGACGCCCTGCGGCAGTGGCGGAAGGAGATTGCCCTGGCCGCCGAGGTCCCGGCTTTTGTGGTCTTTACCGATGCCACGCTGACGGCGATCGCCGAGGCGAAGCCGTCCACGCTTGAGGAACTTGCCGCGCTGGCCGGCGTGGGCCCGGCGAAACTGGAACGCTATGGCGAGGACGTGCTGCGGGTGCTCGTTGAAAGCAGCATCCTGTGACACCCGGTAAGCGCAGCAGCCCATCAGGTCTGAGGACAACCGGCGGGGCTCCCGTGGAGGTGCGGAGATCGGCCCGGCGCACCCGGACCGTGGCTGCCTTCTGGGAAAACGGGACGGCGGTGGTGGCCATTCCGGCCAGGTTCACGGCTGCCCAGGAGTCCGAATGGGTCCACCGGATGCTGGAGAAACTGCACCGGCAAGGGGAGCGGCGAGCAGACAAAGGACGGAAACAGCCAGCCACGGACGCTGCGTTGGCAGCCCACGCCGCGCACCTGTCATCAAAGTACTTCGGCGGCAGGGCAGTCCCGACCTCGGTCCGCTGGGTCAGTAACCAGAACTCCCGTTGGGGCTCGGCGACGCCGTCGGAAGGAACCATCCGGCTCTCCGACAAACTCCGGCCCATGCCGCAGTGGGTCATCGACTACGTGCTGCTGCACGAGCTCGCACACTTGCTCGTGGCCGGGCATAATGCCGCCTTCTGGAAACTGCTGGAAGCCTATCCGGACACCATGCGCGCCAAGGCATTCCTGGAAGGCGTCTCCTACGCCACCTCCCGTGGCCTCCCCGCCGACGGCGCGTACCACGTCGACGACGAAGAACCTGCCGGCGACGAAGAACCCGTCGGCGTCACCGGGCACAGCCAAGGCGACGCCGACTAAGCACTGCGCCTAGCCTTTCGGCTGCTCCGAATCGCCGTCGTCGGCATCCGTGCCGTCTTCCCTGCTGGCGTCGCCCGTGCCGGAGTCGTCATGCCCGGATTCAGCTGCGGAATCATCGGAGTCCTCCGGGGCGGCGTCGTCGAAGCCGCCGCTGAGGAGCTTCTGCAGGGCGTCGTCCACTTCGCTGTCGCTGGCCTCGGCCAGCTTGCGGCGCCCGCTGAAGCCCTGGGGGTCATCGAGGTCCTCGGCCGTGGGCAGCAGATCGGGGTGCTGCCAGATGGCGTCCCGCCCGGCAATGCCGCGCTCCTCCTTGAGGACCGCCCACAAGGTGGCAGCGTCCCGCAGGCGGCGCGGACGGAGCTCCAGACCCACAAGGGAGGCAAAGGCATGCTCGGCGGGGCCGCCGGTGGCGCGGCGCCGCCGGACCGTCTCACGGAGGGCGGCCGCGGAGGGCAGCATCTTCTCCGTGGCCGAAGCCGTGAGCTCGTCCACCCAGCCTTCAACGAGCGCGAGCGCCGTTTCCAGTTTTTCGAGTGCCTGCTCCTGGGCAGGTGTCCGCTGCGGCATGAAGACGCCCTGGGACAGCGCTTCCTGGATGCCTTCGGGGTTGCTGGGGTCCAGGTCCCGGGCCAGTTCTTCGATGCGGGAGGTGTCGATGTGGATGCCGCGGGCGTACGCCTCGATGGCACCCAGCAGATGGCCACGAAGCCAGGGGACCTGCACGAACAGGCGTGCGTGGGCGGCCTCGCGGACGGCGAGGAACAGGCGGATGTCGGTCTCCGGCAGGCCCAGCCCTTCCCCGAAGGACGCCACGTTGGACGGCAACAGCGCCATTTCCAGGTCGGCCAGGGGCACCCCGATGTCAGTTGAACTGACCACATCGGCGGAGAGCGCGCCGATGGCCTGCCCGAGCTGCATGCCAAAGATGGCGCCGCCCATGTTCTGCAGCATGGAGGATGCCCCGCCCATCATGGACTTCATCTCTTCGGGCATCTGCTCGGTCATGGCGCCGGACAGGGCATTGGCGATGCTGTTGGCCACGGGCTCGGTCAGCCGCTTCCACGTTCCAAGGGTGGCTTCCACCCACTCGGCACGGGACCAGGCCCGGCCGATCAGGCCGGTGGCCGGGAGGTCGGTCACCGGATCGAGCCAGAGTTCGGCCAACCGCAGCGCTTCGTCCACTTCCCGGCTCTGCTGGGACGTGACGGACGGGTCGGCACTGCTGGCCGCGACGCGGCGCGCATTCTCGTGGGCGAGCTGCCAGTTGACGGGACCCTCGGAGGGGGCACTCATCATGGCCTGGACCTGGGAGAACATCTGCGCCAGCAGGTTGGGGTCATCCGGCAGGCCTGCGGCTTTCGCCAGTTCGGCGGGGTCGAAGTTCTCCATACCCTTGCCGCCCATCAGGTTCTGCAGCATCTCGGTCAATGGATCCTTCGGCGTATCATCGCCGTCGGACGGATTGAGTGGGTTGGAGGTCATGGTCCCGCCGATCGTGAGTTTGAGCGTTCACTTCACGGTACCCCGGGCCGGGACGGCTGTCTGCCCGGGAGGACGGCCGTTCGCTCTAGGCAAAGAGCCTGCTGAAGGCCCCACCGCGTAGTGTTGGTTCAGTGACTGCAACCCGTGGCGAACACCCGCACAAGGACCACTCTTCCGAGGTCGACGACGCTGCAACCGTGCATGCCGGGCCGCCTGAGGGCCCTGCCGCCGGCGTCGCCGCTGCCGGGAACTACGGCCCACCGAATCAACGGACGGGGGACGGTCGGGTCTCCGTCATGCTGCTCTCGGGAGTCCTGGCTGTGGGTCTGGGAATAGCGGCGGCCACCATTCCGGTGCCGTATGTAGTGGAACGGGCCGGCCCCACGTTCAATACGCTCGACAGGTCCGGCGATACCCCTGTCATAAGTGTCACGGGCCACGAGACCTACCCCGCGAAAGGCAACCTGGACCTGACCACGGTTTACGTCGAGGGCGGCCCCACCGGCCCGGTCAGCATTGTGGGAGTCTTCGGCGCATGGCTGGACAGGTCAAAGTCCGTGTACCCGCAGGAGCTGATCTATCCCACGGGCACCACCAAGGAGCAGGCGGAAGAGCAGAGTTCCGTGGCCATGACCACCTCCCAGGAGAACGCTGTTGCCTCGGCTCTGCGGGAGCTCAACATTCCTTTTGGCCAACAGCTCCAGGCCGCGGGCCTCTCCAACGGGTCGCCGTCGGCCGGCAAGGTCCAGGACGGTGACATTTTCGAGACCATCAACGGGAAGCCCATCACCTCGCTCACTGTGGTGCAGGAGGAACTGGCCGCCGGCAAGGGAGCGCCCGTGACCCTCGTGGTGCAGCGGGCGGGGGAGTCCTTGGCCCAGACCATTACACCCAAGGACAACGGGTCCGGCCGTTACATCCTCGGCATCATGCTGAAGTACGTGTTTACGTTCCCGTTCGACGTCAAGATCTCCCTGGACAAGGTGGGCGGCCCGAGTGCCGGGTTGATGTTCGCGCTGGGCATCGTGGACACCGTCACGCCCGGCGACCTGACCGGGGGCAAGCACATCGCCGGTACGGGCACCATCAGTCCCGACGGCACTGTGGGCCCCATCGGCGGGATACGACAGAAGATGCTCGGCGCGCGCGCCGGCGGGGCCACACTGTTCCTCGCCCCGGCCGATAACTGCGACGAAGTGGCGGGCAATGTGCCGGAGGGCCTGCAGGTGGTCAAGGTGGAGAACCTTGACCAGGCGCGATCCGCCGTCGAACGCGCGGCATCATCCCAGGACACGGCCGGTTTGCCCTCCTGCGCCAGCAACTAGACTGAGGCCAGGAACTAAGCTTTACCGCCACTCGTGGCAGATATGACGGACGTTGCCACACGCTTGACCGGTGCCGGACGTCAACCGCACGCACGCTCTTAATGTAAATCTGACGATCAGCTATGAGGTACCGAGTTTGTCCCGTCCCACCAGCCCCATCCCGCCCGGAAGACCCCCATCACGACGCGGGGCTCTGACACCCACCCTGATAGTCGTTGCCCTGGTAGTTGTGGGCTTCATCTTCTTCGCCAACGTGTGGACTGACGTCCTGTGGTACCAGCAGCTCGGTTACTTCGAAGTGTTCCTGACCGAGAACCTCGCCAGGATCCTGATCTTCCTTGCCGGCTTCGCGCTGATGTTCGCGGCGGTTTTTTTCGCCATCCGCATCGCCTACCGCGCGAGGCCCGTCTACGCACCGGACTCCGAAATGCGGGACAACCTCAACCGCTACCAGGCACAGCTTGAACCTGTCCGCCGCGTTGTCATGGTGGGCCTGCCCATTCTGTTCGGCCTCTTTGCAGGCAGCGCCGCCGCCAGCCAGTGGCAGAAAGTCCTGCTCTTCTTCAACCAGCAACCCTTCGGCCAGGAAGACCCCCTCTTCAGGCTGGACATCAGCTTCTACGTGATGACCTTGCCGTTCCTCGGATTCGTCACAGGATTCCTGATCAGCGTGGTGGTGGTGGCTGGCATCGCCGGCATTCTTACCCACTACCTCTACGGCAGCATCCGCCTGATGGAACGCGGCGTGTTCACCAGCAGGGCCGCGCAAATCCACCTCGCCGTCACGGGCGCCAGCTTCCTGGTCCTGCTTGGCGTCAATTTCTGGCTGGACCGCTATTCCGCACTTCAAAGCAACGGCGGCCGCTGGGCCGGCGCCCTGTACACCGACGTCAACGCCGTGATTCCCACCAAGGCAATCCTCGCCGTCGCCGCAGTACTGGTGGCCATCCTCTTCATCATCGCCGCCGTCATCGGCCGCTGGCGTCTGCCGGTCATCGGTACCGCCATGCTGGTCATTACCTCGATCCTTGCCGGTGGCGTGTACCCCTGGGTCATCCAGCAATTCCAGGTGCGGCCTTCCGAGCAGACGCTCGAGAAGGATTACATTGAACGGAACATCAAGATGACCCGGGCCGCCTACGGCCTGGACCAGATTCAGGTGGACCGCTACAACGCGACAAACACGGCCAATACCGGAGCGCTCGCCCCGGACGCGCAGACCACAGCCAACATCAGGCTCCTGGATCCCAACCTCATCTCCGACGCGTTCGCCCAGCTGGAACAGTACCGGCCGTACTACCAGTTCCCCGCGTCCTTGAACGTTGACCGGTACGAAATCGACGGCAAGATCCAGGACACCGTCATTGCGGTTCGTGAGCTGAACCCCGTCAACGTCGCCACCAACCAGCAGGGCTGGCTGAACCAGCACGTTGTCTATACCCATGGCTACGGTGTGGTCGCGGCCAAGGGCAACAAGTTCACCGTTGACGGAAAGCCGGAGTTCCTGCAGTCCGGCATTCCCTCCACCGGCGTCCTTGGTAACGACTCGACATACCAGCCGCGGATCTACTTCGGCGAGAATTCTCCGGAGTACTCCATTGTTGGTGCCCCCGCGGGCGCGACCCCCCGTGAACAGGACAGGCCCTCCGGTAAAGAGGGTGAAGCGGACAACCAGTACACCTTCGAAGGCAACGGCGGCCCGAACGTGGGCAGCTTCTTCAACAAAATCCTCTACTCCATCAAGTTCCAGTCCTCGGACCTGCTGCTGTCCGACGGAGTCAACGCCGAGTCGCAGATCCTGTACGACCGCAACCCCCGGGAGCGCGTCGAAAAGGTAGCGCCCTACCTGACCGTTGACGGCAACGCCTACCCTGCCGTGGTGGACGGCCGCGTCAAATGGATTGTGGACGGCTATACCACCAGCCAGTACTACCCGTACTCACAGCAGGAACAGCTCTCGGCGGCCACTGCAGACTCGCAGACCTCTGCCGGGCGATCAGTAGCACTGCCCAACAGCTCCGTGAACTACATCAGGAACTCCGTCAAAGCCACCGTCGATGCATACGACGGTTCGGTGACTTTGTACGCCTGGGATGACCAGGACCCCATCCTGAAGGCCTGGCAGAAGGTTTACCCGAACTCCCTGAAGCCCTTCTCGGAGATGTCCGGTGACGTCATGAGCCATGTCCGTTACCCTGAGGACCTGTTCAAGGTTCAGCGTGAACTCCTGGGCCGCTACCACGTCACGGAGCCGGGAAGCTTCTACCAGGCGAAGGATGTCTGGAGCGTTCCCAACGATCCCACGGTGTCCACCGACGTCAAGCAGCCGCCGTTCTACATGTCGCTGCAGATGCCGGACCAGAAGGAGCCGGCCTTCCAGCTGACGTCCTCCTACATTCCGCAGATCGTGAACGGCACCGCCCGAAACGTCCTCTACGGATTCCTGGCCGCTGACTCGGACGCCGGTAACCAGAAGGGCGTGAAGGCCGACACCTACGGCAAGCTCAGGCTCCTCCAGATTCCACCGGAGATCCAGGTTCCCGGACCGGGCCAGGCGCAGAACAAGTTCAACTCGGACCCCACCGTGTCCCAGGCCCTGAACCTTCTGCGGCAGGGTGCTTCGGAGGTGCTCAACGGCAACCTGCTGACGCTGCCCGTAGGCGGCGGCATCCTGTACGTCCAGCCTGTTTACCTCAAGTCCACCGGCGAGACCTCGTACCCGACGCTGCAGCGCGTGCTGGTCGCCTTCGGTGACAAGGTGGGCTTCGCGCCAACGCTCGACGGCGCGCTGAAGCAACTCTTCGGCGGTGACTCCGGTGCAGCTGCCGGTGACTCTGCCAACACCGGACAGACTCCTCCCGCGCCGGGCGAGACGCCGCCCGTCAGTGCGGGGGCCCAGGCTGACCTGAAGGCTGCACTGGAGGCGGCGAACGCCGCCATCAAGGCAGGCCAGACGGCCCTGGCCGCCGGCGACTTCGCCGCCTACGGTGAGGAACAGAAGAAGCTGGCAGCGGCCCTGCAGAAGGCTCTCGACGCCGAGGGGAAGATTCCGGCTGCTGCACCCGGGGCTACCCCGGCGCCCGAAGCCACTCCGTCAGCCACGCCGTCCCCTTCGGCAAGTAAGTGACGGCAGCCCAGTACGTGAGGGCAGCCATTAGCTGACGGCAGCCCAGCGAGACGCACATCACGCCACCAGGATTTGGCCTCCCGTTCACCGGGCGGTAGAGTTGATCTTGCGACGCGGGGTGGAGCAGTTCGGTAGCTCGCTGGGCTCATAACCCAGAGGTCACAGGTTCAAATCCTGTCCCCGCAACTGGTGAAAAAGTCCGGATCCTGGAAACAGGGTCCGGACTTTTGTTTAACCAGTCGCGGGCGGACCCCGCAGGCGGAGTGGTAATTGTCCGCTCCAAAGTACGGTAGTGTTGATCAAGCGACGCGGGGTGGAGCAGTTCGGTAGCTCGCTGGGCTCATAACCCAGAGGTCACAGGTTCAAATCCTGTCCCCGCAACCATGTGAAAGACCCCGACCGGGAGTTACGCCGGCCGGGGTCTTTTTTTGCCTGAATGCTGGTGGTTCCTAGTATTCTCGTTCGCAGAGCCGTTTGAGCACTGGTCAGTCATTCTCGAGAGGAATGTTTTTCGATGTCGACACCCACGAAGAAGCCCGCCTCTGCGACGGGCAAGCCGTCCAGGCTCTACTGGGGCATTCCGGCCGTTCTCGTGGCGCTGGTCCTGGTGGTGCTGCTGGCCAAGTGGATGACCGGGCTGCCTGCGGTGGCTTCGTTCCTCGCGGACTACCCGGGCCACTCGGAACTCCCTGACGGTGCACCCGTGGGCTTTCCGGCCTGGCTGGGCTGGCAGCACTTCCTCAACGGCTTTTTCCTGCTGCTGATCATCAGGACCGGCTGGCAGGTGCGGACCACAACACGTCCCAGCGGGCACTGGACACGAAACAACAAGGGCTTGATCAAGACCAAGAACGCGCCCACGAAGATCACCCTGGAACTGTGGCTGCACCTGACACTGGATGCCCTGTGGATCCTCAACGGCGTGGTGTTCGCTGTCCTCCTGTTCGCCACAGGCCAGTGGGTGCGGATTGTGCCCACCAGCTGGGACGTCATCCCCAACGCACTTTCGGCTGCGCTGCAGTACGCCTCGCTGAACTGGCCCACCGAGAACGGCTGGGTCAACTACAACGCGCTGCAGCTGCTGACGTACTTCGTTACCGTCTTCATTGCCGCGCCACTGGCCTTCATTTCCGGTATCCGGACATCCTCCGCGTGGCCCAAGAAGGCTGCGGGCCTCAACAAGGCCTACCCCGTCGAGGTGGCACGGGCCATTCACTTCCCCGTGATGATCTACTTCGTGGCTTTTATCGTGGTGCACGTCTTCCTGGTGCTGGCCACCGGAGCACTGCGGAACCTCAATCACATGTACGGCGGCAGCGACGACGCCGGCTGGTTCGGTTTCTGGGTGTTCCTGGCTTCGGTCGCCGTGATGGTCGCCGCCTGGTTCCTGGCGCGTCCGCTCTTCCTGCGGCCCATTGCCTCGCTGATGGGCAAAGTGAGCCGCTGACGTCCGCCGGGCCCGGACGGGCCTCAGCCCTGGGTGTCCTTAAGCCTCTGGTAGGTGGCCAGCGCACGCTCACGGGACTCAGGGAGGCCCACCACCGGTGCGGGGTAGCCTTCAAGGCCCAGTGATTTCCATGGCTCGTGGATGGCCTTGCGGTCCAGCGGTGCCAGCTCGGGGATGAACTCGCGAAGGTACCTGCCCTCAGCGTCGAATTTTTTGCTCTGCGTCACCGGATTGAAGATCCGGAAATAGGGTGAAGCGTCGGCACCGGAGCCTGCCACCCACTGCCAGTTCGCCGGGTTGCTGGCCGCGTCCGCGTCCACCAGGGTGTCCCAGAACCATGCTTCCCCCAACCTCCAATCGGCAAGGAGGTTCTTGACCAGAAACGACGCCGCGGCCATCCGTACCCGGTTATGCATCCATCCGGTCTGCCACAGCTGCCGCATCCCGGCGTCCACCAGCGGATAACCGGTCCGGCCCTGCTGCCAGGCTTCCAGTTCCGCGGCGGCGGGTTCCTGCCACTCGAAGCGGTCAAACTCCGGCCGGTAGTTGCGGGTCGCAAGCTGCGGATTGACATAGAGCAGCTGCCAGCAGAACTCCCGCCAGCCGAGCTCGGACCGGAAGATGCCGACGTCGGGCGTCGCCTCGCGTGGAAAGCGGAGGCGGATCTCGTGCCAGACCCGGAACGGACTGATTTCGCCGAAACGCAGATGCGGGGACAGCCGGCTGGTGCCCTCCATGCCGGGCACGTCCCGGCCGTCGCCGTACTCGTTCACCGGGCCGTCCAGGAAATCGTCCAGTCGGCTGTGGGCGCCGGCCTCCCCGGGCTGCCAGGTCCTGGCCAGCCCGCCGCTCCAGTCCGGTGAGACGGGCAGCAAGGACCACTCTGACAGGACGTCACTGGCCACTCTCCCCGCGCCGGGGGAGGGGAGGTGCGTGGGGGCGTCCATCGGCTTACGGGGTTCTCCTGACGCCATGCAGGCCCGCCAGAACGGTGTGAAGACTTTGTACGGGCCCCCGCTGCCCGTGGTGATGGTCCACGGTTCGTAAAGCAGGCTGGCCTGGAAGCTGGCGGCATCGATGCCATTCTCCGCCGCCCAGGTTTTGATTTCGGCGTCCACTGCCCGTTCAGGGCCGCCGTAGCGTCGATTCCACAGCAGGTGCTGCGCGCCGGTTTCCTCTTCCAGCCCGCGAATCACCGGACCCGCCGGTCCCCGGCGGAGGACCAGTGTGGAGCCGGCATCTTTCAGGGCCGCCGCAAGGGATGCGAGGGAATGGTGCAGCCACCACTTGACCGCACCTCCAAGCGGCCGGACTCCTGGCGATTCCTCGTCGAGGATGTAGACCACGGTCAGCGGCAGGCCGATGTCGACGGCGTGTGACAGGGCAGGATTGTCGTCCAGCCGGAGATCATCACGGAGCCAAACGATGGTGGATGCGTCGCGGGAGGCCATGGCCTCCACGCTACACACTTCCGGCGGCCACGGCGGGAGAGCCGTGGTGTGGTGGTAAAGCAGAGGCCGGAGTTCATCGCGAACTCCGGCCTCCCCGCTGGACCGCCCTGCCGGGCGGCCCGCTACTGGCTACAGCTTATCGAAATCAGCTTCGTCCACGGTGGACCCTGCCGGAACCGACGACCCCGAGGCGCCCAGGGCCGGCTTGGCACCGCCGGACTTCAGGGCGGCTAGACGAGCCTCGATCTCGGTCTGCTCGCCGAGGTCCTCGAGCTGGTTGAACTGGGCGTCCAGGCTCGATGCGGCAAGCTCCTGCTGGCCGCGGACCTTCGCCTCTTCGCGGCGGATCTTCTCTTCGAAACGGCCAACTTCGCTGGTGGGGTCCATGAAGTCGATGCTCTTGATCGCATCATGCACCTGGGACTGCGCCGCGGCCGTCTTGGAGCGGGCCACCAGCTCATTCCGCTTGCTGGTCAGTTCGTTGAGCTTGCCCTTCATCTGATCGAGGCCGCTCTTGAGCTTGTCCACCACTTCGCGCTGCGAAGCGATGCTGGGCTCTGCTCCCTTGGCTTCGTTCTCGGCGGACATTTGGCGCTGCAGGGCCACCTTGGCGAGGTTATCGAACTTCTCGGCATCAACAGTGTCGCCGCCGGCCCGGTATTCGTCCGCCTTCCGCGAGGCTGCGAGGGCCTTGTTGCCCCAGTCCTGCGCGTTCTTGACGTCCTCGCGGTAGTCGTCCTCGAGCATCCGGAGGTTCCCGATGGTCTGGGCCACGGCGGATTCGGCCTCGGCGATGTTGTTCGTGTAGTCCCGGACCATCTGGTCCAGCATCTTCTGCGGATCCTCAGCGTTGTCCAGCAAAGAGTTGATGTTTGCCTTTGCAAGCTGCGCGATGCGGCCGAAAATGGACTGCTTAACCATGGTGTTACCTTTCGTCCTGCTCAATGGTGGCCACTGGAATCAGTGAACAGTTGTACCGTTTATGTTTGTCACCGGGATGGACCGCCGGCAACGGCTGTCCTTGCGGACTAGAAACTTCCGGAGTCGCCTCCGCCGAAATCTCCTCCGCCGAAGTCGCCGCCGCCGCCGAAACCGCCGCCGTCTCCCCAGCCACCGCCGTCGCTGTGACCGCCGCCCCAGCCGCCGCCCCCACCGCCGTTGAGGATGGAGTTGATGAGGATGCCGCCCAGGATGGCGCCGCCGAGGCCGCCGCCGCCTCCGCCGCGACCGCCGAACATGCCGCCACCGCCAAAGCCCTGGTTGGCGTAGCCGCCGAAGTTGTCGACGTCGGCCTGGGCCAGTTGGGCGGCCTGGGCGGCGAGGGCATGAGCCTGCTGGGCATACGTGAGCGCGGTGACGGGGTCGTTGCGGGAGATGGAGAGTGCGTAGTCAAGGTTGCGCTGCGATTCAGCAAGCCGGGTCCGGGCTTCGGTGCCCACACCACCGCGCCGGGCGGTGATGTAATCGGACGTCGCGCTGATTTGTGCCTGTGCCGACATGATGGTCTGCTGGAGCGAAGCCTGGGCGCGGCGGGCCTGATCCTGCTGGTTCCGGATGCCGGTGAGGGACTGGTCCAGTGCCTGATGCGCCGTCTCCACGCGCTGCAGGGTGGCGATGGGATCGATTTTCCCGCCCTGGATTTCGGCCTTCACCTGAGCCAGCGCGGCTTCAACGCCTGCCACCGGGCCGGCCAGTTCAGGGTGTTCGCCGGACTGGATCATGGCCTTCGCCTGGGCAAGGTCCTGGGAGGTCTCGACGACGGCTGCCTCGAGCCCGTTCCGGGCCTCGTCCAGACTGGCTGAGACCTTGGCGATGGCATCGAGCAGGACGTTGGTCTGGTGCAGGCTTTCCTCTGCGGCGCGGACGGCCACAGCAGCCAGGCTGCCTTCACCGGCTGCGAGCTTCTCCTGGGCGGTGCCGGTGGCATTCTGCACGAAGGCGAGGCGTTCCTTGGCCTGCGTGATGTTGTCCGCGACCTGTACCAGCGCGCTGTCCGCATACTTGGCACGCAAAGCTGTCAATGACTGTTCCGCTGTGGCAATTTTGGCGTCGGCGTCATGGGCGCCCGTAGTCACCGCAGCCAGTGCCTGGGGAGCGTTCTTCTCCAGCTCACGCAGCGAGTCGAAATCGGCCTTTTGCTCCTGGAGCGAGCCGAGCGCTGCCTCTGAACGGCGGATGATCTCGCCGTACCAGCTGCGCTGCTGTTCCTCGGTGTCCGGGATGTGGTCGTCGAGCTGCTGCTGGAGCTTGAACGACTCGGTCATATGCGCCTTGGCTTCCGCAAGGGCTTTTGTGAAGTTGCCTACCGCGGCATCACCGTACTGTGCCTGGGCGAAGCCAAGCTCCTGCTCGCTGGACTTGATGGCGTCATCGGCCTCGATGATCAGGGAGCCGCTCTTGCGGCGGAGTTCCTCGATGCTCAGCGAAGCCAGGGGATCGAGTTCGGCGCCCTGCGGTCCGTAGCTGGCGCTGGATGCCTGGGCTGCCTTCTTCCGCTTGTTGCGGAAGTAAAGGTATGCGCCGGCTCCGCCGGCAACAACCACGCCCGTTCCGACCAGGACACTCGCGCCGGCGCCGCCGGTGGATGGGACGTTGCCGCTGCCTCCTCCGGCTGCATCGCCAATGGCAGCTGCAGTGTCGATAGCGGCCTGGGCGTAATCCTTCTTGCCACCAGCCAGGTTGGCGGTGACGGCATTCTGGCTGATGTTGGACTGTTTCGACCTGATGGCGCTCGAAGCGTCAGTCGCAAAGTAGAACTGGCCCGCCGTGGAAATGGCCAGCAGGACATCGGCCTTGCCCATTGATTTTTGGGTAGCAACAGCCTTGCCCCAGTCCTCAGGCTTGGACGGGTTGTCGAAGGAGTTCACCGTCACGACATAGAGGTTGTACTTGTGGTCCTTTAGCAGCGTCTGGATGGCGGTCTGCACTTCGCCCTTGCGGCTGCCCAGAACATTGGCGTTATCCACAATGTTCGTGCCGGACGGGATGGTTACCGGCGGTTCGGCCCAAGCCGCGCCGGCGGGAACCGCGAGCAGCCCTGTCAGGCCGATCACGGCGAGGATACGTTTGAACTTTGACCGCATGTGCAACCCTTCAGCACGCCTGACACCGATTCAGGACGAATCAGCGTCTCAGAATTCAGCAGCGCCCCCACGCGTGGTGTAAAGCCGCAGGTCGCTGTGGCAATTCCTTTTGATTCTATGGTGCACCTATGGGTGCGTCCATCGAGGCGAATATGCCACCAGCGAAACCCCCCGAAGTTCGAGGATCAGCGGATAATTAACGCACTCAGGAACCTCCCAGCCAACGTTCGCCCCAGTTCCAGTCAAACGGTACATAGTTAATGCAGACGAGGATGAAAGGAAGTCCAATGACTGAGAACCCAAACCCGGGTGCAGCGCCTGATAACCGGCAGCCGGACGGGAGCCGGAACCCGGCCCAGGCCCCTGCGGAAGCCGGCAGCAGCACTGGCGGTCACTCCCATCCGACTGAGCAACTGGACCGCTCCGGGGCGCCCGGGAACCCGACCCAGCAACTGCCCGGCGCGCCACGTCCGGTCTACCCTCCCCGTGAGCCGTTCTACGGCCAGCAGGCAAGCGACCAGCAAACCCACAGCGGGCAGCCATACGGCCAGCAGGCGCACAACCAGCACGACCCGCACCAGCAGCCGCAGGGCGCCCATTCAGCACTGCCGGGCGGTTACACCGGCCAGTACAACCCCGGGCAATACAACTCGGCACCCAACCCCGCTGACGCCCCCCGCAGGAAGGCCTCCTTCGGTGTCGGGACCCTGGTGGCCAGCATCCTCGCCGCCGGCCTCGTGGGTGGCGGCGTGGCCACCGTCGGTTCGGGTGCACTCGTCAACAATTCATCTTCAGCGGTCGGCAGCACCAGCAGCCAGCCCGGCACGGTGATCGTCAACAACAAGGACGATGTCAATGCCATTACGGCTGCGGCCCTGAAGGCTACCCCCAGTGTGGTGACCATCAGCGCTTCGGCCGGCAATGCCGGCGGGACGGGGTCGGGCATCGTCCTGGACGACAAGGGGCACATCCTCACCAATACCCACGTCGTTACCCTGGACGGCCAGACAGCCAACGCGGCCCTGGAGGTCCGCACCAGCGCAGGAAAGGTCCTCAAAGCCACGCTGGTGGGGACAGATCCGCTGTCTGACCTTGCCGTGATCAAGGTGGACGATACCTCCGGGCTCACTCCGGCAACCCTCGGGGATTCCGGCAAGCTCAATGTCGGTGACACGGCAATTGCAATCGGCTCCCCGCTGGGTCTCACCGGCACTGTGACGGACGGTATCGTCTCAACCTTGAACCGGACCATTAGCGTGGCCTCCTCCGCGGCACCCAAGAACGGGGACAGTTCCCAGGGCGGGGACCAGGGCTTCCAGTTCGCGCCCCCGGGGGGCGGGCAGGGCCAGAGCACGGCCAACCAGGGATCCATCGCCATCAACGTGATCCAGACTGACGCCGCAATCAACCCCGGCAACTCCGGCGGCGCCCTGGTCAACTCCAAGGGCGAGATCATCGGCGTCAACGTTGCCATCGCGTCCGCCGGTTCCGACTCTTCTTCGTCGTCCTCCAGCGGAAACATTGGCGTCGGCTTCAGCATCCCCATCAACCACGCCAAGCGGGTGGCGCAGGAGCTCATCGATACCGGCAAGGCATCCCACGGCCAGTTGGGTGTGAGCGTTCGGGACAAGTCCTCGGGAAGTTCGTCCAGCTTCTCGGTCGGAGCGGACGTAGCCACCGTCGAACCCAATTCGGCAGCCGCGAAGGCAGGCATCAAGGTGGGTGATGTGATCACCAAGTTCAACGACCTGACCGTCAGTGAACCCAACCAGCTGACGGCAGCCGTCCGCGAGCAGGCCGGCGGATCCACAGCCAAAATCACCGTCCAGCGCAACGGCCAGGAGCAGACTCTGGACGTCACCCTGGGAACGGCAGCGGACCAGTAGGAACCCAAGCAACAGGAACTGAAACAGGAGCAGACGACGGCGGCGGTCACCTCGGTGACCGCCGCCGTCGTCTGCTTCCACCCC
Organism: Pseudarthrobacter sp. IC2-21; assembly: GCF_034048115.1. Taxonomy (NCBI): domain Bacteria; kingdom Bacillati; phylum Actinomycetota; class Actinomycetes; order Micrococcales; family Micrococcaceae; genus Pseudarthrobacter; species Pseudarthrobacter sp. IC2-21. The sequence continues at coordinate 2,776,108 of NZ_CP139145.1, read as the reverse complement.
AGGCCGCCCGGCCCTGACACAGGGGTTAACGGGACGGCAACGCGGGGCGACTATATGGTTAGCTAGGATCTACCCGTACCCCGGGCGTTCCGAGGCCATGACCCCACCCGGCTGGCTGTCCACAAGCATGGAAGGCTGCTGTAAACACAGTGGAAGATACATTGAAGATCGTCGTCCTGGTCAAGCATGTACCGGACGCCCAGTTCGACCGTCACCTCAACGGAGAGGGCTACACCACGGACCGCGACGAAAGCATCCTTTCGGAGCTGGATGAGTACGCGCTGGAGGCTGCCCTGCAGTTGGCCGAAGCGCGCGGCGGCGCCAAGGCGGGGAACCAGGTCATCGCGCTGAGCATGGGCCCGGCCGGTGCGGTCAACGCCGTCAAGAAGTCGCTCCAGATGGGTGCCACCGAAGGCGTGCACCTGACGGACAGCGCCCTGGCGGGTTCGGACGCCGCCGCCACCTCGCTGGCGCTCGCGGCAGCCGTCCGGCACCTCGGGGCGGTGGACCTCGTCCTGACCGGCATGGCCTCCACCGACGGCGAGACATCCCTGGTGCCGGCACAGCTTGCCGAACGACTCGGCCTGCCGCAGGTGACTTTTGCGTCATCGCTGACGGTGGACGGCGGCCGGCTCACGGCCCGCCGCGACGCCGACACCTACTCCGAGACCGTGGAAGCCGCGCTGCCCGCCGTCGTCTCGGTGACGGACCAGATCAACGAACCGCGCTACCCCAACTTCAAGGGCATCATCGCCGCCAAACGCAAGAGCATCACCACGCTCTCGCTGGCGGAGATCGGCGTCGACCCGGCACAGGTGGGCCACGCCGGATCCTGGACCACCGTGACCGCCGCCGCGGAACGGCCGCCACGCACCGCAGGCACCATCATCACCGACGAAGGCGACGCCGGCATCAAGCTCGTCGACTTCCTGGCCGCCCAGAAGCTGCTCTAAGAGGGATCACAGACATGGCTAACGTACTTGTATTCATTGACCAGCCCGGAGAAGCCCTGAAAAAGAGCAGCCTGGAACTGCTGACCGCGGGCCGCGCCCTGGGTGAAACCGCCGTCGCCCTCAACGGGGACGTACACCCGGCAGTCGCGGCGGCGTTCGCGGAGTATGGCGTCACGGCGATCTTCCAGCCCGTTGCCGCCAATTTGGACGACTACCTCGTCGCACCGAAGGCCGCCTACCTCGCCGCCGCCGCAACGGCAGCGGGCGCCACCACGGTGCTTCTCGATAATTCGCCCGAAGGCAAGGAAATCGCGGCCCGGCTGGGCATCAAGCTCAGCGCCGGCGTGATCACCGACGTCGTGGCGGTCGACGCCGATGGCACGGCTCACAAGTCAGTCCTTGCCGGCTCCTACACCACCGCTGCCAAAGCCACCACGCCGGTCTCCGTGCTGACACTGAAAGCCAACAGCATTACCCCCGAGCCGGCGCCCGCCGCCACTGTACCGGAGACTTCCGCCGTGGAGGTGGCCGACGACGGCACTGCAGCGGCTGCCCGCATCACCTCCCGCGAGCAAAAGGTGGCCAGCGGGCGTCCGGACCTCACCGACGCGCGGATTGTGGTGGCGGGCGGCCGCGGGCTGGACGGCGACTTCGGCCCCGTGGAGGAACTCGCCGACGCCCTCGGCGCTGCCGTGGGTGCCTCCCGTGCGGCCACTGACGCCGGCTGGATCAGCCACGACGCGCAGGTGGGCCAGACCGGGAAGACCGTGTCCCCCCAGCTGTACATCTCGGCAGGCATCTCCGGCGCCATCCAGCAGAAGGCCGGCATGCAAACGGCCAAGGTCATCGTGGCCATCAACAAGGACGCCGACTCACCGGTTTTCGAGATCGCCGACTTCGGCATCGTCGGGGATCTCTTCGATGTCCTGCCCCAGGCCACGGCAGAAATCAAGAAGCGTAAAGGCTGACAGTGGCCGAACCCGCTATGGCACAGAGCCCGTTCAACCCGGCCGCACACCGGGTTGAGCGGGTGCTCTGTTTCGCCGCCCACCCGGACGATATCGACTTCGCTGCTGCCGGCACCATCGCGGCGTGGACGGCTGCCGGCGTCCAGGTGAGCTACTGCATTATGACCGACGGCGATGCCGGCGGCTTTGATCCGGCCCACCGGGCGGAAATCATCGCCCTGAGGGCCGACGAGCAGCGCCGGGCCGCCGAACTGGTGGGCGTCACCGAAATTTTCTACCTGCACGAGCGCGACGGCTACCTGGAACCGACGCACCAGGTGATCAAGGGCGTGGTGCAGCTGATCCGCGAAGTCCGCCCCGACGTCGTGCTTGCCATGCATCCGGAACGGAACTGGAAACGCCTCCAGAAGAGCCACCCGGACCACTTGGCAGTGGGGGAGGCCGTGACCCGGGCCGTCTACCCGGCAGTGGAAAACCCGTTCGCCTACCCGGAACTCGCCGAGGCCGGCCTGGCCGCCTACAAGCTGCCTTGGCTGTGGCTCTACGCCGGTCCGGACGAGCGCGAGAACCACTTTGTGGACGTTACGGAGCACGTGGCAACCAAGCTTGAGGCCATCCATGTACATGTCAGCCAGCATCCCGACGTTGCCGCCATGGAAGCAGTGGTCCGGCAGGGCCTGCTGACAAACGCCCGGCGCGCCGGGCTTGGTGAGGGCCGCAGCGCCGAGGCGTTCCACGTGGTGGCGGTCAACGGTCCGGGGACCATCGCCGGGTTCTAGAGGGATTCTGTCCGGATAATGCGCAGTCGGCCCTGTTGAGGCCGCATTATCCGGACAGAAAACTCCCGTGTGGGATGGTGCTTCTCAGGCCCCGAGGGGCGCGGCCGCCACGGTGGGCGACGTGGGGGTTGCCGAGCCACCTGCCGGCTCCACAGTGATGCCGAGGGAGGCCGCGGACGCTATGCCCTTGACCACGGCCGGCCTGGACAGCGCTTCTTTATCCATCAGACCCTGTGACACCGGTGCGGAGCCGTCCTTGGGGATCAGCCACATCTGGTAAACCTTGCCCGCCGGGGGTGCCGGGACATCCTTCATCTTCACGATCAGGGCGTCCTTGGACGGTGAGATCAGGACCGTTGCCGTGCCGCCTGCAGCGACGGGGACGGACGCCTCGCGGACGTCCTGGGCCCGGGCCACCTGGTTCAGGGGATCGTTCTGATCTGCGACATAGCTTCCCACCGCGACGCCACCGAGGGCGATGACGGCGGCGGCTGCCGCAGCGGCGAGCCAGCGGCGGGGGTTGCCGGGCCGGCGTCGTGATTCCCGCTTCAACCGGGCCGCGGAAAGCTCATCCACGGCTTCCTCGTGCGGGTTTCCGGCTGGCGGCAGTGCTGCACCGACGGGCGCGGCAGGCCTGTCAACAGGCAGTTGGGCGAGTGAGGGCAGTTGGGCCACGATCCGGTCGAACAGGTCCGCCGGAGGTTCTGCCTCCGCGGTAAAGGACACGGCTAGCGTTTCCCGTGCCTGGCGGACACGCTCCAGGAAGGAATTGCGCTCGTCCGCAGGGGCGGCAGCGATGTAGCGGTCGATGGCTGAGCGTTCGTCATCGGTGACAGCGTCCAGAGCGTAGAGCTCGGCCAGATCCACGGCCCGGCCGGAATCGAGGTCGGCCGCAATTTCCAGGCCGAAGGACCCGGGACGGCGGGCGCCGCCCTGACTGTTCGTATCTGTCATCTCAACTCACCCCCAGACATGTCTTCAAGCGGATCAGTCCGTCGCGGATGCGGGACTTGATGGTGGGAACTGCGGCATTGAGCCTCTCCGCGACTTCCCGGTAGGTGAGGCCGCCATAGTAGGCGAGCCGCACCGATTCCTGTTGGGTGTCGGTCAGGGTCTCCAGACACCGGACTACGGCCTCTGCCTCCAGTTTGCTGTCCACTTCGGCCGATACGGAGTCGTGGTCAACCTCCTGGCTGCTGGCGCCGTATTTTGCTTCGCGGTCGGTGGCGGACTGAGAGGAACGCACCTTGTCCACTGCCCGGCGATGGGAAATGGTCATCAGCCAGGACAACGGGCTGCCCGCCTCCGGGTTGAATTTTCCGGCATTTTGCCACACCTGGAGGAAGACCTCCTGGGTGGTGTCCTCGCTGAGCTCAGGATCGATGAGGACCCGGCGGGCCATTCCAAAAACCCGGCGCGAGGTCAGCTGATAAAACTCGGCAAAGGCTGCCTGGTCCCCGCCGGCCACCCGGGCGAGCAGGCCGCCCAGGCGCTGGCTTAGGTCCGCCGGAGAGTCTGTCACTGCCGCGGGGGACTCGAAGTTTGGCGCGTTGGGAGTTTCCATCACTACCAAGCATAGGTCTCCTGGCGGTGGATGCGCGGTAGCGGCGCCGGGGCTGCGCCCGGTAATGGACGGCGCGGGTGTCTGAGGTTCCGGCCGGGCCTGTAACAGTGTCACCGCGGCTCCTTCATCATCCCGGAATTGCTGTCAGGAGGGATTCGGTGCAGGCCGTGTCATGGATGGGTCTGGATTGATTCCAACGCGCCTGTCAGATTTGGGCGCCGGCAAACCCTTGTTGGCGCCAGGCTTCGTACACGGCGATGGAGGCGGCATTGGCGAGGTTCAGCGAACGGAGCGAGGGCAGCATGGGAAGCCGGACGGTGGCAGTGACGTGCGGGTCGCGTTTGATGTGTTCGGGCAGGCCCACGGATTCCTGGCCGAACATCAGCACGTCGCCGGGCAGGTAGGTAATGTCCGCGTAGCTGGCTGTGCCGTCGGAGGTGAAGGCGTAGACGCGTTCGGGCTGCAGTTCCCGCCAGGCATCCTCGATGCTCTTGTGGACCGTCACGACGGCGAGGTCGTGGTAATCGAGGCCGGCGCGCCTGAGCTTCGCGTCAGAGAAATCGAAGCCAAGGGGTTCCACCAGGTGGAGTTCGGCTCCGGTGATCGCAGCCAGCCTGATGGCATTGCCGGTATTGCCTGGAATTTCGGGGGAGTGGAAGAGGATTCGGAACACGGTCCAATCCTAGCCAGTGTGCATGCCGCGCAGCAGCCTGGCCAGGATGGGGACGTTGACCGTGTTTGGCGCCGGTCCGGCGGAAAGGAAATGTTTGAGGCCCCGGACCAGTCCTGCAGCGTTGACTACCTGGACCGTTTCGCCGGCGCCGGCGCTGCGCCGGTGGCGGTCGATGACGGGCTCGTGGAGATTGCCGTCGGGGCTGTGGATCACGGTCCACCCGGTGACATTGAGCTCGGGAAAAATATCCTGCATGGCCCGGACCACGTGGGCCAGCTGCGGCGGGGCAATGGCACGGCCGCCGTGCCTGAGGGCCTGCCCGTCCCACGCGTATGCGCCCTTGGGCAAAAGCATGGAGCCGATCAGCGCCAGCCGGTAACCGGACAGCAGTGCGTGGTCAATATGGCTGTTGTCCGCGGGGGACTGAAGTCCGTTCACGAGCCGGGCTGCAGGAATCGCCGGCAGCACCTGGCGGGTGATGAGCTGGACCGTCCTCATTTCACGCTGGATTCTGGCTTCCGCACCAAAGATGCCGCGTTTCCGTGGCATCCCGTGCACCTGCTGGCTGGCCTGGCTGAAGGGGATGAGGGGAACTGTCCCGGCTGCTTGGAACGCGGCGGAATCGTATGGCGGCAGGTACACGGCCGGATCGCCGGCGGTGTTGCGGGGCGTGTTGGGTCGGTGCACGGTGGCCGAGGCGTGGCTGCCCGCGGCGGGTGCATCGAAGTGCGCTTCGGGCGCCCCTGCGGCCGCGGTGCCGGCGGCATAGGAGCGGTCGTAGGCCTTCCGCCGTGTGGGATCCATCAGGGTTTCGTAGGCTGCAGTCACTTGGCGGAACGTGGCAGCGTCCCCGCCGTGGTCCGGATGGGCCATCCGGGCGGCACGGCGGTAGGCCACCTTGATTTCCTTGTCGGTGGCTGTCACCGCGACGCGGAGCACCTCGTAGTGGGAGCTGCTGCTCTCGGTCAAGCCCTCATCCTTCTGTTCGTCCGGCTTCGGTTCCGTCCCGGCTGGGTTTCGTCCCGGCTGGGGTTCGTCCGGCGGGTCCGCGGCAGGCGCCCCGGCTGGCCCAGTTTAGCCGCTGTCCACACAACGTCTTTGTGGGTGGTTCTGGTTCCCTGCCCCGGCCCGCACACGGGAACCGCCCGCCGTCTAGACTTCTGGATGGTGACGGCAGGCGGGCTGTCCGGGGAGCACATGGGGGCGGACGTGAAGGCACAGGCTGCAGTTGGACCCGCGGTGGGGGCGCTGCTGGGCCTGCTGGCGCTCGCAGGCTGCAGCGTCGGCGTCCCGGATCCGGCAACCCCGTCGGTCCCGCCGACAGCCACCGGGCTTGCAACCCCCACCATCACGCCGGGCCATGACGCCGCAGCCGTGGCCGCCAGGGACATGCCCTTTTCCGCCGGTGGCACGCTAGCCGCGGGCGTTCCGGCGGGCATCTCCGACGACCTGAAAAATGCGCCGGGCTGGACCGCGGTGAAGGAAAATGTTGCCGGTGAGAGCCGGTACGCGAAGGCCGACGGCTGCCTGGTGGCGGCCAAGGTGCGGGCCAACCAGTCTCCGCTGGTTCGCGCAGATGACCGCGAGTCCACGGCGGCCCTGTTCACCTATCTTGATCCCACTATCCTGCCCACGTACCTGAAGACGGCAACACTGCGGTGGGGCGGGGAGCCGGGCAAGCCCGGTCCTGTGGTGGAGGTGCTGGTTTTGGAGGAGCCTGGTCAGTCCGGCGCCAAATCAAGGGCTGTCATGGCGAGGGTTTTCGGCGCGGCCGCGTCGTCAGTGTATGTCTCGGTTTCGTGCCCCGATGCTGCCACCCTGGCGGGTGCCCGGGCCGAGGTGGCAGCGCGCCTCGTGGTGCTTCCGCCGCTGAACTAGCGGTGCTGCGAAACTAACGCCGGCGGTGCCAGGACCCGACGGGTGCGAGCCGGTTCAGGGCAAGTGCGCCGACCAACAGGCCGAAGTCCCGCAGGGCTACATCGTAGTACTCACCCAGGACGAGGAGGTTGACGATGATTCCCAGCAACCAGACGGCCACCAGCAGCGAACCGAAGCGGGGGCGGACGGCAACCATGATGCCGGCAATGATCTCCACCACCCCGACCATGTACATGAAGGTCTGCGGGGTGACGGGGACAACTGAGGTGGCAACGGGTGCCAGATAGGTGGTCCAGTCGGTGAGGATGTTCGTGAACTTGTCCAGCCCGAACACGATGGGAGCGACGGTGAACACAGTCCGGAGGAGGACGAATGCCTGACGCTCCGGCGCCATGGTGGAAAGGCGCCCGGTGGTGCTGGTGTCTGTAGTGGTTTTCATGGTGCTCTCCTTCTAAAAGTAGGTATCATAATTTTAGAAAGCGCCAGCAGATTAAGCAATGGACATTGTTTTTAGAAAGAAGGGTTCCCCAGTGCGCAGACCTCCATGGACCCGCCGGGTGACGGCGATCGCCTCGCTCGGCGACGAAAAACGCCGCCAGCTCTTCCAACTGGTGGCCTCCTCGGACGCGGCTGTTGGGCGCGACGACGCCGCGGACGCCCTGGGCTTGCCGCGAAGCACAGCGTCCTTCCATCTCGACAAGCTGGTCCAGGATGGCCTGCTGGCCGTGGAGTTCCACAAATCCGCCGGCAGGACCGGCCCGGGCTCCGGGCGTCCCGCCAAGATGTACCGGCCGGCAGCGAACGAAGTAAATGCCTCGGTACCCGACCGGAACTACGATTTGGCCGGGGAACTCCTCGCCGTAGCCATTGAGCACTCCACGTCAACGGGCGAGGCGGTGGGCGACTCACTGCGTATGACGTCGTACCGCAAGGGCCGGGAGCTGGCGGCCGGGGCGAGGAGCCTGACGGAGTTCATGGCCGGGGAGGGCTATGACCCGCGGCCCGACGGGGAAGGGGGCCTGGTGCTGGCCAACTGCCCGTTTCACCGGCTTTCAGACGGGCATCCGGGCGTGGTCTGCGCAATGAACGGTTCCTTCCTACGAGGCGCCGCCGCGGCGTGCGGCGAGCCTGAGGACTGCGTCACGCCGAACAGTGTCCAGGGGCAGTGTTGCGCCAGGATCGCTGGACGGGTCACACCGTCCTGAAGCCATCCCCGCCGGCCCGGCTAGAATTGATCCGTGCCCGTCTACCTTGATCATGCAGCCACCACACCACTTTCTGCGGAGGCGCTGGCAGCCCTGACCCGGGAACTTTCCCTCACCGGCAACCCGTCGTCCCTGCACAGTTCAGGGCGCCGTGCCCGGCGGTCCGTAGAGGACGCAAGGGAAGCCATCGCGACGGCGGCAGGCGCCCATCCCTCCGAGGTCATCTTTACGTCCGGCGGCACTGAGTCGGACAACCTGGCGGTGAAGGGCCTGTTCTGGTCCAGGTCCGGCGAGGACCCGTCCCGGCGCCGCATCCTGTGCTCCGCCGTCGAGCACCATGCGGTGCTGGACACGGTGGAATGGCTGGAACGCCACGAAGGCGCCCACGTTACCTGGCTGCCCGTGGACAGCGAAGGCGTGGTGGACCTTGAGGTGCTGGCAGCTGAGCTGTCGCGGGATCCCGGCTCCATCGCCCTCGTAACGGTGATGTGGGCCAACAACGAGGTGGGGACCATCCAGCCCGTGCGTCGCATCGTGGAACTGGCGCACGCAGCCGGCGTGCCGGTTCACTCCGACGCGGTTCAGGCCTTCGGATCGGTGCCACTGAACTTCAAGGCGTCAGGGCTGGACGCCATGTCTGTTTCCGGCCACAAGATCGGCGGTCCGGTGGGTGTGGGCGCCCTGCTGCTGGGGCGGGCGGTCAAGCTGACTCCGGTGCAGCACGGCGGCGGCCAGGAGCGCGACGTGCGCTCCGGCACCCTGGACACGGCGTCAATTGCCGCGTTCGCTGCGGCGGCCGAAGCTGCCACCGGCCATCTGGAAGCGGAGACTGCGCGGATCTCGGCCCTTCGTGACCGGCTGATCGACGGCGTGCTGCAGCGTGTGCCCGAGGCCGTGCTGCGCGGGGCGCCGGGAGCGGGGCGGCTGCCAGGGAACGCCCACTTCACCTTCCCCGGGTGCGAAGGGGATTCGCTGCTGTTCCTGCTGGACCTTGCCGGTGTGGAATCGTCCACCGGTTCCGCGTGTACCGCCGGCGTGCCGCGGCCGTCCCATGTCCTGCTGGCCATGGGTCTGGATGAGGAAACCGCCCGCGGCGCCCAGCGTTTTACGCTGGGTCATGCCTCGACGGAGGCCGATGTTGATGCCCTGCTGGCGGCCCTTCCCGCGGCCTACGAGCGCGCGCGGCAGGCGGGAATGGCCGGCCACGAATCCTCCATCCAGACTGCGGGCACCGTGGCGCGTCAGGCTGGTTCCGGCAGGAGCTGATCGAGCCCGGCGGAGTGGTCCGCCAGGCGCTCCGCCGGAACGGGCGTCCGGGCCGAAATGAGGGCTTTGATGGTCTTCTGGGCCCCCGGCTGTGTCTTCCGCGGCCAGTTGACGCTCATGCCCGCAACGACCCGGGAATCCCGCTGCCAGAAAGCGATGAACTCCTTGGCCTCCAGGGACCCGCGGATCACGGGTTCGGTGCCGGCGGCAAGGGTGGGGAAGCCCGAATACTCCATGCTGACGTCGAACTGGTCCGTGTAGAAATACGGGATGGTGCTGAGCATGGCGTCCTGGCCCAGCATCGCCTTGGCTGCCACTTTCCCCCCGTTCAGGGCATTCGACCAGTGCTCGCTGCGATGATGCCGGCCGGTAAAGGGATGCAACGCGTTGGCGACGTCGCCGGCGGCGTAGATGCCTGGTTCACTGGTTCGCAGTGAGGAGTCAGTGAGGATGCCGTTGTCCAGGGCCAGGCCCGCGGCCCCGGCGAGCGCAGTGTCCGGCACCACCCCCACGGCGATGATCACGATGTCCGCAGGGAGCAGTTCCCCGGTGTCCGTGATGAGGCCGCTGGCAGCACCATCCTTTCCGGTAATCTCCTTTGCCGAGGCGGGTAGCCGGAAGCTGACGCCGTTGGCTTCGTGCAAACCCCGGAAGAACAGTCCCAGCTCCGGACCGATGGCACCCGCAAGCGGAATATCCTCCAGCCCCAGCAAGGTGACACTGTTGCCGTAGGCGGCCGCCGCGGCCGCCAGTTCCATCCCGATCCAGCCTGAACCCACCATCACCACCTTTTTGCCGCCGTCAGCGAGGCGGCTGCGCAGTCGCCTGCTGTCATCCAGGGTGCGGAACGTGGACACGCCGGCCAGGTCACTGCCGGGCAGCGGCAAGTGCCGGGGCGTTGCCCCGGTGGCCAGGAGAAGGGAGCCGTACGCCAGGGTCGAGCCGTCCGCCAGCTCCACTGTCCGCTCCTTGGGCCGCAGTGCGGTGACCCGGACGCCGAGGAGGAGGCCGACGTCGTTCTCTGCGTACCAGCCCTCCGGCACCACCGGGACGGCGTCCTCCGCGGCCTTGCCCAGCAGGTATTCCTTGGACAGCGGCGGCCGGAGATAGGGGTGGTGGTGTTCGGCGCCCACGACGGTCACCCGTCCGGTGAAGCCTTCGGCCCGGAGGGTTTTGGCGGCGGTGGCTCCAGCCAGGCCGCCGCCCGCAATGACGATGTCCTGAACAGCCATGTCCGCCTGCTTCCCGACGCTTATCCGAATCTAAAACTGTTAATGCTGACTTTAGAAGTGGTGGCCCGGGCAGTCAAGGACTTTTGGGCAGGATATCGGCGTGCCGGTAGAATAGTTCGGCAGGCCTTGTGTTATCCGCGCAGGCCGCCTGGCCAGCGCCCGGCACCGGTGCCTGCAACACCCTGAACCCCAACAGAAAGCCAGCATGCGAGTCTTAGCAGCCATGAGCGGCGGAGTAGATTCCGCCGTAGCCGCAGCACGTGCCGTGGAAGCCGGCCACGACGTCGTCGGCGTTCACCTTGCGCTGTCCAGGATGCCCGGCACCCTGCGGACGGGCAGCCGGGGCTGCTGCACCATTGAAGACTCCCGCGATGCCTGGCGGGCCTGCGATGTGCTCGGCATTCCCTATTATGTCTGGGACTTCTCGGAGCGCTTCAAGGAAGACGTGGTCCAGGATTTCATCGACGAATACGCCGCCGGCCGCACGCCCAATCCCTGCATGCGGTGCAATGAGCGGATCAAGTTTGCTGCCCTGCTGGAGAAGGCCATTGCGCTGGGTTTCGACGCCGTCTGCACGGGGCACTACGCCAAAGTCATCACCGACCCGGACGGGAATCCGGAACTCCACCGCGCGGCGGACTGGGCAAAGGATCAAAGCTACGTCCTGGGCGTGCTGACCCACGAGCAGCTCAAGCACTCCATGTTCCCGCTGGCCGAGACGCCCTCCAAGGCTGAAGTGCGCGCAGAGGCCGAGCGCCGCGGGCTTTCCGTGGCGAACAAGCCTGACAGCCACGACATCTGCTTCATCCCCGACGGCGACACCGCCGGCTGGCTCGCCGAAAAAATCGAGATGACCACCGGCGACATCGTGGATGAAACCGGCTCCAAGGTGGGCGAGCATCCCGGTGCAAACGCCTTTACGGTTGGCCAGCGGCGCGGGCTGAAGCTGGGCACGCCGGCCGCGGATGGCAAGCCGAGGTTCGTGCTGGAAATCCGGCCGAAGGAAAACAAGGTCGTGGTGGGGCCCCAGGCCCTGCTGGCCATCGACGAGATCCGCGGCATCAAGGTTTCCTGGGCAGGCCTGCCCATTGCCGAAATTGAAACCGGGGCCGAATTTGAGTGCCACGCGCAGGTGCGCGCCCACGGCGACCCGGTCCCGGCAACGGCCCGCATGGTCTCCGGCGACGCCCCGCAGTTGCTGGTGACGCTGACCGAGCCGCTGCGCGGAGTGGCTCCCGGCCAGACGGTGGTCCTGTACCAGGGCAGCCGCGTCCTTGGCCAGGCCACCATTGACGCTGCCCGGTCGCTGCAGCGCGCCGAACTTTAGGCGCCCGGGACACGCCTGGGCGGAATGTCCGCACCGTTCAGGTAAATTTTGTGTCTCAACTCACAAATAAGCCGGTTGATGAGCCCGGCGTCTGATTGAATCTAGGCATCAGGACAGCGCGCCGCCGCCCCGAGTAACAGCTCCGGGCGGAGGTACAACGCGCACTCATCGGACAGAAAGTTCAAAGATGACCAAGAACACCAAAGCCTTGCGGAGCGCCATCGCGCTCGCAGGCATTTCCGCCTTCGCCTTGACTGCCTGCACGGGCCCCTCAGGTGGTGGAGGCGGCGCCACGGCATCGGGCGGTGCCAGCAGCGTCATAACGTACGGCACCACCGACAAAGTCACCGCCCTGGACCCGGCCGGTTCGTACGACAATGGCTCGTTCATGCTGATGAACCAGGTGTTCTCCTTCCTGCTGAACTCCAAGCCCGGCGGCGCGGATCCCGTGCCGGACCTGGCGGAATCCTCGTCCTTCACCAAGCCCACCGAGTTCACCGTGAAGCTCAAGAGCGGACTCAAGTGGGCCAACGGGCACGTGCTGGACTCCAAGGACGTCAAGTTCTCCTTTGACCGCCAGCTCAAAATCAACGATCCCAACGGTCCGGCGTCTCTGCTGGCCAACATCGAATCGATTGCCGCGCCGGACGCCACCACCGTGGTCTTCACCTTGAAGCAGGCCAACGACCAGACATTCGCCCAGATCCTGCAGAGCCCGGCCGGCCCGATCGTGGATGACGAGGTCTTCCCGGCGGACAAGCTCCTCAGCGACGAGGACATCGTCAAGGCCAACGCCTTCTACGGCCCGTACACCATCGACTCATACAACAAGAACACCTTGGTGAGCCTGAAGGCCTGGCCCGACTACAAGGGTGTCCTGGGCGCTCCTGCCAACGACGGCGCCACCGTCAAGTACTACACCGACCAGACCAACATGAAGCTTGAGGTCAAGGGGGGCCAGATCGATGTTGCCAACCGCAGCCTGAGTGCCACGGACATTGACGACCTCAAGAAGGACTCCAACGTCAAGGTCAACGTTGGCCCCGGCGGCGAGATGCGCTACATCGTGTTCAACTTCGACATCATGCCCTTCGGTGCCAAGACCCCGGAAGCTGACCCGAAGAAGGCCTTGGCCGTGCGCCAGGCCGTGGCTAACCTCGTGGACCGCCAGGCCATCTCGGACCAGGTCTACAAGGGCACCTACCTGCCCATGTGGTCCAACGTGCCCTCAGGCTTCCTCGGTGCGAACGAATCCTTCAAGCAGGCCTACGGGGACGGTTCCGGCAAGCCCAGCCCGGACAAGGCCAAGCAGGTCATGACCGACGCCGGCATCACCAGCCCGGTGACCATCAAACTCCAGTACAACCCGGACCACTACGGCAAGTCCTCCGGTGACGAATACGCGGCCATCAAGGACCAGCTGGAGAAGAGCGGGCTGTTCAAGGTGGACCTGCAGTCAACCGAGTGGGTCACCTACAACAAGACCTCCAAGGCTGACGGTTACCCGGTCTTCCAGCTGGGCTGGTTCCCCGACTTCAGCGATCCGGACAACTACCTCACGCCGTTCTTTGTTGGCGGCGGCTTCATGAAGAACCACTACTCCAACCCCGAAGTTGAAGCCCTGATCGCCCAGCAGCTCGTCAACGGCGACAAGGCCGCCCGTGAGAAGCAGGTCCAGGACATCCAGAACCTCCTTGCCAAGGACATCTCAACGCTGCCGCTGCTGCAGGGTGCCCAGGTTGCCGTCTCCGGGAAGGACGTGAAGGGCGTGGATTCCACCCTCGACGCTTCCTTCAAGTTCCGGCTCGGCCAGGTTTCCAAATAACAGCAGGCTCTCGTAACGCCACATAACCCGCGTCAGGAGGTGGGGCCACGCGGCCTCGCCTCCTGCGTTTTGGGTCCCCAATTTCCAGTTTCAAACCAAGCAGGGACAGCATGACCACCTTGATTGATGCGCCGCCGCCAACAGTGGCGGCCCCCAAATCCAAATCCGCGGGAGGTGGCCTCGGGAAGTACATCCTGGTCCGCTTCCTGCTGATCTTCCCCACAATCTTCATTCTCGTCACGCTGGTGTTCTTTCTCATGCGGATCACCGGCGATCCCATCACCGCTGCCCAGGGCGGACGCCTCCCACAGGAGCAAATCGACATCCTGGTCCACCAGGCCGGTTACGACCGCAACCTCTTCATCCAGTACATCGAATACCTCGGCAACATCGCCACGGGCAACTTCGGCCGCACCATTTCCGATGGCAGGCCCGTGATTGAGATGCTCACCAAATTCGGCGCGGCCACCCTTGAACTGGCCATTAACTCCCTCATTGTGGCGCTCCTGGTGGGCATCCCGCTCGGCATGTTCGCGGCACACAAGCGGGACAAGGTTTCGGACGCCCTGCTGCGCTTCTTCGCCATCCTCTGCTACGCCACGCCTGTCTTCTTCGCGGGCCTGCTCCTGAAGCTCACCTTCTCCGTCGGCCTGGGCTGGTTTCCCGTGGCCGGCCGCGCGTCCACCACAACCGAACTGGCCATGAGCCGCTTGTCGGCGCCCACCGGCATCTATTGGCTGGACGCCCTGCGGAGCAACGACCTGGCAGCCTTCGGCGACATCATCCACCACGCGGTCCTGCCTGCCATCGCGCTGGGGCTCCTGACAGCCGGTGTCTTCCTGCGGCTGGTCCGCACCAACGTGATCGGGACTCTCGGCAAGGACTACGTCGAGGCCGGCCGGTCCCGCGGCGTCAGTGAATACCGGCTGGTGACCAAGCATGCCTACAAACCGGCGCTGATCCCCATCATCACCGTCATGGGCCTGCAGATCGCGCTGCTGCTCGGCGGCGCCGTCCTGACCGAGACCACCTTCGAGTGGAAAGGCCTGGGCTACCAGCTGGCGCAGTACCTGACAGCGCGCGACTTTGTGGCGGTCCAGGGCATTGTGATGCTGCTGGCCGTCATTGTGGCTGTCACTAATTTTGTGGTGGATATCCTGGCCGCCCTGATCGATCCGCGGGTGAGGTACTGATGAGCACCGAAGCCTTCAGGCCCGCCAAAAAGTCCCTGCTGGACAGGCTGCCCGTTTCGTCCCACATCCGGCGCAGCGTCGGCCTGCAGCGCACCATGCTGCTGATCGGCGTTGTCTTGTGCGCCGTGTTCCTGGTGACCGCCGTTTTTGCCCCGCTGCTCGCACCCTACGGCTACTCGCAGATATCCGACGACGGCGGGACCTTCCCCGCGCAGGCTGCCCCGGGCGGCAAACACCTCTGGGGCACCACCGTGGGTGGCTACGACGTCTTCTCGCGGGTGATCTGGGGATCGCAGACGGCGGCCACGGTGATCGTCGTCGCCGTGGTCATGGCCATCTTCCTCGGGGTCTTCCTGGGACTCGTCAGCGGCTACTTTGGCGGCTGGCTGGACCGGGTGCTGGTTGTGGTGGCGGACGCAATCTACGCCTTCCCCACCCTCCTCCTGGCCATCGTGGTTTCCATTGCCATCAACAAAGGACAGTCCGGCTTCTGGGGCGGAATCCTCGCCTGCGGGTTTGCCATCACAGCCGTCTTTGTGCCGCAGTATTTCCGCGTGATCAGGGCTGAAGCCATCCGGCTCAAAGCCGAACCGTTCGTGGAGTCCGCCCAGGTGGTGGGCGCCTCCAGTGCACGGATCATCGGCAGGCACATTTTCGCCAACGCCACCCGGACGCTTCCCCTGATCTTCACGCTGAACGCGTCGGAGGCCATCCTCACCCTGGCCGGTCTGGGCTTCCTCGGCTTCGGCATCGAACCGAGCTCCGCTTCCGAATGGGGCTTCGACCTGAACAAGGCGATGTCTGATGCGTCATCAGGTATCTGGTGGACCGGCGTGTTTCCGGGTGCGGCGATCGTGCTCACGGTCCTCGGGCTGACCCTGGTGGGAGAGAGCATGAATGACCTGAACGATCCCCGCCTGCGGGGACGCCGGCGCGCAGGAGCCAAGGGCAAAGGCAGAGAACCAAAGAACCAGACGGAGGTGACCGCATGAGCGGCCCGGAGATCATCAACACCAGCGCCGGGCAACCCGCGGGACATGTCCTCGAAATCGACCACCTGAAAGTCACGTTCGCTACCGATGGCGGGGACGTCTACGCGGTCAAGGATGTAAGCCTGGACGTACGCCCCGGGGAAGTCCTGGCCATTGTGGGCGAATCCGGATCCGGGAAGACAGTCACGGCCAAGACCATCCTCGGGCTCCTGCCCGAAACCGCCGCCAGCGAGGGGGCGGTGCTGATCAATGGCAACAACGTGATCAGCGTGAGCGCCTCGAAGCTGCGGCAGATCCGCGGCCGCGACGTGGCCATGGTGTTTCAGGAACCATCCACGGCGCTGAACCCGGTTTTCACCGTCGGCTGGCAGATTGCCGAGGGCATTCGTGCCCACGCCACCGACGGCAGGCGGGTCACAGCCAAAGAGGCCAAAACCAGGGCCATCGAGGCGCTGCGCAAAGTGGGTATCCCGGACCCGGAGCACCGCGTCAACTACTATCCGCATCAGTTCTCCGGCGGTCAGAAGCAGCGCGTGGTGATCGCGGCGGCGCTCGCCCTCAACCCGGGCCTCATCGTGGCGGACGAGCCCACCACCGCACTGGACGTCACCGTCCAGGCGGAGATCCTTGAGCTGTTGCGGGACCTGCGGGACAAGTACGGCACATCCATCGTGCTGATCACCCACAACATGGGCGTCGTCGCGGACCTCGCGGACCGGGTGGTGGTGATGTACCAGGGCGACGTGGTGGAGGAAGCCCCCGCCCGGGTGCTGTTCGCGGAACCCAAACAGGACTACACCAGGAAGCTGCTGGCCGCCGTGCCGCACCTCGGCCGGAATTCGGCGTCGGAAGGCCTGACGGAACGCGCCCACAGGAACGCACCGGTGCTGGTCGAAGCAACGGACCTGACCATCGAGTACCCCGGCCGGTTGGGGACACCGGCGTTCAAGGCAGTGGACGGTGTCAGCTTCACGGTCTCCGAAGGAGAAGTTTTTGGCCTGGTAGGCGAATCCGGCTCGGGAAAGACCACCATCGGGCGGGCCATTGCCGGGTTGAACCGGACCACCGGGGGCAGCCTCAAAGTGCTCGGCTACGAAATGCTGAACTTCAAGGAACGGACCTTCAAACCCCACCGGAAGGATATCGGCTTCGTCTTCCAGGACCCGGCCGCATCCTTCAACCCCCAACTGACCATCGGCGACTGCGTGGCGGAGCCCATGATCATCCACACCAATCCCAGCCCGGCGCAGGCCCGCAAGCGCGTGGGGGAGCTGCTCGAATCAGTGCAGCTGCCGGCGTCGTATGCCGACCGCTACCCGCACGAGCTCTCCGGCGGCCAGCGGCAGCGGGCGTCCTTGGCGCGTGCCCTCATTTTGAACCCCAGGCTGCTGATCGCTGACGAACCGACGTCGGCGCTGGACGTGTCGGTGCAGGCGAAGGTGCTTGAACTCTTCAAGGACATCCAGGCGGAGTTCGGCTTCGCTGCCCTGTTCATCAGCCACGACCTCGCAGTGGTGGACATCCTGTCGCAATGGGTGGGCGTGCTGTACAAGGGCAAACTGGTGGAACAGGGGATCGGCAGCCAGGTGATGGGCGCGCCGCAGCACGACTACACCAAGCGGCTGATCGCGTCCCTGCCCGTGCCCGACCCCGACGAACAGGCACGGCGAAGGGCGGCACACCGGGCTCTGCTGGCCACATAGACTTGGAGCATGACGCAGCAAAACCATGATGTTCCCGACGCCGAAACCTACGACGCCGCCGCGAGTTCGCTGGCCGGCCAGGTGGATGACTCGGTGATGGCGGAACTGCTGTCCATCCGGTCAAGCATCGACAACATCGATGCCACCCTGGTGTATCTCCTTGCCGAGCGGTTCAAAGCGACGCAGAAGGTGGGCTTCCTGAAGGCTGCGCACCGGCTTCCGGCGGGCGATCCGGGCCGCGAAAGCGCCCAGATCGCCCGCCTGCGGCGGCTGGCTGAGGATGCCCACCTTGACCCCGCGTTTGCCGAAAAGTTCCTGAATTTCATCATCGGTGAGGTCATCCGTCATCACGAAGCCATCGCCGAGGACCATCAGGCCGCCGCAGAGTGGAAGTAACAGCTACCGCGCCGGGCCCCTGGCCGGGGGAGGACCCGCTGGAGGCCGCGCGGATCATCCGGGGCGAACTCGGCAGCCCGCACCTGCCTTTCCTGGCGGAACTTCCGGACCGCGGGGTGGGTTCGGATGCTCTGGGCCGCACGGCCTCGCTGCTGGTGGAATTGGCCGTGGACGTTCAGCCCTACGGCTGGCGGCTCGTGGACCGGCCCGGCAAGGATTACCGCCGGGCCGTTTCGGCGCTGTCCACCGACATCAACGTCCTGGCTGATGTGGCGGGCGGTGAGGACACTTCCGCGGGCGAACTCAAAGTGCAACTGCTGGGGCCGCTTAGCCTCGCCGCGGGCCTGCACCTGCACAACGGCGAACGCGCCCTGATCGACTACGGTGCACGCCGGGACATCACCGAATCGCTGGCCGCCGGGGTGGGCGCCTACCTGTCCCGGGTGTCCAGCGCGGTGCCGGGCGCGAAGCTGGTGGTCCAAATCGATGAACCTGATATTGCGGCCGTGCTTGCCGGCACCATTCCGACGTCGAGCGGTTACCGGACCCTGCGCTCGGTAGCCGGCCAGGAGGTCACCGAGTCCTGGCAACTGGTCATTGAGGCGCTGAGGGCTGCGGGCGCCGTCGAAATCGTTGTCTCCGTGCCCGAAGTGGAGGCCCCCATCGACCGGATCGTGGCCGCAGGTGCGGACGGCGTGGCCGTTCCCTTGCAGGCGCTGACATCGCGGCAGTGGGAGCAGTTGGCCGGCGCCGTGGAAGCGGGCAAACGGGTCTGGGCCGGCGCGCTTGACCCCGGCCGCGCGTTGCCCAAGGTGGCCGACGCCGTCGAGTCGGTCTGGCGGCCGTGGCACCAGATGGGGCTGCCGGCGTCGTCCCTGGGCAGTGTGCGTGTCACTCCCGCCGGGGGACTGGCGGCCCTTACGCCGGCGGCCGCCACAGCCGTGCTCGGCAGGCTGACCCAGGTGGCTGACGGGCTGAACCAGCGCGTGCACGGCTGACCCGCCGTGGCTGGGCGGCAGGTTACATCCGGGCTTCCCAACGGTCCGGCCGGGCGTAACCGGGCAGGAAGTCCTGTGCGGAGCTGCCGCCAACGTACGGGCGCAGGCGGTACTGCATGTGGCCGGCATAGACCAGCACCTCCCCGATCTGCGGCTGCAGGACCTTGACCTGGATCCGGTGCCGTCCGGCGCCGTCGGCGTCTTCCTCCCACCACTGCTCGGCGTAGGCCTTCGCATCCAAGGCTGCCGGCAGCGGCAGGCGCAGGTGGCCGAGGAACAGCCGGGAGTCCTCTGACACCCCGCGCAGCCGGCCCTCATCCGTGACGCTGAGCTTCAGGTCCGTGACCATGCGCCGGAACCTGCCCAGGTAGTCCACCAGCCGGGGGCCGCCGTCGGATTCCACCAGGCTGGTGGTGTCCTGGAAAATCCTGCTGCGGCCCGGGAAGCGGATCTCGCGCCGGGCGGTGAGGCTGGGGCGCCCGAAAGGATCAAGATGGGCATGGTTTTCGATCCGGAACGGGACGCTCTCACCGAATTCGGGAAAGAACGCCTCTTCCCCGGACGTGAGCTTCAGCAACGGCCGCAACCACGCCTGCCGGCAGCCGGCGACGTCGAAAACGCCCTCACCAAAGCCATAATGTCCGGAGCCCGGCAGGAGCGAAAAGTACTCCTGCAGCTCAGGTTGCAGCCGGGTGAAGTCCTTGCCCAGGGCCTGCTGGTAGATCGGTACGTTCATCAATGACCTCCTGGACGGTGGCCGCCGGCGGCGCCGCGGTTGCTTCCAATGTACCGGCCGGAAGACACTGCCCTCCCGTGTGCTGCGCCATGCCGGAGGGCGTTGAACAGGACAAACCTAGTCCAATAGGGGAATATATAACTATGAAGGCACGCATTCTGGTAGTTGACGATGACGAAGCGCTGGCCGAAATGATTGGAATTGTTCTGCGTAATGACGGCTTTGACCCCGTCTTTTGCGCTGACGGCGGCCAGGCCCTTGACGTTTTCCGTTCATCGAAGCCGGACCTCGTGCTGCTCGATCTTATGCTCCCCGGTGTGGACGGGATCGAGGTCTGCCGGCAGATCCGGTCGGAGTCTGACGTGCCCATCGTGATGCTCACCGCGAAATCCGACACGTCCGACGTCGTCCGGGGGCTCGAGTCCGGGGCCGACGATTATGTGCCCAAACCCTTTAAGCCTGCCGAGTTGGTTGCCCGCGTCAGGGCGCGGCTGCGGCCGGGCGACCAGAAGGCGCCCGAAACGCTGCGGATCGCGGACGTCACCATCGACGTTGCCGGCCATACCGTAAAGCGGGCCGACGAACGCATTTCCCTGACCCCGTTGGAATTCGACCTCCTCGTGGCGCTGGCGCGGAAGCCATGGCAGGTGTTCACCCGGGAGCTGCTGCTGGAACAGGTGTGGGGCTACCGCCACGCGGCAGACACCAGGCTGGTCAACGTTCATGTACAGCGGCTCCGGTCCAAGATTGAGCGGGACCCGGAAGCCCCGGAAGTTGTATTGACGGTTCGTGGTGTCGGCTACAAAGCAGGTTCCTGAGCCCTCGGGACCAGAAGGCCCGCACGCTCCGGATCCGGCAGCGGCCAAGGGCCCCGAACACACAGACGCGCTGCCCGCGGAACTGGCGGCGCTGCCTTTCCGTGCGCGGATCTGGCGGCGCCGCGGCATCATCGTTGCACTCCGGGTGGCCCGCCTTGTCCGCGTCGGGCTGAGCCGGTTCTTCCCGGCCATGCGCTTTCTGGCGCGTTCGGTGCAGCGGCGCTGGCGCCGGTCCCTGCAGTTCCGGACAGTCCTGACCACCCTCCTGCTGGCCGTCACGTCCTTCGGTGCCGTGGGCGCGTACCTTTCCAACCAGATCGCCAACAACCTCTTCCAGGAGCGGCTGACGCAGGCTGAGTCCGAGACCCGCTACAACGTCAAACAGGTGCAGGAGACGTTTGACGGCGCCCAGGTCACCGATCAGTCCAGCGTCATCACCCTGGTGTACGACACCCTGAACGCGGTGGAGGGCCGCGGCTCCGTCATCCAGCGCCGCTACGTTTTCGAGGCCAAGCCGGAG
Source organism: Pseudarthrobacter sp. IC2-21 (assembly GCF_034048115.1). Lineage (NCBI taxonomy): Bacteria > Bacillati > Actinomycetota > Actinomycetes > Micrococcales > Micrococcaceae > Pseudarthrobacter > Pseudarthrobacter sp. IC2-21. The sequence continues at coordinate 2,755,082 of NZ_CP139145.1, read as the reverse complement.
CAGACCAAGCCCAGGAACCGCTGGGTGGAGTCACGGGCTTCAGACCAGCTGACTGTCAGCGTCATCCCGCCGGACCTGCGGAAGGCCGTGCAGGACTCGGGCAAGGACCAGTACTGGGCCTCCACGGTAATCCCGGTGGGCACCGAGGACAGGCCGGGCATCGCCGTCGGAAACCTGGTCACCTTCAACGGAACCGTATACGAGCTGTATTTGATTTACGACCTCAACACCGCCCAGCAGACTCTCAACGAGATCCAGGGCGTGCTGCTGGCCGGCGGCGCCGTGCTGGTGCTGATGATCGGGGCCATCGCCTGGTACGTCACGCGGAACGTGGTCAGTCCGGTCAGCCACGCGGCGCTGGTGTCCGAGAAGCTTGCCGCCGGGCAGTTGCAGGAGCGAATGGTGGTCAAAGGCGAGGATGAAGTGGCCCGTCTCGGTGCCTCGTTCAACCACATGGCTGCCAGCCTCCAGGAACAGATCACACAGCTGGCCACCTTGTCCCAGATGCAGCAGCGCTTTGTGTCCGACGTTTCGCACGAACTCCGGACACCGCTCACAACGGTGCGGATGGCGGCCGAGGTTCTTTTTGATGCCCGCCACGACTTTGACCCCATTAACAAGCGGTCCGCGGAACTTCTCTATAACCAGGTGGAACGGTTCCAGTCACTGCTAGCGGACCTCCTGGAGATTTCCCGTTTCGACGCGGGCGTGGCCATGCTCGACGCCGAACCCGAGGACATCGTGCAGGTCATCGCCCATGTCATTGAGGGAGCGGCCCCGGTGGCCGCGGAGTATGGATCGGAAATTATCCTGCGCGCGCCCGAGACGGGCATCGTGGCGGAAATGGACGCACGGCGGATCGACCGAATCCTGCGGAATCTCATCCTGAATGCGGTGGAACACGGGGAAGGCAAGCCGGTCACCGTAACGGTGGCCGCCAACCAGACAGCCGTGGGAGTCGCCGTACGGGACCAGGGTCTCGGCATGACGCCGGCTGAGGCTGCCCGCGTCTTTGACCGTTTCTGGCGCGCTGATCCTGCGCGCGCACGCACCACCGGAGGCAGCGGCCTGGGCCTGTCCATCGCCATGGAGGACACCAAACTTCACAACGGGTGGCTGCAGGCGTGGGGCAACAAAGGCAGCGGATCCAATTTCCGGCTGACTATTCCCTTGCGGCAGGGCGAGGAGATCGACCGATCGCCCGTCCAGCTCGAGCCGGGGGACATCGTCCTGCCGACCGGCCACCACGACGGGGACATCCTGGTGTTCGGACCGGGATCCGGGCCTGCCCGCGGGACCGAACCCAGTGCTTCGGACGCCGGACTCGGCAGCGGCCCCAGCGGCGGCCCCGGCGCCGAACGCAACGGCGGCCCCGGCGCCGAACGCAGCGACGGACCTAGCGAGGGCCTGGCCACGAAAGCTGCCGCGGATGCCCGCGTTGCTGAGGGGTCCGTTGGTCCAGGCCTTTCCGGTGCCCGTGCGGCGGCCCGCACCACCCCAACGAAGGATCAGCCATGAAGCAAACAGGGGCGGCCGGTTACACGAGGCGTGGGCTGCTGAATGCCGCGGTTCTGCTGGTGGTTATGGTTCTCCTCGCCTCCTGTGCCCGGATCCCCACGTCCGGACCGGTGGGTAAGAGCGAGGAAGGCAGTGCAGGCAATGTGAATGCCCCCGTGTTCCTCCCGGCCGCGCCGCAGGCCGGTGCCACTCCCGAGAACATCATCGACTATTTCTACCGGGCAGGTTCCGGGTACGAGGGCGACTATGCGGTAGCGCGGGAGTACCTCACCCAGGCAGCCTCCGTATCCTGGAAACCGGACCAGCGGGCCCTGGTTTACCGGTCAGCGACCGTGGTGGAGACCGGCGTCGAAAACGTCTATAACTACCAGTTGGACGTGGCTTACACCGTGGATGTCGACGGGATTGCCACGCAGTCGCCCGAAGGAACCATCGAAAACATCCCGGTGACGCTCACCCAGGTGGATGGTGAGTGGCGGATTTCGGCGATCCCCAACGGGACGGCGATCCCGGAGGAGACGTTCAAGGTCATCTACGGGGCATACCCCATCTACTTCTACGACCCCAGTTTTACTTACGCCGTTCCGGACGTCCGCTGGTTCATCAAAAACAAGACGGTCAAGGCCATGACCAGCGCGCTGCTGGCCGGCCCGGCGCCCTATCTGCGGGGAGCCGTGGTGAGCGCCTTCCCGTCCGGCATGAAACTGGCGCGCGAATCCGTCCCGGTGGTCTCCGGCGCAGCCCAGGTGGACCTTTCTGCCAAGGAACTCACCGAGGCTTCCACGGAGGACCGGCTCCGGATGCAGACGCAGCTGGCTCTGACGTTCCGCAGCCAGCCCGACGTCGTCAATGTTGAACTCCGCGCCAACCAGGATCTGGTGCGGGTGGAGGACAACGGCTCCGTGCTGCCCCCTGTGCGGGACAAGAACGTGCCGGCGCGGGAGATTGCCGTCAGCGGCAACGAATTGGTGCGCTATGAGAACAACAGGGTGTCCCCGCTCCCGGACATGCAGCCGGTCTCCTCGCTCGGTCCGCGTTACCCGGCGGAGTCACCCGTGTCGCAAACGGTGGCTTTCCTAAACGAAAGCCGGACGACGCTGTACAGCATGGTGCCCGGCCAGCCGGCTCGTGCCCTGACCACCCGAAGCACCATCACCCATCCCTCATTCAGCCTTCACGACTGGGTGTGGGCAGCCGGTCCGGGCGCGGCAGGCGGTACCGAAGTGGTGGCATATCGGCCGGCGGGAGTCGCGGAGGGTGCGCCAGTTCCCGCAGTGACCATGACCCCGGTGTGGCTGGCCGGCAGGACCGTCAAGGATCTCAAGGTTTCGCGGGAGGGCGCCCGCGCTCTGGTGATTTCCGAGCAGAACGGACAGACCAAGGTCCAGGTAACGGGAATCATCCGCAATGCCGACGGTACGCCCAAGGAACTGACCACCCCCATTAACCTGGTGACCGAAAGCAATCCGGAGCAGGGGGTCTGGGTCAGCGACACAACCGTCGCCGTGATGAAGGGCTCAGCCAGCGCCAACGTCACACCGGAACTGCTGTCCCTCACCTCGGGGCAACCTCAGCAGCTGGCTCCCTGGCCCGGCCTGGTGTGGCTCAGCGCAGGCAACGGTCCCGAGGAGATCTATGGCCAGTCCGCCGAGGGGATCTTCCAGCGGCTCGGGAACGGCTGGTCGCCGCAGCTCAAGGGTCCCATCGATCCATCCTTCCCGGGATAGCGGTTGTCCACATAACCCCCTGACCCGCTTCCCTGGCAGCCGCTACCGGCTGAACATGGAGGGGTGCGAAAAGAACACACGGTCCGGCGGTCCGGGGACTGTCCCGCGAGGGCTCCCACGGATCCGGACTTACTGCCGCCCCGGCCGTCCGCCAAGCACCGCGGCGGGCAGCCCACCGCATGGTTGCGCGCCGCGGATCTCGCGGCGGTCGCCGCTGCCGAGCTCCTGGCACTTGCGCTCCCGGTGGACTGTGTCTGCTGCGGTGCGGAGGACCTGGCACTCTGCGTGGGCTGTGAGCGCCAGGTCCGCGTGCTGACCAGGCACCCGTTCAGGGCCGAGGAACAGGCGCCGGCCCTGATGAAAGTGGACGGTGGCATGATCCTCCCCGTTGTCGCTGCCGGCGTGTACCGCGAGGAACTGGCCCAGGCCCTCCTGTCCTTCAAGCGGCACGGCCAACACCAGCTCAAGGCAGTCCTTGCCAAGGGTCTGGGCCACGGCATCGACGAGGCAGCGGCAGGACTCGACGCCGTCTGCCTGGTTCCGGTCCCGTCCGGCACCGGTGCTTTCATCAAACGCGGCTTCAGCCCCGTCCATCTTTTGCTGTCCGCGGGGCGGCAGGGCCGCATCCGGGCCGGACCGCCGGTAGTGGATGCACTCAGGAAATCCCGGAGCCGGGCGGCTTTGCAGCACCTGCCCGGGGGCCAGAAGGGACTTGGCCGCGGAGCCAGGGCGGCCAGGGTCAGGGGGTCCATGAAGGTCACCGGACGCATGCGCAGGCAGGTCCACGGCCGCAGGTGCATCATCGTGGACGACGTCCTCACCACGGGTGCCACCCTTGCCGAAGCGGCACGTGCCCTCCACCTCAGCGGCGCCATCGTGGCCGGTGCCGTGGTGCTTGCGGCGACACGCCCGCCGGATTCAGCCGGGAGCGGAGCGGATGCCCCACAAGCGGCGGAAAGCCGCCCTTCCCGGAAAAAATAAACGAATAAAGGATGAATAAGCGGTGGCTATGAACTAACGTCGTTGGTGGGTACCAAGAACAAGTTGTACCTTTCGATGGCGGCTCGGAAAGGGGCTCGACTGTCAATCAGATCGGCCTCTGGGAAGTGCCGTCGTCGTGTCACCGAAGTCATTTGGAGGGCACCATGGAGTTTATGATCAGCGGACGAAATCTGACGGTCTCAGACCGATTCCGCGAATACGCCGGTGAGAAGATCTCGAAGATCGAGTCACTGGGCGACAAGGTCCAGCGGGTGGATGCGAAGGTGTCCAAAGAGACGAACGCACGCCAGACGGGCGACCAACTCACAGTTGAGGTAACCGTTCTGGGCCGCGGACCGGTGATCCGCGCGGAAGCCAGCGCCGCTGACAAGTTCGCGGCATTTGATCTCGCCTACACCAAGCTGCTTGAGCGCCTCCGCCGGGCCAAGGACCGCAAAAAGGTCCACCACGGCCGCCACACCCCCAAGGCAGTACGTGAAGCAACTGCTTCACTGGAGCCAGCCAGCACCAGTGAACCTCTCTATGTCGAGGCAAGCCACCGAAGTGAAGAGCAGGCAGCGCCTGCCGAAGCGTCGCCTTACGACCTCGAAAACGACATTCCCGCAGGGGACTCCCCGGTACTGATCCGGCGCAAGGTTTTCCCCGCTGCCTCCCTTAGCCTCGATGACGCCGTGGACAACATGGAGCTCGTAGGCCACGACTTCTACCTGTTTGTCGACAAAGCCACCAACACGCCCTCCGTCGTTTACCGCCGGCGCGGCTGGACCTACGGGGTCATCACCCTTGACCACGAATGTGAACCCGGGGATACCGTGGTTGAAGAAAAGATCCTGGCTTACCGTTCCGACGATCAGGCTGCGAATGTCTAGGGTGTTATCCACCCGTCAATGAAAGGACTGTTGTGCCGGCAACGCTGAGCCTTAACCAGGCCCGGCGGATCGCACTGGCAGCACAAGGACTCGACAAAGGACGGCCCGCCGGCCCCGTGAGCTCACGGGCGGTGGGCCGTACCTTTGCCCGGCTCCAGCTGGTTCAGATCGATTCCGTCAATGTGCTGTCCCGGAGCCATTACCTTCCCTTCTTTTCCCGGCTGGGGAACTACGACCGCAGCATCCTGCAGCGGATGTCCGGAACGCATCCCCGCCGGATGATGGAGTACTGGGCGCATGAAGCCAGTTTTATCCGGCCGGAACTGTTTCCGGATCTGGTGCTGTGGCAGAAACGCTCATGGGTGGGTGCGGGCGCCTTGGACCCTGCCCTGCGTGAAGGGGTGACCGGCAAAATCCTTGATGTCCTGACCGCCGGAAAGCCGCTGACGGCAGCGGAACTGACCGCGAAAATCGGGCATGTCGAGGACCGCCGGACCGAGAACTGGGGATGGAACTGGAACGTCGTCAAAAGGGTTCTTGAGCACCTCTTTGAGGAAGGCCTGATCTCCGCGGCGTCCAGGAGCGAGCAGTTCGAGCGCAGGTATGCCCTCACGGAACGGGTGCTGCCGGACCGCCGGCCGGTCACGGACAGCCGGCGGGATCCCGTGGATGCGGTCCGCCGCCTCATCGATGCCGCCGCCCAGGCCCACGGCATCGGCACCGTTCGCTGCTTCGCAGACTACTTCCGCACACCCGTCAAAGCTGCGGCCGCCGCCGTGGCTGATCTTGTCGCGGCCGGGAGGCTGGAGCCTGTCAGCGTTGCAGGATGGGACCGGAAGGTGTTCCTGCACTCCGCTGCCAGAGTGCCGCGGAGGGCCGCAGGCCGGGCCCTGCTGAGCCCGTTCGATTCCCTGGTGTTTGAGCGGCGCAGACTGGAGGAACTGTTTGGCTTTCACTACCGGATCGAGATCTACACGCCCGAGCACCGGCGGCGCTACGGGTACTACGTGCTGCCGTTCCTGCTGGGGGACAGGATCGTGGCCCGCGTGGATCTGAAAGCAGACCGTGCGGCAGGAAATCTCCTGGTCAGATCCGCCTATGGTGAGCAGGACGCACCGCCGGGGACCGCCGTCGAACTTTCCCAGGAGCTGGAACTCATGGCCGAATGGCTCGGGCTGGGGGACGTTGTGGTCAGCCCCGTGGGGGACCTGGCTGCGCCCCTCGTGGCGGCGCTCCGGTCCGGGAACCGGGCCGATCCGCTCTCAGGGAACAGGGGCCGCGTGGCCCGCGTCTCTCCCGTAGACTAAAAACGCCAGAATTCGGCAGCATCAGACTGGGAGTATCTTCACGTGGCATCACTTATCGAAAAACTTCTCCGTACGGGTGACAAAAAAACCCTGCGGCAACTTCGGAATTATGCCGACTCCATTAATGCTCTCGAAGAATCGTTCCAGACGTTCACGGACGCAGAGCTCCGTGAGGAGACCGATCGCCTGCGTGCCCGCCACCTGGACGGCGAACATTTGGACGACCTGCTGCCGGAGGCTTTCGCAGCCGTACGTGAGGCCTCCTCGCGCACCCTGGGGATGCGGCACTTCGACGTCCAGCTGATGGGTGGCGCGGCCCTCCATCTCGGCAACATCGCCGAAATGAAGACCGGTGAAGGCAAGACCCTCGTCGCTACCGCTCCCGCCTACCTCAACGCCCTCACGGGCAAGGGCGTCCACGTGATCACCGTGAACGACTACCTCGCCGAATACCAGTCAGACCTCATGGGCCGGGTCTACCGCTTCCTCGGCCTGACCAGCGGCTGCATTCTGTCCAACCAGGATCCCGCTGTCCGCCGGCAGATGTACGCCGCGGACATCACGTACGGCACCAACAACGAATTCGGCTTCGATTACCTGCGCGACAACATGGCGTGGGACAAGTCGGAACTGGTCCAGCGCGGCCACAACTTTGCCATCGTTGATGAAGTTGACTCCATCCTCATCGACGAAGCCCGTACCCCGCTGATCATCTCCGGGCCCGCCCAAGGTGACACGAACCGCTGGTACAGCGAATTCGCCAAGGTGGTTCAGCGCCTCAAGCTGGGCGAAGACTACGAGACCGACGAAAAGAAGCGCACCGTCGGAGTCCTGGAGAGCGGCATCGAAAAGGTGGAGGACTATTTGGGCATCCAGAACCTTTACGAATCCGCGAACACGCCGCTGATCGGTTTCCTCAACAACGCCATCAAGGCCAAGGAACTGTTCAAGCGCGACAAGGACTATGTCATCCTCGACGGCGAAGTGCTCATCGTTGACGAGCACACCGGCCGCATTCTTGCCGGGCGGCGGTACAACGAGGGGATGCACCAGGCCATTGAGGCCAAGGAAGCCGTGGAGATCAAGGCCGAAAACCAGACCTTGGCCACGGTGACCCTCCAGAACTACTTCCGCATGTACGCCAAACTCTCCGGCATGACCGGCACGGCCGAGACTGAGGCCGCCGAGTTCATGAGCACCTACAAGCTGGGTGTTGTGGCCATCCCCACCAACCGGGACATGCAGCGCATCGACCAGCCGGACCTCGTCTACAAGAACGAAACCGTCAAGTTCGACGCCGTGGTCCAGGACATTGCCGAACGCCACGAAAAGGGGCAGCCGGTCCTCGTGGGCACCACCAGCGTTGAAAAGAGCGAATACCTCTCCCGGCTTCTGGCCAAGGAAGGCATCCGGCATGAGGTCCTGAACGCCAAGAACCATGCGCGTGAAGCAGCCATTGTGGCGCAGGCCGGGCGCAAGGGTGCTGTCACGGTGGCCACTAACATGGCTGGCCGCGGAACTGACATCATGCTCGGCGGCAACGCCGAGTTCACGGCCGTGGCCGAACTGGCCAAGCGGGGCCTGGATCCGGAGGAGAACTCCGAAGAGTACGAGGCCGCGTGGCCTGCAGCCCTGGAAGCTGCCAAACAGGCAGTCAAGGACGAGCATGAGGAAGTACTGAACACCGGTGGTCTCTATGTCCTCGGAACCGAACGCCACGAATCCCGCCGCATCGACAACCAGCTCCGCGGCCGCTCCGGCCGCCAGGGCGATCCCGGCGAGTCACGCTTCTACCTTTCGCTGACCGACGACCTGATGCGGCTCTTCAACTCGGGTGCCGCCGAACGCCTGATGAACAGCTCCGTGCCGGACGACGTGGCATTGGAGTCGAAGCTCGTTTCACGGGCCATCGCGTCCGCGCAGGGCCAGGTGGAAGGACGCAACGCCGAGCAGCGCAAGAACGTGCTCAAGTATGACGACGTGCTCAATCGCCAGCGCGAAGCGATCTACGGTGACCGGCGCAGGATTCTGGAAGGTGACGATCTGCACGAGAAAGTGCAGTTCTTCATCGAGGACACCATCACGGCGTTGATTGATTCGGCCACCGCTGAGGGCAACGGTGACGACTGGGACTTCGCGCAGCTTTGGACCAACCTGAAGACGCTGTACCCGGTGAGCGTCACACCGGAGGAAATCATCGAGGAAGCCGGCGGCAAATCCCGGCTCACCGTTGAGATGCTCAAGGAGGAACTGCTCTCGGACGCGCGGCTGGTCTACCAGGCCCGCGAAGAGGCCATCGGTTCGGAGAGCATGCGCGAACTTGAACGCCGCGTGGTGCTTTCGGTCATTGGGCGCAAGTGGCAGGAACACCTCTACGAGATGGACTACCTCAAGGAAGGCATCGGCCTGCGTGCCATGGCCCAGCGCGACCCGCTCGTGGAATACCAGCGCGAGGGCTTCACCATGTTCCAAGCCATGATGGAAGCAATCCGCGAAGAGAGCGTCGGCTTCCTGTACAACCTGGAAGTTGAGGTCACCCCCGCGCAGGATGTTGTGGTGGCCGATGCGGCCGGCGGCCACACCGAGCACGTCGAACCGCAGATCCACGCCGCTGGCCTGGAGGCCCCGGAGAAGCCGGCGCAGCTCCAGTACACGGCGCCCGGCGAGACGGGTGCTTCCGAAACCCGGGTTGAAGCACGCTCCTCGTCGCGGTCCGGCAACCCTGCCAAGGCGGCAACGCAGGATGCCCCCAAGCGTCAGACAAAGAAGAAGCGCCGCTAGAGGCAGCGGGCCGCTAGCGGCGGCGAATAGACGGGAAGTGCCCGGAGCATCTGCTCCGGGCACTTCGTGTTTCCACCCGTATGCGATCTCAGCCGACCACGAGCTCGGTCACCCGCCAGGCCTGTTTGCCCCGTTCCAGGCGGATCGCCACAGCGCGGGCACGGACGTCATCGATGACCACCGCACAGGCCTCGTAGACGCCGGGCGCAACCTCACAGGAACGGACCGAACGGACCACGGAATTCCTGTGCAGCCGCGCCAGGGTAGGGGACGTCGAGCGGGCCAGTTCACGCCGGATCAAGGTGGCCCGGTGCTCCAGCAAAGCCAGGCAACGCGGATCAAGACGCCGGGCCAGCTGATGGATCGGCCTGATCCCGGCCAGTACCTCCATGGCCGCCTGCACAGTAGTACGTGCGATGGCGAGGACTTCGGCATCGTTATCCACTGCCCGCAAAGGTTGGCTTGGGGTAGTGGCGGAACGAAGGGGAAGGCCGGGGAGTGCTGCCGACGTGCCCCCATGTGATCGGGCGGATCGAATGGGCGTAACTGCGTTCATGTGATTCCCCTAGGTGAGTGTTTGCTAATGGTCTTGGAACATCTCTTATGCCGTGGATGGCGCCTTCAGGATCTGCCCGGGCAGCAGGACGTGCGGGTTTTCGCCTATCTGGGCTTTGTTTGCTTCATACCAGCGGGGCCAGTGCAGGGCGATGTCGACATCCGAGGCGGTTGGTCCCAGCTGGTGCGCAGCAATGTCCCACAGCGTGTCCCCGGCCAGCACCGCGACCTCCGGACTGGCTGGCGGAGTGCCATGGGTGGCCCTGGCTGGCCGGGCTGCCAGGAGACCGGGGTCAGTGACGGGCGGGCTGGGGCGCCAGTCAGGCCGGACGGCAGGCAGTAACGGTCGGAGCTGCGGTGCCACAGGAGCGGATGCTTGCTCGGAGGGCGGGTCTGCACTTGGTGCCGGCAGTGTTTGGCCGGTGGGAGCCCACGAGGCTTCCACTGCCGTTTCTTGCGTCGGCGTCCAGGCGGGCCCGCCGGGCGGTTCAGCCGCTTGCGCAACTGGAGCGGCGAGCAACTGCGCGGACAATGCTGCCACGGCGAGCCTTCGCATAAAGGCCGGGCTGAACCTGCCTGCACGGTCTGCGGCATCCCGCCTGCCGTTGCGGACCAGCAAGGCAACCACCAGGGCCGTCGCGGCCCCGAAAAGCCACCACGTGACGATCACAAGTCCTGCTGCCACCGCGGCTGCCCCCAGCAGGTCTTCGAAGCCGGGTGACTGTCCCTTGGAGGCCGATAGGTGCCAGCGGTCCAGTAAGCCCAGGCCTGTGAAGTACAAAAAAGATCCCAGCAAGAGAATGGAGACAGCCATCATGGCGTCCGCGCGGAGGTCCCGTGATGCCTGAACAGACATGACTGCCCCTTTCCATCTGGCGTTGTTTGATGCTGTTTGATGTATTTAGATCAGTTTGGGCCCATTCAACCTATTTTGTCTAGGGAATGGAGTGAATTGACCGGCGGGCAAGCCGCCCCTACGCTTGGGCGCATGCGATGGGATGCACTGTTCGGGGACATGGAGACACAGATAGCCGAGGGTGCGACGCTCGCGGTCGAAGCCGAGATCTCTGAACGGGCCAGGGCGGAAGCCGCCTCCCTTGTCCTGCGCGACAGGCTGCGGGGTGCCATGGGGCGTCAAGTGGCCGTCCATCTTCTGGGCGGACGGACTTTTGATGGTGTTCTCAGTCATGCAGGGGCAGAGGCCCTCGTCCTGGACGAGGCGCGCCATCAGGTCCTGATTCCCTATGGGTCAGTGGCCCACTATGCGGGTCTTGGGCGCGATTCCCTTGGCGAGCCCTCCCACGTACGCCGCCGGATCGGGCTGGCGCATGCTTTGCGGAGCCTGGCGCGGGACCGCGCGGGCGTGGCGCTCATTCTGCGGGGTGGCGCCCCCTCCGACAGTGGCCTGACAGGTGTGATTGACCGGGTCGGCGCCGATTTCCTGGACCTTGCTTTGGTCAGTCCCGGAGAGGCCCGGCGTGCGCTACAGGTCCGGCAGGTTTCCACCGTCCCGTTCGAAGCTGTGGGAGCGGTCCGTTCATGGCACGCCGGTGACTTTTAGCAAACCCCTCAAGCCGCCGGCAGGAAGGTTAGCCCTGCTTGGCCTTGGCTTCCTGGATCATGCGGCTGGCCTCGGCGTAGCGCTCCTCGATGTACTGCTCGAGCATCTTTTCCTCAACGCGCCACTGGCCCCGGCCACCCACCTGGATGGCTTTCAGTTCACCGCTGCGGACCAGCGCATAGGCCGCGGGTGAGTTGATCTGGAGCTGCTCCGCAACGTCGGCGAGGGTGAGGAATCTGGGCATGTAACCAGTTTGCCACTTAAGGCGTGATCTGGTGCTGTTATCCACAGTTTGACGTTGTTTGGTGTTTTGACTTTTGTTCGGGGGCGCGTGCCGCAACAATGAGGTGTCCGGGCGATGCCGCCTGGCTCGGAGCTTAGGGGGAAAAGGCATGAGCCACGACACGGGAACCACAGGTGCCGGCAGGTTGAAGCCTCCGTCGTGGAAGGACCCCCGGCTGCTCGTGGGAGTGTTGCTGGTGCTGGCGTCCGTGGTGGGTGTCATCTCGCTCGTGGGCAGCGCGGACCAGACCACCGAGGTCTACGCAGCCCGGGAATCCATCGCCGTGGGAGAAAAGCTGACGGCGGACAATGTCGTCCGAGCCAAGGTCCGCCTCGGGGAGACTGAAGAGCACTACGTCACGGTGGAAGCCGGCCTCCCCGAGGGCCTGGTTGCCGTACAAAGAATCGGCAAGAGCCAATTGTTGCCCAGAGAGAGCTTGGCAACCGTGGATTCCCTCGACCGCAAGCCTGTTGCAGTGACGATCAACGAGCCGCTGCCTCCGCAGGCGGTTGCCGGCACCCGGGTGGACGTCTGGGTGGCCCTGCCCGATGCCCGGAACGGCTTCAGCGAGCCAAAGTTGCTCTTGCGTGGCGCAGAAATTGCTCAGGTGACGGCGGCGTCCACGGCCTTGGGCTCGTCCCGCAGTACCGTCCTGATGGTGTTGGTCGCTGACAGCCAGATGCCGGCTCTGCTCGGTGCCCAGGCCAACCAGGCCAAGATCTCCGTGGTGTGGAATCCGGGCGGCGGCCGGTCATGAGCATTCCTGTGGTAACCGTCGGCCAGGCCCGCGAGGACGTGGTGGGCGGCCTGGAGGGGCTCCATGGCCCCGTCACGGTGGTCCGCCGCTGCGCCGAACTCACTGAATTATTGGCGGCCTGCCAAAGCGGGCTAGCGAGGGCAGTCGTCGTTGCCGATGGTTCGGAGGGTCTCACGGCATCCTTGGTGGACAGGCTCGGGGCAGTGGGCGTGGCAATCATCGCGCTCACGGACAGCACGGAAGAAGCTGCACGGCTGCGAGGCATCGGTGTCGCGTCCGCGCTGACCGGGGTTGGATCGGCCGCCTTGGCCGGCAGGATCGCGGAGGCCGTTTCCCAGTTGACCGGGACTCCCCAGGATGGCACGTTGCGAAGTGCGCCGGGTGACACTGGTGCCGCGCTGCGCCCGTTGCCCGCCGAAGTGGCTGACGTGCCGCCGGCATCCGGTGCGGGACAGATCATCGCCGTGTGGGGGCCGGCGGGCTCACCGGGGCGGACCTTCGTCGCCGCGAATATCGCAGGGGAGCTGGCCGCGGAAGGTAAGTCCGTGCTGCTGATTGACGCGGACAGCTACGGCGCGAGCGTAGCGTCGGTCCTGGGCCTCCTGGATGAATCTGCCGGGCTGGCACAGGCTTGCCGTTTGGCGGACCAGGGCCTGTTGGGCGCGGAGGCACTGCTGAAGGTGGCAATGCCGGTCAGTACCAGACTTGGAACGTTCCGCGTTCTGACCGGGATCACCAGAGCGGACCGGTGGACCGAACTCCGGGCAGCAGCCCTGGCGCTGGTCCTGGAACGCGGCAAGGAGATCGCCGACGTTGTAGTGGTGGACACAGGGTTTTGCCTCGAAGCGGATGAGGAAATCAGCTTCGACACCATGGCCCCCCGCCGGAACGCCGCTACACTGCGCAGCCTCGAGATGGCGGACACTGTCTT